>CAZUZB010000011.1:32180-39995 GCA_964624695.1 uncultured Anaerolineales bacterium | reverse complement strand
CAGACTGTCCTCTGGCGCAAGGCTCGCTGACGCCCGCCTACCCGCGCGAGAGCACCTCTCTCCCGCCATACAAACGGTCATAGTAGCTACGATAGTGCTCGCCCGAGGTGATGGGCCGCCACCACCATTCGTTGTCCGCATACCAACGCACCGTCTTGGCGATGGCCTCGTCAAAGCCGTGGCGGGATCGCCACCCCAGCGCCTCCACCTTGGACACGTCCAGGGCATAGCGGCGATCGTGACCCGGGCGATCGGTGACCCACTGCAGGAGGCTCTCGGGCTTGCCCAAGAGGCGCAGGATGGCCCGCGCCATGTCGATATTGCGGGTGGAGGCGCCGGTCCCCAGGTTATAGATCTCGCCGATCTCGCCCTTGATCAGCACGGTGTCGATCCCCTCGCAGTGATCCACCACATACTGGTAATCACGCATCTGCATGCCATCGCCATAGATGGGCAGCGGCTTGTCGTCGATGGCGTTGGTGACGAACAGCGGCACCACCTTTTCGGGGTACTGGTACGGCCCGATGTTGTTCGAGCCGCGCGTGATGGTCACCGGCAAGCCAAAGCTGGCATGGTAGGCCAGCACCATCAGATCGCCGCCCGCCTTGCTGGCAGAATAGGGACTGCGCGCCTCCAGCGGATCCGTCTCCACCGATGCGCCCTCCAGCACCTGGCCATAGACCTCGTCGGTGCTCACCTGGTGGTACCGCTGCACACCCAGCTCTTTGGCGGCCTCCAGCAGCACCCAGGTGCCGCGCACGTCGGTCTCCACAAAGCTGCCAGCATCGGTCAACGACCGATCCACGTGCGTCTCGGCGGCAAAGTTCACCACCGTGTCGATGGCATGCTCGCGCATGGTCGCGCGCACCAGCTCGGCGTCGCAGATATCGCCCTTGACAAAGGCGTAGCGGGGATCGTCAGCCACGTCCTTGAGGTTGTCCAGATTGCCCGCATAGGTCAGCTTGTCATAGACCACGACCCGATCCTCAGGATGGGTGGAGAGCACATGCCGGCAAAAGTTGGATCCGATAAAGCCTGCTCCGCCCGTTACCAGAAGCCTGCGCATTCAGTGCCCTCCTTTGGCCAGCGCCGTTCGCCGCGTCAGCAGCTCCCAGGCCTTTTCCAGTGCCCGCTTGGGGCGAGCATAGCGACGCCAGAACCGCGCCATCGTCCGTCTCGCCTGGTTCCAGGGCGTCCGCCGCTGCGAGTCCGCCAGCGCCTCGGCCAACCAGGCATAGTCGATGCCCTTGATCTTGGCCTCGTCGGGATTGCGGCGGTAGCTATCGTGGTCGCGGATCAGGGAAAGCCCTCGCTCCACGCAATAGTCGTACAGGTCGCTGCCAGGATGCGGCGTGTAGAACGCCGGCGAGTAATAGTCCGGGTCGATGCGCTTGAGCATCGAGACGGTCTCCAGCACCTCGGCCTTGGTTTCAGTGGGAAGGCCCAGCATATAGTTGGCCCAGATGGAGATGCCATAGCGCTTGCAGATGCGGGCCGCCTCCAGGTTCTGGGCGCGGGTCGTGCCCTTGCGGATAAAGCGCAGCACCCGATCGCTGCCGCTCTCGAACCCGATGAAATAGCCGCGCAGGCCCGTCTCGGCCATGAGCGCCACCATATCCTCGTTCTTGACGATGATATCGGCGCGGCTTTGGCAGAAAAAGGGTTGGGTGAATCCCGCCTCGCGATAGGCCCGGCAGAACGCATCCACCCAGTCGCGATCCTCGGTAAGGCAATCATCATGGAACATGAGGCTCTTGAACTGGTACGCATCCCGCAACAGCTCCAGCTCGGCCATGATGTTGGCCACGCTGCGCCGACGCACCTTGCGGCCAAAGACCCACCGCTCGGCCGGCTGGCAATAGCTACAGTTGTAGACGCAACCCCGCCCGGCGATCACGGTCACAAAGGGGCCGGGCAGCTCTTCGGCGAACGGCGCCTCGGGCGAATCGGTGGCAAAGCCCTGCCGCCGCCACTCGTCCAAAAAGAGGTCTCGATCGGCAAAGGGCAGCGCATCCAGATCGGGATGCGTTCCTGGCACCAGGCGGGGCACAGGCTCGCCTCGCTCCAAGGCGCCCAGTGCCTGCACCAAAGTCTCCTCGGCCTCACCCAAAAAGACGTGATCGACCAGGGGGCTATCCACCAGCTCCTGCGGCTGGATGCTCACATGGGCGCCGCCCACCATGGTGACGATGCTCGGATCGACCTCACGGACGATCTCCAGTGCCTGCATGGCGGGGTTATAGTCCACACTCATGATGGTGACGGCCAGTGCCTGGGGCCTACGCTGCGCCAGCTCCTCGCGGAGGTGCTGCCAGCCGCGCAACGCCCGCAGATCCAGCAGGTCGACCTCGTGGCCCGCTCGTTTGGCGCACGCGCCCAGGATGGCGAGCCCGTGGCTGATCCAGCCCGAGTCCATCCCCTGACCGATGCTGGCCCAGCCCTTGCCGATGATGCCCGGGTAGAGCAACGATACCCTCATCCCCGCTCCTCTTGCTTGTGGAATCGTTACGCTTGGGACGGTCCGCGCCCGCCCCGGGTTCCGCTAGCGCTCCTCGATGGCGATGGCGCGCGCCCAGCCGCTGTCGATGACGGCGCAGCGATAGGGCAACGCCATAAAGTAGAACACATCGCGCTGCAACGCGTCCAGGTTGGCCAGGAACTCTACCAACGTGCCCCCCGCCCCCATGTAGATGCGATGCAGATCTCTCCCGGCCTCGATATCCACGCCCAGGCGGAACGCCTGATCGATGCCCACCATCTTGACGGCGTGCTGCACCAGCCATGCGGCGCCCTCGGGCGTCCACGAGGGGTGCGGCACCGCGCCGGAGAGGCTATGCGGGTCCGAATTGCGGCAGATGACAATGTCACCCGTCTGGATCATGTCGCCTAGCAGTTCGTCGAGCACCGTGGGGACCATCAGAGGCATCTCGGTGGCATCAGGCACGTCTAGGAGCACGGCGCGCCCCATGAACGCCGCCAAGTCATAGGCCGTCACATCGCGCCCACCCTCGAAAAAGTGCGCGTCCACTTCCACATGGGTGCCCACATGGGTATGGGTGCGGACGTGATGCATGGTCGCGCGATCGGCCAGCAGGTCCGGCTCGATCTCGAAATAGCGATCTTGGCTGGCTCCCGGCACCACCTCAAAGGATAGGTCCACCACTCGATAGCGGTTCAGGTCGATCTCAAATGCGCCCATCGTGCCCTCCATCCTGTCGGTTCGGCCGATTATACCGCGCGCGAGGCCCGGAACACAACTCTCGACTCGGAAATGTGCATCTCGGCGCGCATGTTTTGCAGCCAGTGGCCTTGTGCTCTATTATGCAGCCGCCCAATCTCTGTAACTCTGAAAGGGGCGTTTCCTTGTACCGCGTCAACGTCCGTCGCCATTTCGAGTCCGCCCACGCGCTACGGGGCTATCACGGCAAATGTGAGAACGTGCACGGGCACCGATACCAGGTGGTGGTGTGCCTGGAATCGGTGCAGCTCAATGATCTGGGGTTGGCCGTTGATTTTTGCGAGGTCAAGAGTGCCCTGGATGCCATCCTGGAGCGCTACGATCATCACCACCTCAATGAGGTGCCGCCGTTCGACCAGATCAACCCCAGTGCGGAGAACATCGCCCGCGTCATCTATAGCGAGCTGGCGGGCAGGCTGGAGGGAGTCGCGCTCCGCGAGGTCGAGGTCTGGGAATCGCCCGATACATGGGCCACCTATATCGACGACGAGCAAAAGAGCCTAACATAGCCGCCGATGCCTAGAGGCGGCACCTAGATGGAGGCAGTTACGCCGGATGGCAGAGTCAAACCACTCCGACGCGAACCTATTCGATGACTGGCTGGGCGAGGAGATCCCGCCCAGCGAAGCTTTCGAGCAAGCCCAGTTCCCGATCCTGCCGCTGCGTGACACGGTGCTCTACCCGCACATGGTCGCGCCGCTGTTCGTCGGGCGGAACCCGTCCGTCCGCGCCATTCACGCCGCCATGGAAACCAACCAGCGCGTGGTGGTGATAGCGCAAAAGGACGACGATATCGAGGAGCCGACCTTTGAGGATCTGTACAGCGTCGGCACCGAGGTAGTTATCGGCCGGATGCTGCGCATGCCCGACGGGACCACCAGCATCTGGGTTCAAGGCCAGCGACGTGTGCGCATTGTTGAAAGGCTCCAGGAAGAGCCCTACTTTTTGGCTACCGTGACGCCTATCGAAGAGACGGGTGAGGACAATGTCACCACCGAGGCCTTGATGCGGGCGGTGCTGGCCCTCTTTGAGAAAGTCGTCCAATACAGCCGCACCCTCCCTGATGACGCCTACATCGCCGCCATGAACGCCGATGAGCCCGGTTGGCTGGCGGATCTGATCGCGTCGATCCTGGAGCTAGAGATCAGCGAGCGACAAGAGCTCCTCGAGATCGCTGACTGCGACAAGCGCTTGCAGCGGATCAGCGTGATGCTGGGCGAAGAGCTCGACGTGCTCGAGCTGGAGAACCAGATTCACGACCAGGTCCAGCAAGAGGTCGATCGCAGCCAGCGCGAGTATTTCTTGCGCGAGCAGATGCGCATCATCCAGTCAGAGCTAGGGGAAACGGACCCACACCTGCAGGACATCGAGCAGCTCCGAGAGCGCATCGACGCCTCCAAGATGCCCGACGAGGTACGTGAGCGCGCTGAAAAGGAACTCTCCCGCCTGGCGGCCATGTCCTCGGCTGCGCCCGAGGTGAGCGTGATCCGCACCTATGTGGAGTGGTTGATCGAGCTGCCCTGGGAGGAAGCCACCGCAGACCAACTGGATATTTCCAAGGCCGCCAAGCTGCTGGATGGCTCGCACTATGGCCTCCCCAAGGCCAAGGAACGTATCCTGGAGCATCTGGCCGTCCGGCAGTTGGCTGGCGACAAGATGAAGAGCCCGATCCTCTGCTTTGTCGGGCCCCCTGGCACGGGCAAGACCTCGCTTGGGCGGTCGATCGCCGAGGCGTTGGGCCGCCGCTTTGTGCGGGTGAGCCTGGGCGGCATCCGCGACGAGGCCGAGATTCGGGGCCACCGCCGCACCTATGTCGGAGCGTTGCCCGGCCGCATCATCCAGACCATGCGCCGCGCCGGCACCAAGAACCCCGTGTTTATGCTGGACGAGGTGGATAAACTGGGGCTGGATTTTCGCGGCGACCCCGCATCGGCGCTGCTCGAGGTGCTGGACCCCGAACAGAACTATGCCTTCTCAGACCACTACCTGGAGGTAGCGTTCGATCTCAGCAAGGTGCTGTTCATCACCACCGCCAACCTACTCTCCCCCATCCCCGAGGCCCTCGAGGATCGCATGGAGGTGATCCACTTTCCAGGGTACATGGAGGAAGAAAAGGTCCAGATCGCGCGCCAGTTCCTGATCCCCCACCAGTTGGAACAGAACGGGCTGAAGCAGCTCCAGTTCTCGGACGGGGCGCTGACCATGCTCATCCGCGAATACACCGAGGAGGCCGGCGTTCGCAACCTCGATCGCGAGATCGCCAACATCTGCCGCAAGGTGGCCCGCCGCGTCGCCGAGCACAAGACGGTCCCTCAACGGATCACTCGCCGCGCCATCACACGGCATCTGGGGCCGCCGCGCTACTCCAAAGGGCTGCTTTCGGACGAGGATCAGGTCGGCGTGGCCACTGGCGTGGCCTGGACAGAGGCGGGCGGCGACACGCTCCTCATCGAGGTCTCGGTGCTGCCGGGCAAGGGCTCGGTCCAGCTTACAGGCCAGCTTGGCGACGTGATGCAGGAATCGGCCCAGACCGCCCTCAGCTATGTGCGAACCCTGGCGGAGGAATATGGCTTTGACGACCTGGACTTTGACAAGGTCGACATCCACCTGCACGTCCCCGAGGGCGCCGTCCCCAAGGACGGTCCCTCCGCTGGGGTGACCATCTCGGTAGCGCTGCTCTCGGCGCTGACGGAGCGCCCCATACGGCACGATGTCGCCATGACAGGCGAGGTGACGCTGCGAGGCCACATCCTGCCCATCGGCGGCGTTCGCGAAAAGGCGCTGGCGGCGCGGCGGGCCGGAATGAGCACCATGATCGTGCCCGAGGATAACCGGGCTGACACCAGCGAGGTGCCGACCGCGCTACGTCGCGGCATCAAGTTCGTTTTCGTCAAGCATATGAGCCAGGTTCTGCCGCTGGTGTTGGGCGAGCCCGCAGACCAGGACGGCGGCTCCGATGGTGACGGCGCGGATTCCGACGAGGCATCGTGACCAAGCGCTACCTTCTCGCGCACATGACGTATAGACCGTGACACGAGAGCGCAACAGGGGGTAGCACAGATGCGCCACAAGGGTTCCGTCTATGTAGGTACGTTGCTAGTGCTGTTCGGGCTGTTCTTTCTGCTGGCTCAGGGCAGTGGCCCGCTGCTCAAACTGGCGACGAGGTTCAACACTGGCTGGGGCGCCTTCTGGCCGTTGATCATCGCCTTGGCGGGCATCGCCTTTCTGCTGCCCATCGCCATCTGGTGGGATCGGCGCAAAGAGCTAGCCGGATTAGCCGTTCCTGGCATCATCTTGTTGGTGAACGGCCTCATGCTCCAGACTCAGAACTTGACGGGCCGTTGGGATAGCTGGGCCTACTCCTGGGCGCTGGAACCGATCGCGGTAGGTCTCGGGCTGCTGGCAATGTACTACCTGGGGCACCGATCCGATGGTCTCCTGGTGGCCGCCGGCATCGTTGGGGGATCGGGGCTGCTGTTCTTTTTCGTCTTTGCCTCGGCCTTTGGTGGCATCTTTCGCTGGGTTGGGCCGCTGGCTCTGATCGGGGTGGGCGCGCTGGTGATCCTCCGTGGGGTCGCCCAACGGTCTGACGCGGACGACTAGCTGTCGGAGCGGGCGCCTCGCCCCGCGAAGAGCTCAAGCAGGCACACGAGGTTGCGCCGCCAGTCCCGGTTCATGGCCAGCCAGATGCGCCCGCCTTGGGCGCGGGCCGGCAATCCCAGCCCCTGCACTTGCTGTATTTCGGCCGCTGTCAGGGGACGATTGCTGCTCAGAGCGACCTGGTCACGCTCCACCGCCACGCCCTTGACGCCGGCGTCCCGACAAAGCGCCTTGATCTTGAGCAGATAGACCAGGTTGCTGACCACCTCTGGCAGGGCCCCGAACCTGTCCTGAAGCTCGTGCTCCAGCGCACCAATCTCGTCTAGCGCCCGCAGCTCGGCCATGCGGCGGTACAGCCGCAGCCGTAACGAGCTATCGGCTATATACCCCTCGGGCAGATACCCGGATAGGGGCAGCTCTACCGACGGCCCCACATCCTGGAGAACGCCATCCACCGCCACCTTGGCGCGAGCGCTCAACGAGGCCCTGCCATCATCGCCGTCCTGGTGCATGGCCCGCACCGCTTCCCGCAGCAGACGCGCATACAGGTCAAACCCCACAGCGGCGATATGCCCGTGCTGCTCCGCACCGAGAATGTCGCCGACGCCACGGATCTCCATGTCGCGCATGGCCACCTGAAAGCCCGCGCCCAACGCCGACGCCTCCTGGATGGTACGCAAGCGCGCTAACGCCACCTCCGAGAGCGGGCGATTGGGCGTATGCAAGAGGTACGCATAGGCCCGTTCGACGCCACGGCCCACCCGCCCACGTAGCTGGTAGAGCTGCGACAGGCCGAATCGCTCGGCCTGATCGATGATCAGCGTGTTCACGTTGGGGATATCCAGGCCACTCTCGATGATGGTGGTGCATAGCAGCACGTCCGCCTCGCCCTGGGCAAAGGCCAGCATCACCCGGGCCAAGTCGTCCTCGGGCATCTGGCCGTGCCCGATCAAGAGACGCGCCTCGGGCACCAGCTC
>CAZUZB010000011.1:29163-32080 GCA_964624695.1 uncultured Anaerolineales bacterium | reverse complement strand
CGTCCTCGGGCATCTGGCCGTGCCCGATCAAGAGACGCGCCTCGGGCACCAGCTCGCGCAACGTCTCCGCGACGCGGTAGATGTCCTGCACGCGGTTGTGCACATAGTAGACCTGGCCGTTGCGGTCGAGCTCGCGCAGGACGGCCCGCTTCACCAGGCCGCGTTCCCGAGGCGCCACATAGGTGCGGATGGGCAGACGGTTCTCTGGCGGCGTGTCGATGATGCTCATATCGCGGGCGCCGCCCAGAGCCAAGTGCAAGGTGCGGGGGATGGGCGTCGCGGTCAGCGTTAGCACGTCCACCTCACGGCGCATCTCTTTGAGCTGCTCCTTGTGGCCCACGCCAAAGCGCTGCTCCTCATCGACGATCACCAGCCCCAGATCATCAAAGGCGACGTCCTTGGAGAGCAGGCGGTGGGTGCCGATGACCACATCCACCTTGCCGGCCGCCAGGTCATCGATGACCTGCCGCGCCTCGGCCTTGGAACGGAACCGCGAGAGCATCTCCACCGTCACGGGATAGGCCTGCAAGCGCCGACGGAACGTGTAATAGTGCTGCTGCGCCAGCACCGTGGTGGGCACCAGCACGGCCACCTGCTTGTTGTCCATCACAGCCTTGAAGGCAGCGCGCAAGGCGACCTCGGTCTTGCCATAGCCCACATCGCCACAGATCAGCCGATCCATGGGCCGCGGCTGCTGCATATCCTCCTTGACCTCGACCAAGGCCCTTTCCTGGTCGGCCGTCTCCTGGTAAGGGAAGGAGGCCTCCAGCTCGTGCTGCCAGACGGTGTCGGGCGAGAACGCATAGCCTTGGGCCACCTCGCGCTCGGCGTAGAGCTCCAGCAGGTCGATGGCCAGCGCCCGCACCGAGCGAGCCGCCCGCTCGCGAGCCACACGCCAGTCGGCGCTGCCCAGGCGGTGCAGCGACGGAGGCGTGCCGGAGCCCCCTACGTACCTGCTGACGCGGTCGGTCTGCTGGATCGGCACGAACAGGCGATCGCCCTCGGCGTACTCCAGCTCGAGGTATTCCCGCTCCACGGCGCCCAACGTCTTGCGCACCATCCCGCGGAACACGCCGATGCCGTGCTCCATATGCACCACCAGGTCGCCAGGTGACAGATCAGCGTACGACGTCTCTGGTGCGGCGCGGCGTGGGCGTGGCGGGGCCTGGCGGCGCAGGCGAACCCAGCCAAAGAGCTCGGCATCGGTGAGCAGGACCGTCCGCCCAGGGACAAAGGCCCATCCCTCTGACGCGGCGTCATCCACCAGCGTGAGCGTTCCGGCAGCGGGGGGCTGCTCTAGCGCATGCACGGGGGACACGTAGAGATCCAGCTCCTTGAGCATCTCGGAGACACGGCTAGCCTGACGGGTGACGGCCACGACCCGCCGACCATCTAGGCGCATCTCGGCCAGCGCGCCCATCATGTCGCGCAGGTGGCCACCTAATCGCGGCGCGGGCTGGAACAGATCCTCGGGCAGGATGGCGACGCTCTCTCCCGTGCCGAGCCCCAGCTCGACCGCTCCCGCGGATCGCAGGGCAGCGCTCAGCGGCTGCCACGGTATGTACGGCAGCGGCGCATCGCCGGGCAGCTTGCCCGCGGCGACCATCTCGGCTCGCAACGCCTGCGCCTGGTTCTCGAGCCGCAGGACGGCATCGCCGGTGGCCGCCTGGTCAGACAGCAGCACCAGGCTGCCCTGGGGAAGGTGATCGAGCAAAGTCGTTGGGCGCGGGTATAGGTAGGCCAGGTATCGCTCCAGGCCCTGCCAGCCTCGGCCCTCCGATAGCGCGTCAGCCAGTTCGCCATAGGTCGCCTGCGTGCCCTCGTCGCAGCCCGGTAGGTTGGTATTACGCAGGGCATGGGCGGCGGCAGCCCCATAGGCGGGCATGGCCTCGGCGGCAGGCGCCACGATCGCCTCCTGGAGCCGCTCCAGAGAGCGTTGGGTCGCAGGATCAAAGAGGCGCAACGAGTCGATCTCGTCGCCGAAATAGTCGATCCGCAGCGGCTGGGGCCAGTTAGGTGGGTAGACATCCACCACGCTGCCTCGCTGGCAAAAGGTACCCGGCTCCTCCACCACGGCAGCCAGTTCATAGCCCAGGCCCACCAGCCGAACTAGCAGTTCGTGCTGGGGATGGAGCTCGCCAGGGGTGAGATGCAGCGTCGCACGGCGGAACACCAAGGGGGGGACCGTCCGAGTCATGGTGGCCCAAGCCGAGGTCACCACCAGGGGCGCCAGATGGGCGGTACGAAAACGAGCCAGGCTATCCAGAACCCCGGCCCGCTCGACCACCGTGTCGCGCGCCCAAGCGTCGGGCTCGTAAAAGAGGTGGTCGGGAGCGGGGTGGGCGAGGATCGGTCGGCCGTTACCGAGCCAAAGGCCGACCTCGTCGCGGAGGCGGCGCGCCTCTTCGGGGTTGGCGGCCACCAACACGATCGGGGCAGGCCAATCCTGACAGAGCGCTCCGACCAGGGCAGGCCAAGCTGCGCGGATCGCGCCGATGGCAAGCGGATCAGCGCTTTCCTGACGCGCGCGCAGGGCAGCCAGCAGCGATGGATACACCTCGCTGCGGCGTAGGATCTGGATTAGCCCACCAAGCATCTGCGCATCCCGCCGTTCAGCGATCGCTGTCGGCTGCGGCATCCAGCCCGTTGTAGCGGTTCATCGCCTCAGCGATGCCCTCTTCCAGCACACAGCGCACCATGGCCGACGCCGCACCCAAGATGCGATCCACGACCGCTTGTTCCTCACGAGAGAAGCGAGAAAGAACATAGTCCACCGCCTCGTCAGATGGCGGGCGGCCGATGCCGATACGCAGCCGCAGGAACCCGTCGCTCCCCAGATGCTCCATGATGGAGGCGACGCCGCGATGGCCGCCGCTGCTGCCGCCTTGGCGAAAGCGCACGCGCCCCACGGGCAGGT
>CAZUZB010000011.1:24618-29063 GCA_964624695.1 uncultured Anaerolineales bacterium | reverse complement strand
TGCGGCTTGACCAGAACCAGCCGATGAGCGCCGACACCTGCCTCGCGGACCAACGCGCGGAAACGGCGCCGTTCTCGATCGGCGCCCCATTCCTCGGCCAGGCGATCCACGCACCAGAAGCCGACATTGTGCCGGGTCTGCTCGTAGCGCTCGCCAGGGTTCCCCAAGCCGACGATCATGGTGCGATCAGTATCCATCTCGGACAAGCCACGGTAGGGCATGCGACAGAACCTCACAACACAAAAGAAGGGGCTAATCGCGATGACTAGCCCCCGTCAAGGGCGTATCGGACTTGCGGGCGCGCGTTCTCAGAGCAGGCTGCGAATGGCAAACAGCAGCCCGAGCAGGAGAAAGACCGCCCCCATGGATGCCGCACCCAGCAAAAAAGCCTGATCCCAGCCTTCGGGGTCGACGGGCAGCACACTCTGGTTGGGCACGCTGAGCGTCGGCGTAGGCGTTGCACCAGAGATAGGATCCTGAGGCGCGATGACCCGCGTCGTAGCTGTCGGCTCGGGCAAGGCAGGGGTCGCCGTAGCCCCCCCCTGCTGGGGTTGTTGCGGCGGCTGCTCTTCGAGGCTGGGCGTCTCGGTCACCTCTGGTGTAGGCGTGGAGGTTGGTCGTGTATTAGCTACCACCACCCCGCGGACCTGGAACTCTTCATAGTTGCCGTCGGTCTTGACGGCCTGCAAGCGTAGCGTGTATACGCCATCGGGGACGGTGTTGGTATCCCACACCTCGAGCTGGCCGTTGATGACAGCCGTCTCCCGCAGCGAACCGATCAGCGCCCACTGGCTGGGCGAAGAGCCGATCCCATACTCGATCTTGTAGAACTGGAACGGCTCCACCGAGGCCGACCCGATGATGGGAACCAGGCCGCGCACCTCGGCGCCCATCTCGGGCGAGGTGATCTGGACGGCTACCTGCTGCTGAACCGGCTGTGCCAACGTGGGCACCGTCAGAACGAGCAACGCCACCAACGCCAGGAACAGTTTTTGTGCGTGCGTTCGCATGGATATTCCTCACTCCTTCGAGCGGAGCGAGTGTACCATAAAGGAGGGTTGGCAGCAAGCCGCGTCCTCTGAGCGGAGGATAGCGCAAGGCGTGCTGGCCGATGCGTAGGAGAGCGCCAGAGGAGCTGCGCACCCCATCTAGGCGGGGCGCGCGATCATGGCCGCTGCCATGGTGCCCGGGCCCGCATGTGCCGATAGAGCCGGCCCCGCCTCGGTAATCAGCGTTGCGTCGCGGGGCAGGCCCACTGCGGGCGCCAGCAGATCAGCCAGCGCGGCCGCCTCCTCAGGTCGGCGGGTGTGCACGACCGCCAATGCCTCGGCAGGGGCCAGCGCCGCGAACTCTTCGGTGATCTTGCGCACTGCTTTGGCCATCGACCGCGCCGCTCCTACCACCTGGAACTCGCCGTCGGCCAAACGCAGCAAGGGTTTGATGTTCAGCGCTCGAGCCACCCGGTCCAGGAGGGGCATGACCTTGCCTGCGCGCCCACCCCGCTTCAGGTACTCGACGGTATCGAGGGCGATCAGGAGGTGGCTTCGGGCCCGCATCCCTTCCAGCATCTGGATGATGGCGTCCAACGAAACCCCCTGTCGCGCTGCAGTCGCCGCCGCCAACACCTGGAACGCTTGCCCCAGCGACAGCGAGCGGGTATCGAACACGGTGATCTGCCCCGGGAAACGTTGTGCGGCGGCGTGGGCAGCGTTGCAGGTGCCGCTCATCTTGCCCGTAATGAGCGGGCAGAGCACATGGCGACCGGCAGCGACCAGGGGGGCAAAGGCCTTTTCGAACATGCCGGCAGAGGGCTGTGACGTCTCTGGGGGCGACGCGTCCCTCTCTACGCGACGCCAGAAGTCATCGGCGCTGAGCGAACCATCGTCCAGGATGACCTCTTCGCCGAACCGAACGATCAGCGGCACCACGGTGACACCGTACTCACGTTGCTGCTCGGGCGTCAGGTCAGCCCCCCGATCAGTGACGATAGCGATGTCGCTCATGGGATTTCCTCCTCGTCATGTGAGATGGGGGCAGGTCTCACGTGCTGTACCCCCTCAGGTGAACGCAGCGCGCGACAAGCGAAAGAGCCCACCAAAGCGGCGAGGACGGCGACAGCAGCATCCATGAGGGGATCCTCCGTGGTGTGCGACGCTACAAGGATGATAATCGAGGCGGGGGCAGGGAGCAAGCGGGCGGTGCAAAATGGGTTCGTTCCGCAAAAAAAGTATGGGCCGGGGTCCGGGGACCGCAAAAGCAAGGTGGCGCCCAGCAGTCCGGGTGCGGACTGCTGGGGCGGTGGTTCGAAAGCAGGGAAAAGGCCAAACACGCATCGGGTTCTCCTGTATAGAACTTTTGTTCTATTATAGACGACCGGATAGGAGCTGTCAAGGATGTGGAGCTGGGCGGCGGGGCTCCTGATGCAGGAACCGGACCGCCTGCGGGCACACCGTCCACCGTGGCAACCGCCGCGATGCCTGACGCAACGGAGACGAGTAGCGAACAGGTTGGCTCAACCCACCACCGCAACGCGGCCAGACAGGTCACGTTGCGGCGGGTGTGTGTGAGGCTCCTGCGCGTGACGTTTGCGGGCAGGTGGGGCCCGTCAGCGGCTACCTCCTTCCCCGACCGGTCATGCCGCCGCCTGCGGTCCCCACGCGTGTGACTATTTCCGAGATGGTAAAGCTGGCAGCCTGAGTGCCCGGCGTATAGGTGCCATCGGTGTACACGCCGTCGGTCACCGTGCCGGTGGCGTTGCCCCCGGTATACACCGTATAGGTGCCGCCGCGTTCCAGCTCGGGCGAGGATAGCACCACGGACTGGTACTGCTTGGACGGCACAAAGGTGAGGACGCCGCCATCATCCCCCTCGATGTGGACCGGGGTGCCAGCGGCGAGCACCGATGGGAAGTTGATCATGACGGCGTGCTGGGTTGACGACGCATCGGGCGCCTGAGCCATACCAGCGCTACCCACCGCGACGAGGAAGCCGCCCGTCATGGTAAAGCCCTGGTCATAGTCAAGGGCACCTTGCATATTCACCGTCGGCCCGTTCACCAGCAACGTGCCCCCGGTCATGAGGATGGAGCCATTGACATCCACGCCGTCGCCGCCGGCATCCACCACGATGTATCCGCCGTGGATCTCTAGACGGTTGCCGCTGTCAAAGCCGGCTCCCCCCTGGCCCGGTCGCCCGCCCATCGGCATGCCACCGCCGGCGTTGCCGGAGGCGGCATTGATGCCATCATCGCTGGCCACGATATGGATCTGGCCAGCGTTGATGACGATCACCGCACTCTCGATGCCCTCATAGGATCGCAGGATATCGATGGTGCCGCCATTGATCAGAATCATCTCATCGGCATGAATGGCATCATCTCCGGAAGCCAGGGTGAACTCGCCGTCGTTGATGGTGAGGGTGCCGTCGGAATGGAGCGCATCGTCCAGCGCATCGATGCGGATCGTGCCCCCCTCGATCGTCAGATCCACGCGGGCCTTGATGCCCTTTGTGCTCGGGGTGTCGTCACTTGCCACCGCTCCTCCGGTGCGCGGATCACGGAAGGCGGTCACTCTTTGGCTGCTATCTATGCTCCCTCCGCCTGAGACAATGGTAATATCGCTGTTGCGGATAAGGACGCTGCTCTCGGCCTGGATGCCATCTTGGCCCGCAACGATCTGGATGACCCCGCCATCAATGGAAACGAATCCTCGTTCCGGATCCTCATCATAGTTGGATTTGAGCCCATCCTCACCGGCATCGATCGTGATGGTCGCGTTCGTGATTACAAGAGAGTCGCGTCCCCGGATGCCATGACCGGCCGCGTTGACGGTGATATCGGCATCAGCGATGGTGAGATCGTCCCTGCTCACAATGCCGTGGCGATAGCGAGCGTCCACGATCAACGCGCCGCTGCCGTTGATGACGAGGTCCGTCTTGCTCCAGATAGCAGCGTCGGGCTCGCCAGCTTCGGGGTCATCGAGGATATAGGTCTCTCCGTCAGCGAGATAGTTCTGGGTACCTTTGGCGAGGGTGAGCACCACGGCCTGGGCATCGAGGACATAGATGGGCGCGCTGTGGGCGGAGGTCAGATCCACGCCGGCGAGCTCGAGATAGACCTCCTCTTTGCCCTGAACATCGACGATGATCTGTCCATCGTCCATGGTACCACTGACGCGATAGGAGCCACCAGCGGTGATACGGACGGTGCTACCCTCCACGGATGCGCCGGGGCCATCCACGGTGATCGGATCGCCAAGCAGGATGGTGGTGGCAGTGGAATAGTCTGGCAGATCGGTGACCACATCCTCGATGGCCTCCTGGGCTGCGGCCATGCTGGCCGCTGTGTCCGCAGCGCTTACGGCGGTGGGTGACGCCTCTGGGGAGACCGGATCTGCAGCGGCCTCTTCTATGGCTGCCGTGGCGGCCTCCACCTGGCTGCGTGTGGG
>CAZUZB010000011.1:21436-24518 GCA_964624695.1 uncultured Anaerolineales bacterium | reverse complement strand
ACCGCTACCACCATGACGTTGGCCACCGCCAGTTTCCAAAAGGCCCCCTGGCTAGAGCCAGCCGAGTTCACCACCGGCAGAGCGATGATGATAAACAGGTAGGTCATCTCGCGGATGGGGATGGGATCGGTGCGATAGCGTAGCACCGAAAAGATGGCGAATAGGCCAAAGCCGATGCCTACCCCCAGCTCGGCGGTTCGGAGCAGGGCGATCACAAAGTAGATGATCGTATTGAACAGGAGAAATGTAAAGACGTACTCTTTCTCTCGGGTCCGTGGGTAGTAGATGAACCGCACGATGACCACAGCGACGAACAGGTTGAGCAACGCGCCCAGAAGATAAGTCCCCAGATCGCTAGACATCATAGTCACCTCGTGCCAGTTGATTCGCGCGCGCCAGGATCGGCTTGAAGCGGTTTTGTTTCAGGCTGGGATAGAGCCTGGAGAGGCCGACACAGTATTTGCTGAACGCCGTAGGGCGCACCCGCAGCATGTGCAGATAGTCAAGCATTGGCGAGTTGCGTCCGCCACGGTCGGGTCGTTTGACCTCGACAACGACGAGGTCGCCCAGCGAGGTACGCCGGCCATCCGCCCAACAGCGCAGATTCAGGTCCAGGGTGACGCGCTCGGGGCTGTGCTTGTTCACCAGCGTGATACGCAGGAACTCGTTCCACAGGGTGGGCTGCAGGGGCCGCGTCAGGTTCGGCGCCAGGCTCTTGACAAAGCGGCCAGTCTCGGGCTCGAGGGACGATATGAACCGCTGGGTCTCGATGCGATCCTTGATCGTCCGCCCCTTGTTGGTACGGCGCTTGACCTCCAGAAAGGAGGTGTCGGTATCGAGATAGGTGCGGCTACGGACCTTGACGCGCTCCAGACGTCCACGGTGGTGGTTCATGTACAGGTCGAGGGCGCTGGTATCAAAGTAGAGCGTCCGGTAATGGGAAAGCCGTACACCGGCCACCTCCAGCGCCAGATAGTCATCGCAAAGCGCCGCAAGGAGCAGCGACAGTTGAGACCGGCTGAGCAGATATTTGGCGTCCACGCGATCCATCAGGGCAACGGCATCTATGTCAGCAAGATCGGTGGGCTCGTAACGGTCGAGAATGCGGGCGATGAGCGCGTTCCGCCCGTCCAGGTGCGGCAGCGGGATTCGCCGCTGATCGAGAGCGTAGAGTGTGCGTTTTGCGATGGCAGCGCCTGTGACTGCTGGCTGCATAGCAACCTCCCCTCTGCCGAGGTCGGAACGTCTATGCCTGACAGCCTACACCGTGAATGTGGGGCGTTCGTGAAGATATTGTCAGAGGAGCACGCGGTCGTGCGGCCCCAAGGGAGAACCGCCCCAGGAGGCCGAACGGGCATCGCGCCGGATCAAGTCAAGGCAATGGGCGGATGTGCCGGGCTAGCCTTCCGCCACCGATACGCGAGGCGGGTGAACATAGTCCTGATAGCGCTCAACCAGGCTGGCAGCTTGGGCGTCGCCCGCGTGCACCACCACCCGCCAGCGCCAGCCCAGGCTCTGGCCAGCCGGCAGGACGAGATCGGCGCGCCGATCAGGATCGCCGGTGAAATCGTGCAACCCAAAGCAGTTGGCCGTCATCAGGCCATAGTTGCGCACATGCCAGTAGGTCGGATAGCGGGGGTTCTCCAGGTGATCCATGAAGCAGACGCCCCGCCAGCCCGCCCGCGTGGGGCCAGCATAGTCGCACCAGGAGGCCCGCTTGCCCCAGGCCTCGTCCTCCAGCACGCTGCCGACGCTGTTCTCGAACCGACCGCCATCCGGCGCGCCGGTAGCGTCCATGCTCGATGCCACGCGCACGGAGATCAGCCCGCCCTCTTTGGTGTCGCCCAGGGTCACCGGGCCGAGAGAGGCGTGCAGGGTCACGGCATAGTCGAAAAAGCGCAACCCGAGCGGCGTGCGGTAAAAGGTGAGTCGCCGCGTCTCGGTCATGTTGGGGGCGCCGGCCGCATCCACCCATTCCAGCTCCTGGGTGAATCCTCCTGCCACGGGCCCACTGTACACTCGCGTAAAGGCGCGATGGACCTGCCGCCCATGGCCGGGCTCTTCGCTCCAGTTGTCCACCCCGTTGACGCTGCCATGCGCCGTATAGATGCCCTTGTGATGAGGATGATCTCGGCTATCGCCGGGCGCATCGGGCACCATGGGCCAATCTCGCGTGACACCCACACCGCCCTGGGCCAGCACGGGGTAGAGATAGGGGCGCACCACGTCCGGACCATAGTGGTAGGTGGTCAGGTGTTCGCCATCGACCGCGACGCGCAGCTCGCCGGGCGCCGCCTCGGTCAGAACAACGCCTCCGCCTCCGTCGGCAGCCCGTTCGCCCTTCACGAGACGGTACGATGCCATCTGATGCGGATCGAGCTCGTCTACCAGCCATACCAGGCCCATGCTGCCGTCGGCCTGGCGCCAGGCCTGGAGCGGCACCTGAGCACCTGTGCTGGCATCCAGCAGAGCCAGCTCCTCAGGATCGATCTGGGCATCCAGCGGCAACGTCGTCGTCACCGGGCACCACCGCCGCCGATGCCACCCGGCCTCCACCTGCAACCTCGCCAGTTCCATCGATGACTCCTCTGCTATGCGCAGCTCCACCAGAAATGAACTCTAGCCTAATCCGCTCCGGCCACGCCTGGTTCAGCGCGACGCAGGTTGGCCATGCTCTCCTGGGCAATCGCCTCGATACCATAGTCGGCGTCAAAGGCTTCCACGGACACCCATCCCGCGTAGCCAATGTCCTGCAACGCCCGTAGCACCGGGGCGATGGCCACCGTGCCCATCCCCGGCCCCAGCAGGTTGGGATCATTTACGTGGACATGGCGGATCAGCTCCCCCACCGAACGGATCTGGTCGCCCACAGGGCGCGCCGCATACGACATGGCCTTGACGTCCACCATCATCCGAAAGCCGGGGTGGTCGACCGCCCGCACCAGGCGAGCGGCCTCATCCACCGTGGTGATGAAATCGCACTCGGGCGGAGGCAGCGCCTCGATGCAGAAAGCCACCCCCCGCTCGAGGGCACGCTCCCCACAGCGCCGCATGGCCTCGGCCGTATAGTCCCACGCCTGCG
>CAZUZB010000011.1:12481-21336 GCA_964624695.1 uncultured Anaerolineales bacterium | reverse complement strand
GGCCAGGGTGTACGGCGCCAGCTCCAAGCCACGGTACCCCAGCCCCCGACAGAACCGGGCCACGCGGGCCAACGACCAACCCTCAAAGAGCTCGTTGCAGATGGCATAGCGCCATGCAGGCATCTTTTCTCCCTCGGCTGCCGCCGGCTCCATGGCGGAGCGCGGCCGCAACCCAATCGCGCTAGGGGCGCGGACGTGTTCGCCGGCTGGCTCGCAGCTCTTCCAGACGGGCCTGCATCCGTTCGGCCACGTCGGTGCGCTCCATCGCCAGGTTCCTGATCTGACCCACATCTTGGGAGAGGTCATAGAGCTGGGGCTGTGACGCGTTCCCCAGTTCGACATGGGTCGTGGGGCTCACCGCCGGCCCCGGATGGGGCGGGATGTAGGCCCAATCCGCCTGGCGAAGCACGGTCTTGCCCTGGGTGCCCTCGGTGACCAGCTCGCGCCTCGCCTGCGTGGTATTGCCCAGCAGCGCATCGAGCAGGTTCAGCGAGTCGGGCGCAGCGTCGTCCTCCAGGGTGCCCCCCACCAGCGCCGCAAAGGTGGCCAGGAAATCCACGTGGCTCACCAGCGCGTCGCTGCGTCCCGGCGCCACTCGGCCCGGCCAACGCAACAGCATGGGCACGCGGGTGCCGCCGTCATAGAGGCTGTACTTGGCCCCGCGCAGCGGCCCCGCCGGCCGATGGTCGCCACATAGCTCGATGGCGCCATCCTCGTAGCCGTCATCGAGAACCGGCCCGTTATCGCTGGAGTAGATCACCAGCGTGTTCTCGGCCAGGCCATGTTCGTCCAGCGCCGCCAGGAGCTCGCCCACGCACCAATCCATCTCGGCCAGCACGTCGCCACGCGGCCCCAGGGCGGTGCTGCCGACGAACCGCTGGCCGGGGATGCGCGGCACATGGGGCTGATGCAACGCATAGTAGAGAAAGAAAGGACGGTCTCGCGGCTCTTGAACAAACGAGATGGCACGCGCCAGGAACAGCTCGGCCATCTCGTCATCCTGCCACAGCGCCGAGGCCCCGCCCCGCATGTAGCCGATGCGGCTGACGCCATTGACGATGGCCATGTCGTGGCCGTGGCTGTAGCGCATGGTCAGCAATTCGGGGTTATCACGGCCGGTGGGCACGCCGGGGAAGGACTTGTCAGGATCGTAGCAGACCTCGATGGGATCATCGGGATCCAGCCCCATCACCCGCCGGCCATCGACATAGACGCAGGGAACGCGGTCGTTGGTGGCGGCCATGATGAACGAACGATCAAAGCCCACATCGAGGGGCGTGGGCGAGATCTCGCCATTCCAATCCAGCGCGCCATCGCCCAGGCCGAGATGCCACTTGCCGACAATGCCCGTATGGTAGCCAGCCTGCTTGAGCATGGCCGGCAGCGTCTGCTCCCCCGGCGCGATGATCATCGGCGCGTCTCCGGCGAGAATCGCGGCCCGCGGGTTGCGCCAGGGGTAAGCGCCGGTGAGCAAGCTGTAGCGTGAGGGTGTACAGGTGGCCGCGGTGGCATAGCACTGGGTAAAGAGCAGCCCCTGTTCGGCCAGTCGATCCAGATGCGGCGTTGGGATGCCGGTGCCACCATAGCAGCCGATATCGCCGAAACCCACGTCATCGGCATAGATGATCACGATGTTGGGGGATGCCATCGCGTTAGCTCCTATCGCGGCATGATGCAGAGCACGCCGCCTGACCAACCCATTCTACCGCCCACGCCCCCATGCGCAAGGGAAGGCCGGCGGTCTCGACCGGTTCGATAGCACCAGCTCCGCGCGAACTCGCACCAGCAACGACACGCATAGCTTGTTGACACTGGTTGGCGCTCAACGTATCCTCAGGCGCAGGATGACGCGGGGAAACCACCATGAGGTGCAATATGGCGTCCTTGGCAGAGATCGGCAATCGCATCACCGAGAACGTCGAAAAGGTCATTGTCGGCAAGCATCGCGAGGTGCAGTTTGTGTTGGTGGCCATGCTCTGCCGGGGGCATGTGCTCATCGAGGATGTGCCCGGCGTGGGCAAGACCGTGCTGGCCAAGTCGTTCGCGCGCTCGATTGGGTCCAGCTTTAGCCGGATTCAGTTCACGCCCGATCTCTTGCCCAGCGACATCACCGGCGTCTCCGTCTATAGCCCCAAGACCCGCGAGTTCGAGTTTCGGGCCGGGCCGATCATGGCCCAGATCGTGCTGACCGACGAGATCAACCGGGCCACGCCCAAGACCCAGTCGGCCCTGCTGGAGGCGATGGAGGAGCGGCAGATCACGGTGGACGAGACCACCTACCCGATGCCGGACCCCTTTTTGGTGCTGGCGACGCAGAACCCCATCGAGTACGAAGGCACCTTTCCTCTGCCAGAGGCGCAGCTTGATAGGTTCCTGATGCGCATCAGCCTGGGGCATCCATCGCCCGAAGAAGAGATCCAGATCATGGATGCGCAGCAGCACCGCCACCCGATCGAGACGCTCGAACAGGTGGTCACCATGGAAGAGCTGCAAGAGGCCCAGCGAGCCGCCCGCGAGGTGTATGTGGATCCGGTCATCAAGCAGTACATCGTCTCCATCGTCTCGGCCACGCGCCATCATCCCGATATCTACCTGGGAGCCAGTCCCCGCGGCAGCCTCGGCCTGGCCAACACGGCCCGCGCCCTGGCCGCGCTGGAGAGCCGCGACTATGTGCTGCCCGACGACATCAAGCGCCTGGCGGTGCCCGTCTTGGCCCATCGCGTCATCGTGAGCCCGGCGGCCCGCATCCGCGACGTGGACACCCGAGACGTGGTGCAAGAGGTGCTAAGCCAGACCTCTGTGCCGGGCACCCGCGCCTAGAGCCGAGCCCAAACCCACCCAAGCGTCAGGTCTCCGCTGTGCCGGCCCATCAAGGCCGGCGCAGCAGAAGCGCCCTCGCCTCTTGCCCATTGACGCCCAGCCGCGCGCTCTCTATACTCGGCCCAGACTGACCGCCTGCACTATGGAGTAGGGTAGAAAATGCCAGAGATCCATACCATCCCCGAAGGTGGCATCACGACTCCCTTGGGTTTTTCCGGCGCTGGCTTGGCTGCGGGGCTCAAGCGCAGCGGAGCGCTGGATCTAGCCCTGGTGTACTCGCAAGCCCCCTGCAGCGCCGCCGCCGTGTTCACGACCAACCGGGTCAAGGCGGCGCCGGTCCTGTATGATCAGCGTATCTTGCAGCGGAACGCCACGGGCATTCACGCCTGCCTCATCAACAGCGGCTGCGCCAATGCCTGCACCGGGGCGGCGGGCGAGGCGGCGGCACAAGAGATGGCCCAGGAGGCTGAGCGCACCTTGGGCCTGCCACGGAACAGCGCGCTGGTTATGTCCACTGGCGTCATCGGCCAGCAGTTGCCGCTGGACACGATCAAGGCGGCCTTGCCCGCCATCGTCAGTTCCCTCAGCGCCGATCCAGAGGCCGGGCTGGCCGCCGCGCAGGCGATCATGACCACCGACACATGCCCCAAATCGTACGCGGTGCGCGTCCAGACCGAGGCAGGATCCTTTGCCATCGGCGGCATGGCCAAGGGATCTGGCATGATCCACCCCAACATGGCGACCATGCTGGCCGTGCTGACCACCGACGCAACCGTGGCCGCCCCCGCATTGGATGCGGCCCTCCGCGCCGTGCTCGATGGCAGCTTTCACGCCATCACCGTGGATGGTGATACCAGCACCAACGACACCGTGCTCGTCCTGGCCAATGGGCAGAGCGCTACGCCGGCGATTGCCGAGCCAGCGGGAGACCTGTACCAGGCGTTTGTGGCTGGCCTGCTGCATGTGGCCCAACACCTGGCGCAGGAGATCGTTCGCGACGGCGAGGGGGCCACGCATCTGGTGCAGATCGACGTCCACGGCGCGGCCAGCCCAGAGGATGCCAAGCGCATCGCCAAGGCGATCGCCAACTCGTTACTGGTCAAGACGGCCATCTATGGGCGCGACGCCAACTGGGGGCGCATTCTGTGCGCGGCGGGGTACAGCGGGGCGGATCTGGACCCGGATCAGGTGGACCTGTGGTTAGGCGACCTGCACATCGTTCACGAGGGAAAGCCCCACGACGTGAATGAGGAGCGCGCCCTGGACATCCTGGCGCGTTACGAGGTCACCATCACGATGGACCTACACCTGGGGACGGGCGAGGCGACGGTCTGGACCAGCGACCTGTCGCATCGCTATGTGGATATCAACGCTCACTATCGCACCTAGCCAGGGCAAAACGCTAGTCGGCGCCCACAAGCCGCCTGGCCAGCTCGGCATAGACCTGGGCGGCCGCTTGGAGGTCTTGCACGCGCACCTGCTCATCGCTGGTGTGGGCGTAGCGCTCCTCACCCGGACCAAACCCGATAGTCGGCAAGCCCGCCACGCCCGCCGTGTACACGCCGTCGGTGGAAAACTCCCACCGCGTCACCCGCGGCAGGTAGCCTAGCGTCCGTTCGATCACCGACGAGGCGGTGGCCACCAACGGATGGTTCGCCGATGTCGCCCAAGCCGCGTACTCTTGCCGAGCCGTCACCCCCACGCCCGTGTAGGTAGTCCCCTGGTACTCGTCTACCCGGATGGAGGCATCGACCCCCTCGCGGCTGACGATGCTGCGCAGCTCGGCGATGGCCTTGGCTTCGGTCTCGCCGCCGGTGAGGCGCCGATCCAGATAGAGCGTGCAGGCATCGGGGACCGCGTTGCGGCTGCCGGCAATGCTGCGCATATCGGTCACGGCGATGCTGCCCTTGCCTAGAAAAGAGTCCTCTCCCAGTTGCGCCGCGAGAAGCTCGACGCCGACAACCACCCGCGCCGCCTGGTAGATGGCGTTCACGCCTTGCTGCGGCATGGAGGCATGGCTGGCTCGACCGCGAACGGTGATCTCTAGCGCGATGCGCCCGCGATGCCCCCGCGCGATCTGGAGGTTGGTCGGCTCGCCCAAGACGACCCAGTCCGGTCGCAGGCCCTCGCCCTCGATGACATGCTGGATGGCCATGCCCTCGCATGGCTCCTCCTGAACCACCCCGACCAGGTAGCAGGTGCCGCGCAGGCGGGTCTTGCTTTCCGCCAGCGTCTTGAGGGCATGGGTCATGGCCGCCAAGCCGCCCTTCATGTCGGCAGCTCCACGGCCGTACAGCATGCCCCCGCTGATCTCGCCGCTGAACGGCGGCCGCGACCAAGAGGCGGGGTCGCTCACGTCCACGGTATCCATGTGGCCTTCGAGGAGCAGCACAGGGCCCTCGCCAGAGCCCAATCGGCCGATGACATTGCCCAGGCCGTCGATGCGGACCTCGTCACAACCGACGACATCGAGCTCCGCAGCCAGGGCCTTGGCCAGGTCACCCTCTTGCCCTGAGACGCTAGGGATCCGCACCAATCGCTGGGCGAACTCTGCCAGGCCTCTGCTATCCACCTTGCCCTTGAACAAAGCCATGCCTCGTGTACTTTCCTTCCGTATCACCCGCACGCGCTAGTAGGCGCCCGTCCCTTTGAGCACCGTCGGCACGGTGCGTAGCAAGATCCGCAAATCCAGCGTGGGCGACCAGTTCTCGATATAGTAGATATCCAACAGCACCATCTCGTCAAAGGTCAACTCGCTGCGGCCACTGACCTGCCAGAGGCCGGTCATACCGGGCAGCGCATCCAGCCGACGGCGGTGCCACGGGGCATAGTCGGCGATCTCGCTCTCCAGCGCCGGACGCGGGCCGACCAGACTCATCTCGCCCATGAGCACGTTCCAAAGCTGGGGGATCTCGTCCATGCTGGTGCGACGGATCCACCTGCCAAGGCGGGTACAGCGGGGATCCTCGCGCAGCTTGAAAAGGGGTCCATCAGCCTGGTTCTGGCTGCGCAGGATATTCACGTCCTTGTCCGCGCCGTCGCGCATGGAGCGGAACTTGAGCAGCGTGAACGAGCGCCCTGCCTTGCCGACACGGCGCTGCCGGTAGATCACCGGCCCCGGCGAATCCAGCTTGATGGCCAGAGCGACCAAGGCCCACAACGGCAGCAAAACCACGAGAGTCGTACTCGCCACCACGACGTCCATGGCCCGCTTGAATAGGAACTGCCAAGCGCGCAAGGAGGGCTCGCGCAGGCTCAGAACGGGAATGCCACCCAGGTCGTCCACGGCCACCCGCGCCATCGAGATCTGGAACACATCAGGTACCACCTGAACAGGAACCCGATAGGCGCGGCATACCTCAACAATCTGCTGGATCTGCCGATTCTGCTCCCACGGTAGTGTCACGATGACGGCGTCGATCCGAGCATCCCCCAGCACCGTGCGGAGGCGGTCAGTGCCTCCGAGGGCGGCAAAGCGGCCAATGTCGCTCTCGGCGCGATCGGGGTCATCATCCAGGAAACCTACGATCTGATAGCCGAGCTCCGGCCGCGCATAGAGCGTCCGCATCACCGAACGCCCCACCTCATCAGCTCCCACCACGAGCACCGACGCCACCCCCACGCCCCGCTGGCGCAGCTTGGCGAGGGTTTGCTGCTCGGCGATACGGGCGACGCCCAGGAAAAGGAGGCAGGTCACGCCCGCGTAGCCAAAGATCAAGCGCGAGTAGTAGCTCGGCGTCGAGAAGAAGATCACGACGGTCATGGTGGCGATTCCCAGCAGCACTCCCCGAAAGGCGATGATCATCTCCTCGACGAGACGCCGGCCCCTCTGAGGACGATAGGCGCCCTCAGCCGCCAGAGACAGGATGATCAGCGCCACCAGTCCCGCTATGCTGGGCACGTAGCGGACGAGCGGCACATGGAACGGCAGTTCGACTTCGCGCCACCATTGCCAACGATAGCGAACCACATACGCCAGCATAAAGCCCAGAGCCACCAGGACCGCGTCAACCACGAGCTTGGCCACACCCCACCAATGCCGCGACAGGGGCTTTTTGCTCATGCGGCCACCTCACCATAGAGCGAGGCCGTGCGACGAGCCGTGTTCTCCCAGCTATAGAGCGCTGCCCGCTCCAGCCCGGCAGCCGCCAGAAGCTTACGACGCTCGTCGTCAGCCAGGAGGGCCACCAGCTCGGCCGCCATCTGCTCCGGCTCGCGTGGGTTGACGGTGACCCCCGCATGGCCGACGATCTCGGGCACGGCCGATACGTTGGATGTCAGCACCGGGGTGCCGCAAGCCATGGCCTCCAGCGGCGGCAGACCAAAGCCTTCGTACAATGAGGGATAGACGAACAGATCCGCGCCCCCATAGAGCGCGCTCAAGTCCTCCGCAGGAATATAGCCGGGCAACAGCACGTGATCAGCCACGCCCGCCTCGTGGAGGGCGGCATCGATCGGTTCGTCGTACCAGCCCCTTCCCCCTGCCAGCACCAAGCCATGCTCCACACCGGATCGCCGTGCCTGGGCATAGGCCTGGATCAGCACAGGGAGATTCTTGCGTGGCTCCAACGTCCCCAGGTAGAGGATGTATCGCTCTGGCAATCCTAGGCGCGTACGGAGGCTGGCGACCATCTCTTCTGTGGGCGGCTTCAGGTCGGGATTCACCCCGTTGGGGATCACGCGCACACGGTCGGGCGGCACCTTGAGGATCTCGACGGCGTCACGCGCCGTGCTGGCCGACACGGCAATGATGGCCGCCGCCCGCCGCGTAGTCTCTCGGGTGATCCGCTGCAGATAGGCCCGCCGGGCCGGGGGAAAGAGATGCGGGAACAGGTAAAAGCTCAGATCATGCAAGGTCACGACCTGGGGGCACTGGGTCAACAGGGGGCCTGCGTAGACGGGCGAGTGGAGCAGATCGAGCTGCTGGCGCCGCGCCTGCCGGGGCAATGCCGTCTGCTCCCAGAGAATGCGGGCAGCGGCCGCGTCCTTTTGCGTGTGGGGCGAGCAGACACCCCAGCCATGGTAGCCACGGGCCGCATCGCCACCGAACGCCGTGAAGCGCATATCCGGCGCGATGCCTGGCAACGTGGTCATCAGCCAGTGGATATACTGGCTGACCCCGGCGTTGCGGTATCCGCTCTCTGATGACAAGAGCTGCGCGTTCAGGCCAACATGCAGCCGCTTGTTTGGCGTCGGACCAGCCTCATTGCTCATATCGTTCGCATTATACCACCAGCCCAGCAGCGCCCAAAGAGCGGGGTGCTAGTTCGCTACTCGGCCTTGCCGAGGATCTGCCGATAGACGGATACGGTCTCGGCCGCGATGTGCGCCTGGGTATAGTGCGCGAGCACCCGCCCGCGCCCCTTTGCTGCCAGAGATCGGCGCAGCCCCGCGTCATCGATCAGACGCTGTAGCGCCACCCGCAGTGCCGCAGGGTCGCCCTCGGGCACCACCAGCCCCGCGTCGCCGATCACCCGGGGGATCTCGCCCGAATCGGACCCCACCACCGCGACCTCGCAGGACATTGCCTCGACCAGAACCCGGCCGAACTGCTCCGCCCAGTTCGGCCGGGTCAACGAAGGCAACGCCAAGATATCCAGCTCGGCAAGGTGGCGCGGCATATCGCCCGAAGAGACCCGCCCGACCAACCGCACGCGATCCTCGATGCCACGCTGCGCGATGCGGCTACGCAGCGCATCCTCCAGAGGCCCCTGGCCGATGAGACGCAGCTCCCAATCCCCCGCCAGCCGCTCAACGGCCTCCAGCAGCACCCAGAGGCCCTTTTCGGGAACGAGCCGTCCGGCGTAACCGATCACCGTTGGCCCGGAATGCCGCCGCGTTGCAGGAGGGGCGAATAGCTCCGGATCCACGCCAAACTGGGGGATAACGGCCACCAGCCCCGCATAGCCCTTGGCTCGCAAGACGTCGACGGCCGCTGCATTGCCAGCGATGGCGCCATCCACGGCTCGGTAGACATAGCGCTCCATGCCGGCAAAGGGCCAGGGATAGCGACGCAGCAGATTCTGCCACGCGAA
>CAZUZB010000011.1:9680-12381 GCA_964624695.1 uncultured Anaerolineales bacterium | reverse complement strand
CGCGACCAGATCGATATCCGGATAGGCGGCCAGAGCCTCTAGCTTGGTCTGGTAGCTACCCACCACCAGCGCTTTCGAGAGCATCACCACGCGCACGTTGGCCCCCTCGTCCAGAGTCCGCACTCGGCCACTTTACACATCGTGGCCCCTGAGATAGCATCAGCCCGTTGGGGCGGTGGCGGAATGGCAGACGCTGCGGACTTAAAATCCGCTGGAGTTTCTCCATGAGGGTTCGAGTCCCTCCCGCCCTACTGGTTGCTTGCGATCCTACCAAGGGGCAGGGCACACCTGCCTACCCCTCCGTGTACTATAGCCCCTGGCCGCTCCCTTGCCAACGACGATTCGCTTGACCCACTTTCCGGAACCTGGCTCTGCCGTGCAGGCACTTGCGCATCCTCACTTTTGGTGCCATCATCTGCCGAGTTGGCGTCCGCCATTGCGCACATCATCGTTGCGAACCGCAGGAGGCCCGTCCATGATCAAGATCGCCGAGGTGCTGCCGCCGTACCCGACGCCACTCTGGCGGCTGGCCCGCCAATGCGGCATAACCCACGTGGTGGGCGGCATGGACTTTCGGCGGGGGCTGGATGTCGACGCCGAAGCCCTGCCATGGAGCTATACCTCGCTGCTCCACGTCAAGACGCAGTACGAGGACGCCGGGTTCCGCCTGGAGGTTCTGGAAAGCCGCCCGCCAACGCACAAGGCCAAGCTGGGCCTGCCCGGGCGCGACGAGGAGATCGAGGCGGTCCGCACCCTCATCCGTAACATGGGCGCTCTCGGCATTCCGGTCTGGTGTTACGAGTGGATGCCGGTGTTCAACTGGCTGCGCACCTCCCTGGCGCTCCCCACGCGGGGCGGCGCCCTGACCACGGCCTATGATCACGCGCTGATGCGGAATGCTCCGCTGACCGAATACGGTATCGTGACCGAGGAGCGCCTCTGGGAGAACCTGGCCTATTTCCTGGACTGCGTGGTGCCGGTGGCCGAGGAGGCCGGCGTCCAGCTCGCCATGCACCCGGACGACCCTCCCCTATCGCCTATCCGCGGCCTGGGCCGCATCATGCGAAGCGTGGACAATTTCCAGCGGCTGCTGGATCTGCGCCCCAGCCCGGTGAATGGCATTGCGCTCTGCCAGGGCAACTTTGCCCTGATGACGGACGATCTCCCGGCCGTCATCCGCCATTTTGGCCAGCAGGAGCGCATCTTTTTCGTGCATCTCCGCGACGTGCGCGGCACCGCCGAGCAGTTCGTGGAGACCTTTCACGATGACGGGCAGACCGACTTGCTGGCCTGCCTCCGCGCCTACCGCGAGGTGGGATACGACGGCGTGCTGCGCCCCGACCATGTTCCCACCATGGACGGCGACAGCCACGACGATCCCGCCTATTCGACCGTTGGGCGGCTCTTTGCCGTGGGCTACATCAAGGGGCTCTGCCAAGCCGTCTATGCCGAGTAGCCAGATGGGCCTAGCCGCCATCACAAACAGGAGTTTCGTGCGATGATCTCACCTTTTTCCGAATCCAGCGCCCTGGCGCATGTGAACACCTTTTCGCGCCCCTCGCAGCTATGCATCACCGACATGCGCTTTGCCGATATCGTCGGCGCGCCGATGCATTGCATCCTGCTCAAGATCGAGACCAACCAAGGCTTGGTGGGCTATGGCGAGGTGCGCGACGGCGCCGACAAGCTGTATGCCGAGATGCTCAAGAGCCGCATCCTGGGAGAGAATCCGTGCGACGTGGACCGCCTGTTCCGCCGCATCAAGCAGTTCGGCGGGCACGGTCGGCAGGGAGGCGGCGTCAGCGGCGTCGAGGTGGCCTTGTGGGATCTGGCCGGCAAGGCCTACGGCGTGCCCGTCTATCAGATGCTGGGCGGCAAGTTCCGCGACCGCGTGCGGCTGTATTGCGACACCGACGCCCAGGGCGATCACTCGGCGCGCGCCATGGGTGAGGCTCTCAAGGAACGCGTCGCTCGAGGCTTTACCTGGGCCAAGATGGATGTGGGCACCAACCTGATCGCCAACGAGCCGGGCGCCCTGAGCGCGCCCCTGGGCTATCTGGAGGAGCTGCGACGGGCCGCAGCGGCCTCCCGCCGGTCCGCCGACCTGTCGCCCGAGGAGGCGCGCCTGGCCCGCAACCGATGGTATGACCTCAACAACGTGCCACACCCCTTGTGCGGCGTCCACCTCACGGAAAAGGGGCTGGACCTCTTGGAGCAGTACGTGGCCGAGGTTCGATCCATCGTGGGCCGTGAGCTGCCCCTGGCGGCGGACCACCTCGGCCATATCGCCGTCGAGGACTGTATCCGGCTGGCACGCCGCCTGGAAAAGTACGATCTCGCCTGGATGGAAGACCCCGTGCCGTGGCAATACACCCAGCAGTATCAGCGGCTGACCCAGTCATGCGCCATGCCCATCTGCACGGGCGAGGATATCTACCTCAAGGAGGCTTTCCGCCCGCTGCTGGAGAGCCACGCCGTCTCGGTCATCCATCCCGACGTCCTCACGGCGGGCGGCATCCTGGAGACGAAAAAGGTGGGCGATCTGGCCGAGGAGCACGGCATCGCCATGGCGATCCACATGGCCGAGAGCCCCATCGGCTGCATGGCCGCCGTGCATGTGGCCGCCGCCACGCCCAACCTGCTGGCCGTCGAGTTCCACTCGGTGGATTGCCCCTGGTGGGAAGAGCTGGCGACAGGCCTG
>CAZUZB010000011.1:0-9580 GCA_964624695.1 uncultured Anaerolineales bacterium | reverse complement strand
CGGGGAGCGATTCGAGGACGGCAGGCCGCGCGTGCCCGACGACATTGTTCAGCGCATGGCGTACGTGACCACCGAGGAGGCCTGGGGCATCGTCTGGCGCCACGGCTACCAGTACCAGTTCGAGGGCGACTGGACCAACCTCCACCCCGACCAGGTATTGGTAGGCCGCGCCGTAACGGGCATGTTCGTCCCCAAGCGGCCCGATCTGCACGATTGCCTGATGCAATACGGCCACGAGCAAGAAGGCCGCGTGGGAGAGATGAACTCTTGGGTGATTCAGACCCTGGTCAAAGATGATGTCATCGTCATCGATCTGTTCGGCAAGATCCGCAAGGGCACCTTTTCCGGCGGCAACCTATCCACAGCCATCGCCGCGCGCACCCAACGGGGCCAGGTGATCTATGGCGGCATCCGCGATGCGCAGCAGATCCTGCAGATCCCCGATTTCGGCACCTTTTGCCGGGGGATCGATCCCACGGGCATCGAGGACGTCACCCTGGTGGGCATGAACGTGCCCTGCCGCATCGGCAACGCCACCTGCATGCCGGGCGATATCGTCCTGGGCACCTACTCGGGCATCCTGTTCATCCCGCCCCATCTGGCCCAAGAGGTGGTCGAGCACTCGGAGACCATGCGCCTGCGCGAGGCGTTCGGCTTTACCCGGCTCCGCGAGGGGGTGTACACCTCCAGCCAGATGGACACCGCCTGGACCGACGAGATCGAGGCGGATTACGCCGGTTGGCTGGCACAGCGCACCGAGGAAGAAAAGGCGCGCATCCTGTGGGAGGAGCGCAGCAGCTAGCGGTTGACAAGCCGGCTGGGATAGGTTGCCCGGACGTGCTTGCGCCCGGGCCAGCCCTCCGCTAGGATAGTCGGTGGCGAACGCACGCTTTGTGGGAGGAGCAGATGAAGCCTAGGACAGCTACAGAGCAGTCGCAGAACGATGGCCAGACAATTGCGCGACGGATGATACCAAGCGTGGTAGGGTTCCTCCTTCTGGCGGGCATCACCCTCTTGCTCTTTGCCCTAGGCGCCATCGAGGCCTTTGCACGAACGTGGCACGCCGGCGTGATCATGGGGATCGTGCTGATCGGGCTGGTGGTGGGCACATGGCATGAATGGCGTGCACTCACCCAGAAGCGCCCTCAGGCCAGCCTCTGGACCAAGCGTAACGCCCTGGACGCTCTGGCCGTCGTGGCCGGGACGCTGATCACCTATGTGCTCAGCGTGGAGGTTGGGCTGGGAGCGGTGGTCGCCTCGGCGCTTGGGGGTGTGGGCATCGCGCTGCTGCTGCCTAGTGTGGCCGTGCCGTTCTACTGTGGCACGTTCGTGGGGATGATCTCGCCCGGCCTGGTGGTGGGGTGGCCCGCGCTGGTTCTGGCGGGCATCGTTGGCGGCGTGGTGTTTGTCATCGGCAAAGGCGTCTTTGATGGATTCGGCGGCAAGCTAGGTACGACGGCGTTCATCGCCTGCCTCACCACCGCGCTGGTATGCGGCCGTGTCCCCCTCGCCGTGGACGTGCCAGGCATGCCCGCCATCGCGCTCGCGATCCTCTATAGCGCGATCGGCGCTGCCGCCACCTGGACCATCAGCATCCGTCTCAAGCATGGCGCGGTCATGGCCTCTGGCGCCGTGGGATTGCTCGGCGGCCTGGTGCTGCCGGCGGTGCACCCCGATATGGGGGGGCTCTACGCGCTGGCGGTGTTCTCGGCCACTTTTGCGGGCATGTCCGGCCAGCAGCGCCTGTCGAACGAGCTTCCCGTGGCCATCGCCGGGCTCTTTTGCGGGGCAGCCGTGGCCATCACCGGCCCCTATCTGGGGGGAGCCGGCGGCAAGCTGGGAACTATCGCCTTTGGCTCCAGCATCGCGGTGGCAGGATTGGCATCACTAGTGGCCTGGGTCGGGGCTCGCCCCAGGGATCCGGCACAGGGCCAGGATCTGCGACCTCTCGGGCATTCGAGGCGCCACCAGTCTTGAGCTCGGCAGCCAGCCTATCCCGTTACCCCGAGCGTCCTTGATGGATCCCCGTCAAGGGGCACTCGGTGCGCCGGATGCCCGTTTTCACATGGATTTGACGCCATACCATAGCGCTCCGCTTGACGCTGCAACAGCTCCATGCTACGCTGGCAGCGTAATTGGAGTTAGCACCTGTTTCTTGCCACTCTGTACTGCTGAAGACAAGGTTGCGCCCCGTGAGGATGCGGCCGGACCCCCGGATACCCTAGATGGGCCATCAGCCTGCCGGATAGGCGCCCGTTGCCTGTCAAAGCGCTGGGAGCCCATCTACTCAACCACGAGCGACCGTCCATCGTGGTGGCGGGGTGCGCCCGCCGCCTGCAGGAGGTTCACCCATGTGTGGTATTGTGGGCTATGTGGGATCTCGCGACGGTCCGTCCATCGTGATGGAGGGGCTCCGGCGCCTGGCCTATCGGGGATACGACTCGGCCGGCCTGGCCGTGATCGAACCGACGGGCATCGCGCGGCGCCGCGCTGTGGGCAAGATCGACAACTTGTTCGATCTCTTGGATCGAGAGCCCGTACTCGGGCACACTGCCATCGGCCACACGCGCTGGGCCACCCACGGCGCCGTCTCGATCAGCAACTGCCATCCCCACACCGACGGGGATGGCATGATCGCCGTCATCCACAACGGCATCGTGGAGAACTATCGCGAGCTCAAGCAGTCCCTTGCTGCGGAAGGCGTCACCTTTACCTCGCAGACCGATACCGAGGTCATCGCGCACCTGATTGGGCGGTATCATGACCCCGAGCAGGCCAATCTGGCTGAGGCGGTGCGGCAGGCCATGCGGCAGCTCCAGGGCCCCAGCGCCGTGGTGGCCATGAGCGCCCGCAACCCGAACGAGCTGGTGGTGGCCAGGCTGGGGCATGCGGGGGCCATCGTCATCGGGCTGGGTGACGGCGAGACGCTGGTGGCGTCGGATACATTGGCGATCCTGGACCATACCCGCACCATGGTCTTTCTCGAGGACGGCGAGATGGCCGTCTTGACCCCCAGTGAAGCCCGATACCAGACGCTGGCTGGCGAGCCCCGGACGAAAACGCCTGTCACCGTGACTACGAACCCCGTTCTGGCCGCCAGGGAGGGGTTCAAGCATTTCATGCTCAAGGAGATCTATGAGCAGCCCCGCTCGTTGACCGATGTCCTGCGCGGGCGCGTGGATCTCGATAGCGGCACCGTCGCGCTACCCACCATCGAGGGCCTGCGCCCGGTGCTGCCGCATCTGCGCCGATTGCACGCCGTCGCCTGCGGCACAGCGTGGCACGCCTGCCTCCTGGCCAAATTCCTGATCGAGGACCTGGCGCGGCTGCCCGTCGAGGTGGACTATGGCTCCGAGTTCCGCTATCGGGATCCGCTCCTGGAGCCCGGCAGCGTGGTGCTGGTCATCACCCAGTCGGGCGAGACGGCCGACACGCTGGCCGCCATGGAGGCCGCCCGTCAACGAGGGATGCAGTCCATCGCGTTGGTGAACGTGCTGGAGAGCCAAGCCGCCCGCCTGGCCGACGGCGTCATCGGGCTCTCGGCCGGGCCCGAGATCGGGGTGGCCTCCACCAAAGCGTTCACCTCTCAGGTGGCGGCCGCATACCTGCTGGCCCTGTATCTGGGCCAGGTGCGAGGCACCCTCAGCGCGGCGGAGCGCGAGAGCTTGGTGGCGGATCTGGCCCGCCTGCCCGGCCTGGTGGATCGCGTCTTGGCCAATGACGCCATGTATGAGGATCTGGCCCGCCGCTACATGGGCTTTGACGATTTCCTGTATCTGGGACGGGGGATCAACTACCCCATCGCCCTGGAGGGGGCCCTCAAGCTGAAAGAGATCTCGTACATCCACGCTGAAGGGTATCCTGCCGGCGAGATGAAGCACGGCCCCATCGCGCTCATCGACGAGAACCTGCCGGTGGTCACCATCTGCCCTCAGGACAAGGTGCGCGACAAGATGGTGGGCAATATCGAGCAGGTACGTTCGCGCGGGGGCAAGGTCATCGCCATCGCGACGGAAGGCGACGCAGAGATCGCCGAAAAGGCCGACGACGTGATCTATATCCCGCCCAGCTCGCGCTACCTGACGCCCATCCTGGCGGTGATCCCTCTGCAACTGCTGGCCTATCACATCGCGGTGCTACGAGGGTGCGACGTGGACCAGCCCAGAAACCTCGCCAAGAGCGTGACGGTGGAATGAGCGCCCTCTGCGCTGAGACCTAAAAGGGGGCCAGCCCGGGCAGATGGCGGGTCAGCTCTTCCCACATGGCCCGCTTGATACGCTCGAGCCCGTCCTGATCGGTCGCCTCAAACCGCAAGGAGAGCTTGGGCGACGTGTTCGACGCCCGCACGAGCGCCCACTCGCGCTCGCCGAAATAGATCCGCGCGCCGTCGATGTCGATCACACGGTGTTGTGGGAAAAAGGCCTGTCGCACGGCATGGACCACGTCGGCCTTGAGATAGTCGGGGCAATCGACGCGCAGCTCGGGCGAGCTTACATAGGCGGGCAATCCCGCGCAGAGATCAGTCAGCATCTCACTCAGGGGCCTTCCGTCGCGATCCAGGTATTGCAGCAGCAAGGCCGCGGCATACAATGCATCGTCAAACTCAAAGGGCGGATCGTTGAAAAAGATGTGGCCAGAGAGCTCGCCGCCGATGATGGCGCGCTCCGAGTGCATCCGCGGCAGGATCGAGCTATTGCCGCAACGCGACATGACCGGAATGCCCCCGTATTTGCGCACGCCGTCAAAGAGCCCCTCAGAGCAACGCACCTCAAAGACGGCCTTGCCCGGGCCTCTCCGCAGCGCCTCGCGGGCGTACAGCAACAGGCAGGTATCCACCGGCACCACCTCGCCGCGCTCATCCACGATGCCGATGCGGTCGCCGTCGCCATCAAAGGCCACGCCCACCTGGCAGCCCTCCTCTCGGACGGCGCGACACAGATCCGCCAGGTTCTCCGCCTCGACCGGATCGGGCGGATGGTTCGGAAAGGTGCCGTCGGGCTCGCAATAGAGCGACACCACCTCACAACCCAATTCACGCAGCAGCCGCGTCGCCAGCGGGCCGCTCACGCCGTTGCCGCCGTCCACGGCCACCTTGAACGGCGTCCGAATCTGCACCTTGTGAAGGATGCAATTGAGATAGGGATACACGATGTCGCGGGCAAGGCGATGGCCCTCGCCATGCACAAAAGAGCCGCTAGCGATCAACCGCTCGACCTTTTGCAGCTCCTCGCCCGCCAGAGCCTCCATCCCCACCTGTAGCTTGAGCCCGTTGAAATCGGCGGGGCTGTGGCTGGCCGTCACCTGGACGACGCCATCCACCCAAAAGTGGTTGACGGCGAACGACGCCAGCGGCGTGGGAACCATGCCGATATCCAGCACCTCGCACCCACTGGCCATGAGGCCCCTGGTCACCGCCTCGGAAAAGGCCTCCGAGCTGGGGCGGGCGTCGCGCCCCAACACCACCTGACGCCGGCCGGTGTGCATCTGGATATAGGTGCCGAAAGCCCGCCCCATCGATTCAACCGCCGTGGCGGTGAGCTCGCTGCCCACCACGCCCCGGATGTCGTACTCGCGAAAGATGGCCCGCGATACCGAGAGCTGGGCCTGCAGCGCTAGATTGTGTAGCAGCTCTCGCATGGCCTGAGAAAAGCGCTGCGGATCATGCCGAACCACGAGGCGCTCCTCGCCCGTGACCGGGTCGGGCTCCAGCGCCTCGCGGACCAGGTTGCGCTGGAACAGGATCGCCCCTTCCAAGAGCACCATCTCCTGGGGCGTATCGGCAAAGATGGCGACTTGCGAGGCGTCGTCGGCCACCAGTTGTGGCGTCACCAGCTCGGCCGAGGTGCTGCGGTAACGCTCGAGGACCTCTGGAGTAATGGTTCCATCATGGTGAGCCAGCACATAATCCAGGCGGAAGCCACAGTGGCGATGGATGGCGCGCACATGATCGGCGATGGAATAGCCCTCGGTCTGATGAGGCTGCGTCATCAGGTTGCAGACAAAGATCTTGCGCGCCTTGGATCGGCGGATCTCGCGGTTGATCTCCTCGATCAGCAGGGTGGGGATGAGGTTGGTGTAGAGCGAGCCGGGGCCGATGACGATGGCTTCGGCCTCTCGCACCGCGCGCAGCACCTCGGGCGTGGGGCGAAAATCCGCCCGCGGCCGGCCCACCACCTCCGAGATGAGAAACACCTGCGCGATGGCGGCGTCGGGGGAACCCTCTGTGATGGCCGCCTCGCCCACCAGTTGCGAGCCGTCGGACATCTCGGCGCAGACGTCGACGCGATCCAGGGTCGGGATCAGCACCTCGTCCGCCGTGGCGCCCACCTCGCTATGGAGCTGGGCGAAGGCCGCTCCTGCGTTGGCGGGTGGCACCACGCCCACCGTCTCCCACGGCTCCTCACGAAACGCCGGCAGCAACACGCGCAGCCCCAGCGTCCCCGCGAATACGACCACCTTCTGACGACGAGGCTCTCCGCTCACCCTCAAACACCTCCAGACACAAGAGCTAACCAAGACGCTAAAGACATTATAAAGGCAAAAGCGATGGACAGGCAATGAACGTGGCGTCAAAGAGGCGTGAATTCGCGGCAGAAAGGACGTGAGGCCGCGCTGCGCCGCTCGTGGAGAGCCACGCTCGATTGACACACGGCCCAGCGGCTGGCTATAATCGGCAAGCTCAGTGCACAGGGGGAGGTTCCCATGCGTACCATCCGGATCACCGCCGGCGATGTGACCGTTACCGCCGAGCTCGACGGCTCCAAGACAGCCGATGCCATCTGGCAGGCGCTGCCGATCACCGCCCGCGCCAACACCTGGGGGGACGAGATCTATTTCGGCATCGATGTGCACCTGGAGCCCGAGGATCCGCGCGAGGTGGTCGATCTCGGCGATCTCGGTTACTGGCCGCCCGGGCATGCCTTTTGCCTCTTTTTCGGCCGCACGCCCATGAGCCTGGGCAACGAGATCCGCCCCGCATCGCCCGTCAACGTATTTGGGCGCATCCAGGGAGATCCCACCAGCCTGCGCGAGGTGCCCTCAGGGGCCACCGTCACCATCGAGGCCGTGGACGATCCCGCGCCCTGACCGTCTGTAGCAGCATTGGAGAGAACCATGACGATTGACCAAGCACGGGCCATCCTCAAGCGCGCCGAGGCCGACCGCCAGGCCATCGGGCCAGTTTCTGACCTGTTCACAGGCGGGCTGACCCTGGACCAGGCACACGAGATCTGCGAGGCCACTATCGCTGAGCGCATCGCGGCCGGCGACCCGCTGCGGGGGTTCAAGGTAGGCTTTACCAACATCCCCGTGCGCGACAAGATGGGGCTGCCCGACTCGACCTATGGCTACCTGCTGGAGAGCATGGTGCTGCCCTCGGGCGGCACGCTGGACATGGGCGAGCTGATCGCCCCACGCATCGAGTGCGAGATCTGCTTCCGCCTGGCCAGGCCGCTCTCGGGCAAGGGGCTCACCATCGAGCAGGTGCTCGATGCCACCGATGCCGTGGCGGCCACCTTTGAGATCTGCGACGCCCGCATCCGCGATTGGAAGTGCCCCTACCCCGATTTCTTTGCCGACAATGGCTTTTCGGCGCGCATCGTCCTCCAGGGCACGTGGCACGACGTCCGCGATGTTGACCTCTTGGGCGAGTCGGTCGTCCTGACCCAGGACGGCAGCCAGATCGCCGAGGGACGCGGTGAGATGGCCATGGGGCACCCTGCCAACGCCGTCGCCTGGCTGGCCGGCAAGCTGGCCGACCGAGGAAAGGGCCTCGAGGCGGGTCAGTTGACTATGACGGGCACGCTGACGCCGATCCTGACCATCGAGCCGGGCAGCACGTACCAGGCGGCCTTTACGACCTTGGGCGCCGTCACCAAGACCTTTGCTTAGGAGGGCGCACATGAGCACGCATCAGATCAAGCCATCGATCTGCAGCATCGCTTGGCGCGACGAGCCGATCGACGTCGTTCTGCCCATCGCAGCCCAGGCGGGCTATCTGGGCGTGGAGGTGTGGCAGCCCCATGTGCAGCGCCATCTCGAGGCGCACGGCAGCCTGGAGACGCTCTGCGCGCTGCTGGCGCGGTATGGGTTGGCGGTGCCCATGGTCAGCGGCTCCTATGACCTGGCCCAACAACCCCAAGCGGGCCTCGATGCTCTCGCGACCCACGCCGAGCAGGCCGCGGCGCTGGGCGCCCCGCTCCTGCGCATGTTCACGGGCGGCGAATCCTCCCGTGAGGCCACTCTATCCACGTGGAACGTTGTCATCGCCGCCTTGCAGCAAGCCTGCGATGCCATCGCGCCGCTCGGACTCGCCATCGCCCTGGAGACCCACGATGGGCACCTACACGATTCCACCCCAGGCACGCTGCGCCTGCTCGAGGGCGTCGACCGCCCCAACCTTTGTGTGAACTTGGATATCTACAACCTCTATGCCATCGGCGAGGATCCGTGTGAGGCGCTGGCACGTCTGCGGCCACATGTGCGCATGGTTCACCTGAAGAATGCCGTGCGGCAGGGCCAGAGCCTTCGCTATGGGATCCCCTTGGCCGAGGGCGAGATGCCCTATACGCCCTTTTTAGAATCACTCGCCGCCAGCGGATATGACGGATTCGCCTCCGTCGAGTGGTTCGGCCCCGAACCAGCCCAAGCAGCCATCGGCGAGATGGCCTACCTCCGTGAGACATTGGGAGGGCAGCTTGCGCGTCGGCCCGCCTGAGCGTTGCGACGTCCTGGTCATCGGCGGTGGCGGGGCCGCGCTCCGGGCCGCCATCGCCGCCCACGAGGCCAACCCAGCGCTGGACGTCCTCCTCGTCACCAAAGGGGCGCTGGGCGCCAGCGGCGTCACCGCCACCGCCTGCTCCGACCGGATGGCCTTTCACGCCACCTTGTCCACCACAGAGCCCGGCGGCCCCGATGCGTGGCGCTACCACGCCGACGATATCTATCGGATCGGGGGTTACGTCAGCGACTGGGATCTGGCCGAGGTGCTGGCTCGCGAGGCCGCCTCGGCTTTTGCCTACCTCGATGGGCTGGGCGTTCCCTGGGCGCGCAACCCCGACGGCAGCCCCGCCCAGTTTGTCACCGACGGCTCGGCCTATGCGCGCGCCTGCTACACGGGGCCGCACACCGCCAACGAGATCGAGGCGGCGCTGCTCCGCCGGCTGGGGCAGCTCCCCATCCGCGTGCGCGACCACACCATGGCCGCCGAGCTGCTGCGGGGGGAGAACGGCGATCTCGCCGGCGCGGTGCTTTTGGCCGAGGATGCGCCGCTGGTCAGCACGGTCTCGGCCTCGGCGGTGGTATTGGCGACGGGCGGCGCGGGGCAGATCTTTGGAGTCAACGTGTTTCCGCCGGACTGCACCGGCGACGGCTATGCCATGGCCTTTCGAGCGGGCGCCGAGCTGGTCAACCTAGAGTTCATCCAGTTCGGGCTCTGCTCGCTGGCGACGGGGCTGGCCTGCTCGGGCAGCATGATGCGGGCGCTGCCCCGGCTGATCAACGATCTGGACGAGCCGTTCCTGGAGCGCTATCTCGCGCCCGAGCAGCGCGACCAGGCCTGCGACCTGCTCTTTGCCAAGGG
>CAZUZB010000010.1:36454-41205 GCA_964624695.1 uncultured Anaerolineales bacterium | reverse complement strand
CAGCGGGAGCATACCTGGACCCGATCGATCTCCAGGTCGCCACCGGCCTCGGCTGCGGCTTTGGCCTCACGATACAAGGCGGCGTGCGTCTGCTCGGCCTGCCAGGCCCAGTCAAAGCTACGCAGAGCGCCGCGCTCCTCCTGGAACTCGGCGGCCGCCTGGTACACGGGGTACATCTCTGCCACCTCAAAGTCCTCGCCCTCGATGGCCACCGCCAGGTTCTCAGCGGTAGGACCGAGGCCAAATCCTGCGCCAGCCACCGTCTGCACGGCCCCGAACTGGTCGCGCATCACCATAAAGTGGCTGGTGGCGTGGATCTGCTCCGCCCAGGCGATGGCGCGAAACAGCCTGCCGATATTCGGCAGCTCGTCCTTGTCCGCCTTGTCGGCATAGACGAGGTAGCGCATGTGGGCCTGGCTCTCGCCCGCAAAGGCGCTCTGAAGATGGCCGAGGGTCATGGGATGCATGCTTGATGATCCTTTCTATGCTGAGGTGCGGCTAGACAACGGCCACCGTCTTGGTGCTCTCCCACAGGCCGTGGATGTTGCACAGCGCCACGGCGTACAGCGTACCTGGCTTTTCCAGCTTGACGCTGGTGACCACCGTGTGGTGGGTGTACACCGGCCCCTGGTTCGGGCCTTCGGTGGATTCGCCGTGAGCCGAGAACTCGAAATGTCCTACCTGGTGCACGAACTTGCCGCCCTCGGGCAGGAAATAGAGCGTGATGTGGCTGATGTGGTGCTCGGTCGTATTCGGATGCGCCACCTCTTTGCCGAGGCTGACCCGCACCTCAAACACCTCGCCGGCCTTGACCTCGTCCGGCGCCTCGATCACGGGCACATGCTTTTCCTTTTTCCAGTCCGCGTGCTGTAGCTGTTCCCCTAGCGATGTCATCCTTTTTCTCCTTCTCTCAACGCCCAACAACTCTCAGACACCCGATCGCGCGGGAGACCTACCGCCGCCCCTGCGCACCGTGCGCCAACCGCCTAGAGCACCTTGGCAATCTCGGCGATGATGGCCGGCAGGTAGACGGGCAGATCCGCGGGCGTCCGCGAGCTCACCAGCCGCTCGTCCACCACCACGGCCTGGTCCTCATAGATCGCCCCGGCATTCACCAGATCGTCCTTGATGGCGCTCACACAAGTGGCGTGCTTGCCACGGACGATGCCAGCCGAGATCGGCACCCAGGCCGCATGGCAGATGAACGCCACTACACCGCCCTCGGCATACACGTCACGGACGAGATCCAGGACCGCGTCATAGCGCCGCAGCTTGTCCGGCGCATAGCCGCCCGGCACGACCACGGCATGGATCTCGGACGCATCCAGTTCCTCGGCTGCGACCGCTGCCACCGCCGGATACCCGTACTTGCTGGCATAGCTGGTCGCTTTGGGGCCCACCAGCGTGACCTCTGCGCCTTCCTCCAGCAAACGATAGTACGGATACCACAGCTCGAGATCCTCGTACAGATCCTCCGCCAGAACCACAACCCTGGCGCCTTGAAGAGACATGCGTCACCTCCCTCTCATCATCGCAGCGGACGTCCCACCACCGACATGTAGACCACCGTCTCGTCTACACCGTCGGCGCCCAGCAAGCCGTCACACTCGTCATCATAGTAAGCAGCAATCTGACAACTGGCAAGGCCCAGGCCCACCGCCGCCAGCGCCAGGTTCTGGGCGATGTGCCCCGCATCCAGATAGGCATAGCGGTAGCAGCGCTCGCCATAGCGCCAGCGCGCCCGCCCAAACGTCGCCGTCCAGAAAAAGGTCGCCTGCGCATCCTGGACCATGCCCTGGTCCAAGGCAGCCGCGCAAGCCTGCTCGCCGAGGGCGCCTGGCCGCACCAGCGTCAGCGCGTGGGCTTCGGACACATACCGGTAGATACCCGGAGGCAGGCCATCTACCGCGTTCGCGAGCAGATAGGTGTCAATCGGGTAGAGAGCCCCTGCCGAAGGCGCCGCCCGAAAACTCAAGCCCCGCCTCTCGGCCGTGATGCCCTGGCATGCCCACAAGAGCTGCGATAGCTCCGCCGGCGACAGGGGCGCGCCGCCGTACCGCCGCACCGAGCGTCGGGCACCAACGACATCCCAGAGAGGTGGACCCTCTGTGCGCTGCGGCGCTGGCAAGCGAACAAGCTGGTCCTCCGGCGGAATGGCGCGAGCTCTAGGCCGCTGCTCGCCCGCGCCGATCATCATCCCCCCGCGGTGATGCTTGGTGGCATGCTGAAAGAGCCTACCTGGCCAACGTCCGTTGTCCTCACGGCTCTGTGGCACGGGCAACCTCCCTCGCCTAGATAAAGAGCGTCACTTGGCTTTCGCGCGCGTCTTGCAGGTAGCTTCCCACAGCGCCATAGGCGTCGATCCATTCCTGGCGCAGATCCTCCTTGCGAATCCCCATGATCTCCATGGTCATGTCGCAGGCGATGATACGCCCTCCCAACGCCTTGTAATCCGACAGCAGGCGCTCGAGCTCGACCACCTTGGCGCGGCGCATCCGCTGGCGAACCATCCACTTGCCCAGGCCTAGCATATGCATGCGCGAGAGCGGCCCCTTGTCCAGGCCACCCTTCTTGAGGCGCTCCAGCCCCCAGAAGGTAAAGTAGAGCGAGGCCTCCATGCCCATGGCCAGGGAGCCGTTGGCGATGATCAGGGCGCTATACAGCTTGTCCATGTCGCCGCTCTGCACCACGATGGTCGTTTTCTGGGCCATGCTCGACTCCTTGTTAGCGCTCGATGGTGATGGTCCAGTCGGTGTCGACGCCCTCCACCGCCACGAGGGTGATACCCAGCGCCTCCACGGCCATGGGGATCTCTTGCATCGAGGCGGGATGCGTCCCGCGCACCCGAATGGTATCGCCCTTGGAGGCCGACAGGACCGCCTTGCGCATCTCGACCAGAGGAACGGGGCAGGTCTCCCCGCGAACGTCTACCTCAATCTGTGCCATGGGTCACCTCACTCCTGAAACTCGACGATGACGTGGCTCACATCCCACAGCGGCTCGATCTTTTCCTCGATCTCGGCCCGAATGTTGTTGGCAAACTGGTGATCGCTGGGCAGATCCACCACTACCGTGACCACGTCGTCGTCGATGCGTACACCCGTGACCAGGTTCGTGCGCACCAGATCCAGCCCCACCATCGGGTTCATCACCCGCTTTAGGCGGCTCATCACCAGCTCCACCGTCGTGGGGTCGCGCTGGGTGATCAGGCCATGGCGCTCCTCATAGTTCTGAATGGCCGCACGCAGCCCGTCGATCGCCAGCACCGAGCAATGCGCCTTGATGGCTGGCAAGCCACCCAACGCCTCGGCCGCCTGCTTCCAGGTCAACCGCTTGGCCTCGTCCAGCGTCTTGCCCTTGGCCAGGTCGGTAATGATCGAGCCCGTGGCAATGTTCGACGCGCAGCCGTACGACTCGAAACTGATGTCACTGATCACCTTGCTCTCGGCGTCCACCTTGAGATAGACAGCCACCATATCGCCACAGGCGGGGCTGCCCTCCACCGCCTTGGCGTCGGCGTCGTCCAGGGCGCCCACGTTATGCGGGTGCCTGAAATGCTCCATGACGGTCTCACTATAGGGCAACGGCATCCTACACCTCCTTGCCCAACGGGCTGATCTCACGCAAGCGGGCGACCACCTCGCTCAGAGCCGAGGCCGCGGCGTCCACGTCACTCTCCTGGTTGTAGCGCCCCAACGAAAGCCGCACCGATCCATGCGCCCGCTCGTGGTTACCGCCGATGGCCAGGATGACATGGCTCGCCTCCAGCGAGCGGCTAAAGCAGGCCGACCCCGTGCTGACGGCGATGCCGCGCATATCCAGATGCAGCAGAATCGACTCGCCCTCCACAAAGCGGAACGAGACGTTGCTCAGCGTGGGGACACGCCCCTCGGGATGACCGTTCAGCACCGTGTGGGGAACGCCCAACAAGCGCGCCTCCAGCTCATCGCGCAGCAGGCGCAGCCGCTGTGTCTCGTCGGCGTCGACCAGCGCCATGGCCGCCGCGAACCCCACGGCGCCCGCGATGTCCTCGGGGCCCGCGCGACGGTTGCCCTCCTGAAAGCCGCCATCCATCCACTTGGTCATGGGCGTTCCCTCGCGGACGTACAGGGCGCCCACGCCACGGGGACCATGAACCAACGTCGTAGTCAAGCTGACTAGGTCCACGGGAAGCGCATCCAGCCTGAGGGGAACGCGGGGCCAACCGTAGGTGGCGTCCACGTGCACGCGAGCGCCCGCTTCATGGGCCATCACGGCTAGAACGCTCAGATCCTGGAGCGTGCCGAGCTCCTGGTTGGCCTGCTGCATAGAGACCAGCGCCGTGTCATCGCGCAAGGCATGAGCCAGATCATCAGGGCTGACGCGCCCGTGCGCGTCCACGGGGAGCACGGTCAGCTCATAGCCCGCCCTTTCCAGGGCGCGCATGCTCTGCAACACGGGGAAATCTTCCACGGCCGTGGTGATCAGGTGACGACCGCGCTTTTGCGAGAGCGCCGCAGCCGCCCCCTTGAGGGCCATGTTGGTGGATTCGGTGCTGCCCGAGGTAAAGACGATCTCGTCGGCGTTGGCGCCCAGTCGCTCCGCCACTGACGCGCGGGCGGTCTCGAGGGCGTCTCGCGCTGCGATGCCTAGCGAATACCCAAACTGCGAGGTAGCGACCGCGTAGGTATCGAACAGGTACGGTCGCATGGCAGCAAGAACGCGCTCATCCAAGCGGGTGGCGGCCATGTTGTCGAGGTAGACGGTGGGGC
>CAZUZB010000010.1:34804-36354 GCA_964624695.1 uncultured Anaerolineales bacterium | reverse complement strand
CGGGGCTCAGTAGGAACCACTCGGGCGACTCGGTGATCCACGGCGCACCGAACACCACGGTGTGATAGACCAGGTCGGGCGCCGCCACCAGCAGAGCCGCCGCCGCAAAGGCCAGCAGCTCGCGCCAGCGCACCCGTTCACCGCGACGGCCCACCCCATAGATAGGCAAGGCGCCCAGCCCCAGAAACAGCAGCGGATGGCGGATCCAGTAGGCCGCGGCATAGCAGATGCCCGCTGCCAAGCTCCAGCCCAGTCGGCCGCTCTCGCGGGCGCGCACCAGGCACGCCAGCATAGCCACGGAGAACAATGCCGCGGCGGCATCGGCCATGGGCACCAAGCTGCGCAGCACGGCCTCTTGCGAGGTGGCCACCAGGAACCCCGCCACGCCCGCCGCGACCCATCCGCCCCACGGAGAGCCCGCCAGCAGCCGGCGGCACAGCGCCGCCGTTAGCAGCGCCGTCGCCAGCAGGCAGGCCATGGCCAGCCAAAGTGCACCCGTCTCGCCCAGGGCGGCGTACACGGGCGCCAGCAGCAGCGACCAGCCGATGGGCCACACGGTGGCCGCCACGTTCGCGGCGTTGGGCACGTGGTAGCCCACATGCACGACCGGCCAGAGGGGCACCCCAACCTCGCGCGCCACGGCCGCCAGCGGGAAGCCATGCAAGACGGTGCCGTGCTCGACCAGATCCGCCGCCATCTGGAGGTAGCAGTAGGGGTCGCTGGCCGTCACCCCGGCAGCCATGTGGCAGACCCCCACCGCGACGGCAATCCCAAGGCCCAGGAGTATGGCAATGAGGGCCACCCCACGGCGGAAGGCCGTGCCCCCGCCCAGGACGCGGTCAAGCGCCAACACCACGGCTCCGACCGCGCCCACCCACGCCATGGTAGATCCACCGAACCACAGCGAGAGCAGATCCGCCCCGCCAAAGGCCTGATAGGCCCCCAGATCGACCCCCAGCCCCTCGGCCAGCGCCCAGCGCATCGCCAACGAGGCATAGGTCAGCAACAAGGGGGCTCCCACTGGCAAACCGGCTGTTTTCGGCCCCCGACGGGAACGCACCACTGCATCGACCAGCAGCCCTACCAGAGCGATGGCCCACGGCAAGCCTGCCCCATCGAACAGCCACCAGCCAGCCAACCCCAACGCGTGGATGGCCCCAAGGGCCAACCAGCATCTGACGGGGCGCCGCCCGAACCAATCCGTCAGCGGGGGCGCGATGCCAAGAGCCAGCACCGCCAGGCCGAGCCCAGCCCAGGAGAACGCCCAGACCCGGGCCGATGCCACGCCCCAAAGTAGCGGCCGGGCCAGCATGGAGGCCCCCGCCGCTCCCCAGCAAGCCGCCGATAGCCAGGCCCAGCCCGACGAACCGCCTTTGCGGTGGAGCATCGCCCCGTAGACGACCGCGCCGCCTGCCACGGCCAGCAACGCCACGCCCGCCGCCACCAGCCCGGAGGACCACATCAGAGTCGGGCTTGGCTCGATGGCGTACAGGTAGGCCGCGTCGAACAGGCGGCGCAGCCAGGTCAGCATGGCTCCGCCGCGGGTTGGG
>CAZUZB010000010.1:29281-34704 GCA_964624695.1 uncultured Anaerolineales bacterium | reverse complement strand
AAGCCGGCCACGATGACCAAGGCCACCCAACCGCTCTGCAGGAGACTATGAGCCTGGCTCGATAGGCCTGGCCAGATCGCCGAGGCGACGCTGTAGAAAAGCTGCCGCACGCCCAGGTTCCCGAGCTGAGGCGACGGCGCCCCTGAGGTCAAGTTGCCCATGAACCGGGCGAGGCTATCCGGATAGAGGCAAAAGTAGGGCACCGATGTCACCAGCACCACGGCCCCGCCGATCCAGAGCGCCCGCCAACGCCGCTCGCGTAGCAGCACGGGTCCCAGCAGCGCCGTGTTCTGCTTCCACACCAGGCCGGCCGCCCAACCGGCGTCGACGACCCAACGCGGCAGCCGGCCCATCAGCGCCCACAGCATAACCAGCACCAGCGCCGATTGCACCACCGAGAACTGTCCCAGGTAGATTTCGAGATAGAACGGGGTGAACATGAGCCACATGGCCGCCAGGATCGCGCCTTCGGTGGGGTCCCTTCCCAGACGGTACGACGCCCAGGCACAGATCCACCAGAGCGCCACGATCACCGCAATCCACAGCCGAAAGGCCCACAGCGGCGAGACAGCATTCAGCGCCACCCCCACCGTGTACGCGGGCAGAGGCAGATAACGATACGGCGTATAGCGCGGCACCACCACGTCGATGGCCTCGTTATCGCTCTCGTACACGCTGACGCCGGTCAGCACATTGTGCCCGGCCTGGTAGAGGGCATAGAAATCCCAGCCGCGCCATCCCTGGGTGGCCGTGGAATCAAAGGTGAACCGATTCCAGAAACCGACCCTCCAGGAGACCAGCAGCGACAGGTGAAAAAGGAGCGCTGCCAGAAGCAGCGCTCGGTGCCATAGCAGATGCGATCGCCCCAGCTTGCGCACCAACCCTGTCCGCCTCTCCGTGCCGTGTGCCTATTGGCTGTGGACCACCTCGATAAAGGCGGCAATGTTCTCGGCCGAGACGTCGCGGGGGATGGCGTGGGTGGGCGCCACGATATAGCCCCCGTCACGGCCGATGGTCTCCATCATTTGGCGCATCACCTGCCGGAGCTCGTCCGGCCCCACCCGCGGCAACACCTGCTGTGTGCTGATCCCCCCATAGAAGGTGAGATGCTGGCCGTACTCTCTTTTGACCCACTGCACATCCATGACCTCGGGCTGGAAGGTGTTGAAAATGTCCAGCCCCATGTCGATCAGGTCTGGAAAGAGATCGTCCACATCGCCGCACGAGTGCTGCATGACATACTTGCCAGCCAGTTTGACCCGCTCGTACATGACCGCCACCCGTGGCTTGATGAACCGCCGCCAATGCTTGGGGCCCATGATCAGCCCGCGCTGCTGGCCCCAGTCATCGCCAAAACGCACACAGTCGACATCCCAGGCCAGCAAGTGATCGATCACCTTCAGGTTGTAGGCCAGGATCTGGTCCATCAATTCTTCCACAAAGCTGGGGTGAAGCACCATATCGGCCAGCAGGTTCTCCATGCCCCGCAACGTCCAGGCACGCTCGAACATGGAAAAGCCCACCCCGGCGTGGCGAAAGCGCTCAGGGTTCTCTGCCACCAGTTGGTCATATTGCTGGGCATTGCGTGCGAGATCCGGCTCGGGAAACGTATAGCCCGCCAACGTCGGCTCCTTGAGCAGGATCTCTTCCACGTTGCCGATGTCGCGATCGATGGTGCGATTCCACGTGATGCCAAAGCCATCTCGCCAAAAGCCGAAGCGCACCTCCTCAAAGAAGCCGTCCTCGATCCCGGCCAGATGGTTCCCGACCTTGGCCAGAAAGTCGGGGTCGCCATAGTGGGCCACCATCTTGGCATGGGCGTCGGCGGTGAGATCCAGTTGCCAGGGAGTCACATCCGGCTGCTCGTGCGCCAAAGCCATCAGCACGCGTTCACGTGGAAGCATCCGCCCACCTCCAATGCTGTCACCCTAGACCGATAGTAGCGGTCGCCGCCCGGCCCGTCAAGGCTTGGCCGTGATCGCACGGGGATACCTACCGGCCGTCGGCGGGCGGGGTGATCGTGATGTGATCGCCGATAGGCGCGCCGATGGGTGTGCCCGAGGCGTCGGTGGCCGGCACCCGCTCGCCGCTGATCGGATCGTAGAGACCGACGAGAACGCGCACCTCGTTCACGTTTGCCGCCTGGTGCATCGTGATGACATGGGGATCCGCCAGCGCCTCCCCTGCGCCCCAAAAGCTGGTCGGGTACTCGCCAAGGCAAGGCGGGCCGTCCCCTTGGCCCAGCATGGCGCCATGCTGATCAACCAGATGGAGAAACACGGTATAGTCGCGATCCAGACTCCCCAGCACCTCCCAATGCAGGATGATGGAAAGCTCCGACTCGCCATCCCACCGCGCCCAGTCGGCGTCGTATCCCACCAAGCGAACGACGTCGCCCAAGGTCGCATCGGTCGGCCAGTGTGGGGGGGCGGGCACCGTCTCCCCCGTGACCTTCAGACGGGCGATCGTCAGCTTGCCGACGGGGTTGCCCGCGGGGTCGGCCGCCACGATGGGCTCCATGTCGTCGCGGTGATAGAGCCCCACGACGATCTCGGCGGCGGTGGGCCCCTGGGCGCCCGCGTCGATATCGACGGCGTACTGGTCACGGACTACCTGCCCGGGCTCCCAATAGCTGGTGGGGTACGTGCCGCCACCATGAAACGAATCGCGCTGGGCGATCTTGGCGCCTTCGCGACCGAACACGTGGACATACAGCGTCAGATCATCATCCACTCGCTCGTGGGTCCACCAGTAGAGCGTCAAAACGGCACGCTCGCCGGGCGCCAGGCTATCACGGTCGAGCTCGTAGGCCACGAGCTCGACGGGGCCAAAGCTGGCGTGAACCGCTTGGGCCGTCACAGGGATGTCCTCCGCGGTCAGCGGCGTTGGGGCGGCATAGGCGCGAGCGATGGTATGCTGAGGCTGCAACACGCTGATGCCCAATAACAGCACAGGCAAGGCAGCTTCGGCGACGGCGCGGGCGCGCCCTCGGAACCAGGTGCTCAACCCCATGACCAGGGCCAAGCTCAAGACCGAGATGCCCGGAAAGATCAGCCGCCCTTGCGACGCATAGGTCATGCTGGTCCACCTCAGGAGCGACACCAGGAGGCCGACGACCCAGAGGCCCAGCAGGCACAGGAGCGCCCAAGGTAGCGACGCCTGACGGCGCCAGGCGCGCCAGAGCACCAAACCGGCGCTCGCCAGGGCCATGCCTGTCACCGCCAAGAGGACTGGGTACACGGCCTGAGGGCGCATGAGCACGTTAAAGATGCCAAAAACGCCCCAGTAGCTCATCACAAAGCCCCTCACCTCGCCGAGCAAGGCCGCCAGCGAAGGAGGGCCGCTGGAACGGGTCCCAAAGATGGCCAGCATGGTGTTGATGCCGGTGAGGTCTCCGTACAGGCGGAGATTGCGCAGGTACCACCAGCCCGCGATCGCAACCGCAAGCCCGCTAACCAGAGCTGCCCACGGCGCCCAACGCCGCGCCACACCGCGGATATCCGCCTGGCGCCAGAGGCGACGCAGCTGGCCCGGCGTACAGGTGGAGTCAACTCCAGCCACCTGGGACGCAGCAATGACGAGCAACGCCAACAGAACTAACCCCAGCAGAGCGATGCCGCTCAGCTTGGCCAGCAGCGCCAGGCCGCAGAGCCCTCCCAGAGCCAGGAGGCGCGGCACGCTGACGCCGCGCGTGGCCGTGTAGGCCAGGGTTGCCAGAGCAAGGCTGGCCGTCAGCGCGATCAGGCTGTCGTTATTGGCGCTGGCGCTGATATAGAGGAACATGGGCGTAAAGGCGTTGGTTGCCGCTACAGCAAGCGCCAGCCCGGGGCGTTGGGGGAGCAGGAGGCGCGTTAGCATATAGGTCGATAGCACCGTGCCCGCGCCCATGATCAGCGAGAGTGCGCGCACGATCTGCAAGGCCAGGAGGCTGCCGCTCCAGCGATCTTGGCCGGGCGGATGCATCACCAGGTTCTGGTTGTCCATGGCCGAGGGGAGCCCGATGCGGGCATAGGGGTTGGGCTCGGTGACCTGCTCGAAATCCGAGAGGTCCAGCCCCCTCACCAGAGCGGCAGCCAGCACATAGTAGAGCGGGGGCTGGCTGCCCTCTTGCTCATAGAGAGTCTGTTCGCCGGGATTCTGGACGGGGAGACGTCCCTCTCGGGCGAGATGCACCACATAGCCCATATGATGGAGCTCGTCTGGGCTCTCAAACGGGGGGGTCTGTAGCCCATAGTAGATACCCAAGGCGAGATAGGTCAGCAAAAGACCGATGAGCCACCACGTGTGGCCCGATGCCCTCTGCCGCAGCCGCATGGTCATGGTCGAGCATCTTCCTTGAGCGGCATGATCGGGCCGATCTCGACATAGTCCTGCTCGACGGCGGCATCTACGCCGGTGATGAACAGCCGCTCGCCCGATTCGAGCTGGTAGAATCCTACCCGCAGATAGAGGGGTCCCTCAGGAAGGTTGTTTGGAATGGGCAGCGTGTGGAGATCCAGCAACCGATCCCCCTGGCGCCAGTAGGACGTGGGCAGTGTGCCCCGAAGGGGCTGGCTATCTCCTTGCGCTACCAGCTTGCCATTCTCATCCACCAGGTGCACAAAGATGGTCCAATCATCCAGCAGTAGGTGCCGCACGTGCCAGTGCAGGGTCACATTCCAGAGCTGGCCCGCCGTGGGTTGCGCAGGGTAGCTATCGTAACCCGCCAACGTCACCAGCCCGCTGAAACGCACGTCCACGGGGTTGACCGGAGCCTTTCTCGTCGAGGTTTGGGCAGGTACGCGCACGTGGCCAATGGCCGCGCTGGATTCGAGCTCATTGCCGTGGCTATCGGTAGCGCGGGCTGAGCTGCCATCATCGAGGCGGCGCACCGCCACGCGAAGCGAAGCTGCCACAGGCTGCGTCTCGTTGGGCTTCAGGCGCAACTGATAGCGCTCGACGATGACCTCGGCGGGCTGCCAGAGGCTGGTCGGGTAGGTGCCACTAGCGGGCAACGTCTCGATCCGCCCAAAGATGCGACCCTCTGGGCCCAAGACCGTCAGGCTGTGGACATAGTCCGTCTCGGGCACATCGGTGCACAGCCAATACAGCGTGATGTCATAGGTCTCGCTCCTGGGATCCACCTCCAGCGGCGCCTGGTAACCGAGCAGATAAAGCGTGTCATCGAAAGAGATAGCGACGTCACGAATGTCCAGGGGAACATCCGCCAGAGCGATGCGCGCGGGGGGCGCATAGGACGGCGCAATGTAGGCAGTGGGCGCAGCCCACGTCGTTGCTACCAGAGGAGCCAACCCCACCAGCGCCAGCAGGCCCTTGGCCGACGTCGAGAGCGGCGGCAGCACGGCCCCGATGGCCAGTAGAACCAATGAGGGAAGGGCCAACAACCAGGCAAAGGGCGCGCGAGACGAACCGCTACTGGCCAC
>CAZUZB010000010.1:23622-29181 GCA_964624695.1 uncultured Anaerolineales bacterium | reverse complement strand
TGTATGCCTGTGCAAGGGCGCCCAAGACCGCTCCCGCGAGGTGGGCCACCATGCCAGTGGAATGAGCAAGCCACTGATGGCTCCTAGGGGAGCCACGAGGCCGCAGAGGCCGCAGACCAGCCCCAACGTGACCGCACTAGGCCAGTTGCGCCAACCTCGTGCCACCAGCAGACTGATCAGAAGCGCCAGCGTCGTGAGTGCCATCAATAGAATGTGAGGATTGGCCTGCACCGATGCGGCCAGGACAAAGGGATTCATCCCGACTACCGCCGCGATCAAAAGCGGCCGCCACCGTGCGGCTGGTGAAAGCAGGCGGGCGATGGCATAGACGAGCACCACGGTCGCGAGGCCCGCAACCATGGAGAAGCGTCGCAGCCGCGAAACGGCGAGGGCCACGCCATCAGGCGGACCGTACGCGCCCGAACCGTGCAACACGGCGTTAAGGCTGCTCGGGTCCTCGGCCCACGGCGCGGCAAACGGGTTGGGCACGTACCAGATGCCAGAGGGATCCAGCCCAGCCACGATCCAGCGGCTGAGCCAACCGTACAACGGGGGCTGCAAAGAGAGGCGCCACGAGCTGGCGACCGTCGCCCTGGCCTCCCAATCGCCAAACTCGGGTATCGAGTCGACCACCCCCATGGCGCGGGCCACATACCACGGCTCTTCTGCCCCCTCAAAGAGCGGCGTGGCCTGACCGACGCGCAATGCCAGAACCCAAAAAGCGACTGCCAAGATGGCTAGGAGGATCAGATCGCGGCGACGCCGCCAGATCAGGTCGCGCACATAGGCGAGCCAGAGGCCGACCCGCTCCTCTCCTATCTTTAATGGCTCAAGGTGTCCCATGACCCGTCTCCTCGATGCGCACAACGCCCAAGAGGATGCGGTTGTCTTGCGCAAACCCTCCCGGGCCGAGTAGATTCAGCCGACGAACCTGGCTGTCATACATGCCGACCTGTAGCTGATACACACCAGGCGGGGCATCGTCCTTGACCACGAGCTGGTACCGATCCTCGATCAGCTGGCCCGCTTCCCAGGTGGAGGTGGGCGAGGCGCCCCCCTGCGGCCAGTTATCGATCTGCGCCCAGATGCTATGATCCTGGCCGATGACCTGGGTGAACACGGTATAGTCCTGATCGAGATCGCGTAGCGCTCGCCAGTACAGCGTCAGATCGAACGCCGCGCCAGGCGCCGCCGAGCTGTTGGCCAGGCGGTAGCCCACCAGCATCACCTCGTCTTGCAGATTGAGCGCGAGTGGGTTGGGGATGCCATCGGCCGAGTGCTCTGGGACCACGAACGTGTAAAGAGTGACCATGTCGCCCGAGCCGCCCGTGACGGTGAGCCTCTGGCCCGTTCGGAGGTCATACAGCCCCGCCCGAACCTGGATGCGGTTCGGCGTCATCAGCGTGGCAGCGAGATGGGGAACATAGGTATCGGCGATAATCTCCCCCGGCCGCATGCGGGTCGTCGGGTAGGTGCCCTGGCCTGGGTACATGTCACGCTGCCCCACGATCAGCTCGTTCTCATCGACCAGATGGACAAAGACCGAATAGTCGACGTCCATCGATGCCAATACGCGCCAGTAGAGAGTGATCGGCACAGGGTCGCCCGGGGCAGCCGCGTCGACGTCCAGCGTATAGCCGAGGAGCTCCATCCTGCCGCCCAGGTCGGCGTTGACGAGCGTCATCTCGGGCAGTTGGCCCTCGGTGAGTATAGGAGGGTCCGCGTAGGCAGGGGCGATCACCGTAAAGGGCATCAGAATGGCCACCACCAGCAACGCCACCGCCAACAGTGCGGGGCCCAGGGCGCGCCAACGATGGGGAGCCAGCCTCGATAGCCCAAGCGCCATCAGCACACTGAGGGCTGAAAGGGCAGAGAACATGAGACGCCCCTGGCTGGCGATGGTCATCATGCTCCAGCGGATGAGCGAGACCAGCACGATGACAGGCCAGGCGGCCACCAGCGCGAACTGGCACAGGCGGGTCGCATCCAGTTCGCCCTGGGCGCGGAGGCGCAGGAGCGAGAGTGGCGCCGCCAGCAACCCCAACGCGCCCAGGGGCGTGAGCAGCAGGTAGACCCAGCGCGGCGCGGGGAGGTTGACCCCGCCAAAGAACCCCCAGAAGGACATGACAAAGCCCTGCCACTCCCCCACAAGCTGTTTGAGGGTGGGCTGTGGGTGGCGGGCTCCGACGATGGCGACAAAGGCGTTGAGCCCTGTGGGATCCTGATAGAGGCGCCAGTTCCGCCAGAACCACCACCCCGTCAGCAAGAGGACCGGCACTGCAATGGCGATACCCGCCGTCCATAGCGCCCTCCAGGAGCGCTGGCGAATGGCGACAAAGGTGCCCGCCAGGGCCGCCAGCGCCAACATTCCCAGGGCGCTGCTCTTGGTCAGCGTCGCCAACCCCAACACCACGCCAAGCCAGGCCCAGTGACGCCATGTGGGCGCACCGCGAACGAAACGCACCATCATCCAGAGGCCCAGGGCGCAGAGCAGCGCCACCAGGGCATCGTTGTTCACTGAAGAGGTGATGAACAGGTACATGGCGTTGAACGCCGTGATGGCTGCCGCTCCAAGCGCTAGCGAACGCTCCTTCGGCAGCAGACTGTGCGCGAGCAGGTAGGTCAAGAGGACCGTGCCAGCGCCCATGAGCACCGAGATCCACCGCACCAGATGCACGGCCAGTACCGTCCCGCGATAGGGAAAGCGCTCGGCCTCGGTGTGAACAACCATGTTCACATTGCGGTCAGCCGTGGGAATGCCGATATCGGCATGGGGGTTGATCCAGCGTATCTGCTCCATGTCGCTGGTATCAATGGGCCACGTGATGAGCGCCCCCAGCGCATAGTAGAGCGGGGGTTGACTGCCCTCTTGTCGCCAAGGCCCTAGCTGATCGGGGTGCTGCACCGGCAAGCGTCCGCCGTTCGCCAGATGCTGGATGAACGGATAGTGCCAGAGCTCGTCGGACGCCTCAAAGATAGGGGTGACCACGCTGTAGGTGACGCCAAGGACGAGGAAAAGCCCCACGATGACGGCCAGCGGCCATCCGCCCTGTCGCAGAGCGGCCGCTCCCGGCAAAGCGCCCCCCCGCTCAGGCCGATCGCGCTGCTGCATCCAAGACCTCCAGCGTGCACTCTGCGATCTGTTCCCAGCCAAAGCGCGCCGACAGCTCCTTGGCCCCAGTGGCCAGCTCGGCAAGGGCCTGCGTATCCCGCCATAGCGCCTCGGCAGCGCGGGAGAGGGCGAGCGGATTCCCGGGCGGCACGAGGCGGATGTTCTCGCCGTCCCGCAGCAATGCGATGGGCGAGGTGGGTTCGGTGCTGATGATAGGCAGGCCGTGGGCCAGCGCCGCCATCAGGCTGCCTCGCCGCAACGAGACGCCATCGCGGTAGGGCAACACGCAGATGTCAGAGAGTGCAAAGGCCGCGCTTACCTCCTCATCGGTGAGGTAATCGGTCCAGTGCACCTGAGCGTGCAGTCCGAGCTCGGCGATGAGCGCCAACACCGAGGAGAGATAAGCCTCGTTGGCGGGGTCGCTGGCCCCCACCGCCCCGCCGATCATGAGCAGATGCGCGTCGATGCCATGGCGAACGAGGTTCCCCAAGCACCTCACCAGATCCTCGCCGCCCTTGGTGGCGTTCAGAAAGCCAAAATAACAGAGCACCAGCCCCGCACTGGGCAACCCCCAACTGGCGCGCCACTGGGCGCGGTGGAACCCATCAGGCAGGTGACAGATGACGTTGCTGCCAATGGGGATCTCATGGACGGGAGGCATGCGACGTTGCCGACAGAGCTCGGCCGCATCGTCCTCGTTGGTAGCGATCACGGCGCGGCTATGCCTGGCAAGCATCCAGACCGCCTGCTCTCGCAACGGCCCCGCCTTGGGGAACAGGTAGGGCACCCGCAAATCATGAAAGGTGGTGACCATGGGCGTCCGGCGAAAGCGCAGCGGCAGCGTGTTGATAGCGGGATGCAGCCCGTAGGCCGCGGCCTGGTACTGGATGTTGATCACGTCAGGCTGCAGTTGCTGGATGAGCTCTGCCATCTGGCCATAGAGCTCGCGCCAGCCCCAGCGCGCCATCATCGCGTGAACGGGCGGGCTGGCCGGAGCATCAGCGGCCTCGGTGGAGGCGAGCAGATGCATCTCGACACCGAGGGCCTGCAAATGCTCGGCGAGGATGCGGCTGTAATCGGCCACGCCGCCCTGCATGGGCGGATATTCGCCCGTGACCATGAGACAGCAAAGCCTGCTCATACCACCGCCCGCTGCCCATCGCCAGCCGCCAACCGAGAGCGTACCACCGCTGCATAGGTGCGCATCCGCTCGCGACGCATGGGCCGCCGATGGCCCAGCAACAGCTTGAGCGCCTCGATGAGCCAGCGCATGGCATAATCACAAAGCAGATACGCTCGCAACCCCTTCGCAGCCACGCTGCCGTGGTGCTTGGCGAAATAGTGGATCTTGCTCACATTGAACCGAATGTGTTTGAGGGCAGAGACCTGGTCACTGCTGCGCGCCTCGTGATGCACCACCACGGCATCGGGCAGGTAGGCGATCTCCCAGCCCGCCTGCTTGATCCGTCGGCACCAATCCAGCTCTTCGCTGTACATGAAGAACGCCTCATCCAGCGGGCCTACTTGGTCGAGGATCTCGCCACGAACCAGCATACAGGCCCCGTTGACCCAATCCACACGCTGGGCCGCGTCGTCGGGCGTATCGTCCATATGATAGCGGCGCAGCCAGGGGTTGCGCGGGAACCACTGGCCCAGGAGGGTGCTCTCCCACATGGCGCCCCAAAGCGTAGGAAAGCGCCGCCGCGATGGCTGATAGCTGCCATCTCCGTAGCGCAACTGCGGCCCCACGACGGCGACCTCGGGATGGTCACTCAGGTAGCTCACCATGGTCAGGATGGCGTCGCCCACCACCTCGGTGTCGGGATTCAGCAAGAGCAGATAGCGCCCCTGATGCTCGCGTAGCGCTAGATTGTTGCCCGCCGCAAAGCCGACGTTGCTGGGACTCTCGACCAACGCGACCTGCGGATAGGCCGCGCGAATCCTGGCGACGCTGTCATCCTGCGAGGCATTGTCCACCACCACGATCTCGGTAGCGAGGTCGCCCAGAAACAGCTCCCCTTCGAAGACTCGCGCCGAGGGACACCCGTAGATGGAGCGCAGCGAACTGCAGACCAGGTCGCCTACGTTCCAGTTCACGATGACAATGACCAAGTCAGGTGCCATGCTGAGGTAGCCCAAACAGGCGAACGGCGTTGTCATAGGTGCGTTGAGCGATGGTCTGCGCGTCAAGGCCCCGAATCTGGCCGATGCGCTCGGCCACCAGGCCCACATAGGAGGGCTCATTGCGCTTGCCACGATGCGGATGGGGGGCCATAAAAGGCGCGTCCGTCTCGATCAGGATGCGGTCCAGAGGCATATCGGCCGCGATGGCCTGGATGGCTTGGGTGTTGCGAAAGGTCACTGCGCCGCCAAACCCCAGGTAGAGCCCCCGCTCCAGCGCCCAATCGGCCATCGCCCGGTCCGAAAGAAAGCAATGTAGCACACCG
>CAZUZB010000010.1:14557-23522 GCA_964624695.1 uncultured Anaerolineales bacterium | reverse complement strand
CCCGAGGTGCGCGCCTCGTGGGGGTGCACGCCTACGGCCGCAAAGACGCCCTCGTGCGCTGCGGCCAGGTCGACGGCGCGCTGGCTGCCACGCTCATCGGTGCCACAGGTGATCATGGCGCACACACCCATGGCGCGCGCCCGCGCGATGACGTCATCCCGGTCGGTGTCGTACCGCTTGGATTCGAGATGACAGTGCGTATCGCCCAACGGCGCCAGCGTCATGCCTTCAATCCAGCCATGGATAGGCCAGCAGCGAGAATATCGCTTACCTTGTCCTCGTGGGTGGTCTCGCAGTAGACCCGGATGACCGGCTCGGTGCCCGAGAAGCGAATCAGCAGCCAGTCACCACCTTCCAGGCGGAACCGGAAGCCATCTTGGGCGAGGATCTCGTTCACCTTGAGCCCCGCGATGGTATCGGGCTGGGCCGAACGCACCCGCTCCTGGATCTCGGCCTTGTGGGCGGGATCTAGCTGCCGGTCGATGCGCTGGTAATAGTGCGCCCCTACCAGGCTATAGATATGGTCGATCAACTCGCTGGGCTTCATGTTCATCTGCACCATCAGGTCCAGCAAAAAGAGGCCTGCTACGATGCCGTCCCGCTCGGGGATGTGGTTGGCAAAGGCGAACCCGCCGCTCTCTTCTCCGCCCATGATGGCATCGACGCGCATCATTTCGGGGGCGACATACTTGAACCCGACGCCGGTCTCATAGACGGGCACGCCATAGCGCTGCGCCAGCTTGTTGGCCATCACCGTGGTGCTGATGGTGCGAACCAACGGCCCACGCATGCCGCGAACCTCGAGCAAATAGTAGGCCAGCAACGCATAGACCTGGAGCTGGTTCACAAACACGCCCTGCTCGCTGGCCAAGCCGATGCGGTCGGCATCGCCATCCAGCGCAAGACCCACGTCGGCGCCCCAGACGAGAATCTCGGTCAGCAACCCCTGCAGATTCTCCTCGATCGGCTCGGGACGGCGCATACCCGGGAACAGGGGATTCCGCTCGGCGTGAATCTCGCGGACGGTGGTCTTGCCCCCGGCAAGGAGACCGGCGAACCAGCCGATCCCCACGCCCCACATCGGGTCCGCCAGCACACGGAACCCGGCCTCGCGGATGGGCCGAGTATCCACCAGCTTGAAGATGCCCTCGATATAGCCCTTGTCGGGGTCAAAAAGCTCGATCAGCCCGCTATTCTGGGCCTGATCGAAGGCCAGCGTCTTGACGCCGCCGCCATCTTGGGCCGCCACGATGCGCTTCTCGACCATGCGCAGCGTCTCCGGAGCGGCGGCTCCGCCATAGGAAGAGCGCAGCTTGAAGCCGTTGTCGGTGGGCGGGTTGTGGCTGGCAGTGATCCAGATGCCGCCGGCCGCCTGGTGCGGGATGATCGACGCGGAAAGCACCGGCGTGGGGGCGGGATGATCTGCCAGATAGGCCTTGATGCCGTTGCCGGCCAGCACCTCAGCCACGGCTTGAGCAAAGTCCTCCGAGCGAAAACGCATGTCATAGCCGATGATCATGCCACGATCGGCCAACCCTTCGGCGATCAGATAGTCAGCCGTGCCCTGGGCGCAATAACGCACCGACTCGAACGTATAGTCCTCGGCGACGCTGCCGCGCCAACCATCGGTCCCAAAGACGATGCGCGTGGTCATGGCGTAACCTCCTGGCAGAGATGGATGCACTTGGCCAACACGCATCCTAGTATAGGGGCGCCGACAGATAGGGGCAAGAAGGACACGTGGGACGCAGCCCGGGGCGCGTCCCACGCAGAGAGACGATCAGCGGAGGCTACAGGCCGACAGCGCGCCTCAGCTCTTCGGCTCTGCTGGTATCCTCCCAGGGTAGGTCCAGATCGTTGCGGCCAAAGTGGCCATAGGCCGCCGTAGCGCGGTAGATGGGGCGCCGCAGGTTGAGCGTTTCGATGATAGCTCGCGGGCGCAGGTCGAACTGATCCCGCACCAGCCTCTCGATGCGATCGTCGTCGACTGTGCCGGTGCCAAAGGTCTCGATGTTGAGCGAGATCGGTTCGGCCCTGCCGATGGCATAGGCGATCTGGATCTGCAAGCGCTCGGCCAGGCCGGCGGCGACCAGGTTCTTGGCCACCCAGCGGGCAGCATAGGCGCCGGAACGGTCCACCTTGGTGGGATCCTTGCCAGAAAAAGCGCCGCCGCCATGGGGCACCATGGCGCCATAGGTATCCACCATGATCTTGCGGCCGGTGAGACCCGCGTCACCCTGGGGACCACCCACGACAAAGCGGCCGGTGCAGTTGATCAGCTTGCGCGTGTTGTCGTCGAGCATCTCGGCGGGGATGGTTGCGCGGATCACGTGCTCAACCAGGTCCTGCTCGATCTGCTCCGTGCAGGCCTCCTCCTCGTGCTGAGCGGCCAGAACGATGGTATCCACCCGGGCGGGAGTGCCCTTGTGGTATTCGACAGTCACCTGGCTCTTGCCGTCCGGCCGCAGGTAGGGCAGGGTGCCGTCCTTGCGCACCTGCGCGAGACGCTGCGCCAGCTTGTGCGAAAGCAGGATCGGCATCGGCATCAGTTCGGGGGTCTCGGTGCAGGCATAGCCGATCATCATGCCCTGATCGCCGGCGCCATCCCTGTCCACTCCCTGCGCGATATCGGGCGACTGCTCGTTGATCGCCGAGAGCACGGCGCACGTCTTATAGTCGAGGCCAAACTCGGCATTGTGGTAGCCGATCTCTTTGATCGTCTGGCGAGCCACGCTGGGGATATCCACATAGCAAGTCGTGGTGATCTCACCCGTAACCAGCACCATGCCCGTGGTGGTGGCGCATTCGCAGGCCACGCGGCCCGTGGGATCCTTTGCCAGCACGGCATCCAGCACCGCATCCGAGATCTGGTCACAGATCTTGTCGGGGTGCCCCTCGGATACCGACTCGCTGGTAAAGAGGTACTTGTCAGAGTTCAGAAAGCTGTTCATGTTGCCTCTCTTTGGCTTCGCTAGACAGTCCGCCGCCCGCCTATGTGCCCGATTCCCACGAGGCCAGGTACTGGCGCTGCTCCTCGCTGAGGACATCGATCTGGATGCCCATGGATTCGAGCTTGAGCCGGGCGATCTCGTTGTCGATATCAGCGGGCACCGAGTAGACGGCCTTGTCCATCGTCGCGTGATGCTTGACGATATGCTCCGCTGAGAGCGCCTGGTTGGCAAAGGACATGTCCATAACGGCCGAGGGGTGCCCCTCGGCGGCCGCCAGGTTGACCAGGCGCCCCTCGCCGAGGACGTTGATAGCGCGACCATCGGGCAGGTGATACTGCTGCACCGAGGCCCGTGGCTCGGTGACCTCGGTGGCCATTTCGGCCAGCGCCGCAAGGTTCAGCTCCACGTTGAAATGCCCCGAATTGGCGACCATGGCGCCATCGCGCATCACCTCAAAGTGCCTCTGATCGATGACATTCTTGTCGCCGGTGGAGGTGACAAAGATGTGGCCCACCGCGGCGGCCTCTTGCATCCGCATCACCTGATAACCGTCCATGACGGCCTCGAGGGCGCGGAGGGGGTCCACCTCGGTGACGATGACGTGGGCGCCCATGCCGCGCGCGCGCATAGCGATGCCCCGGCTGCACCAGCCGTACCCGGCCACCACAAAGCTCTTGCCGGCCAGAAGCGTGTTGGTGGCTCGGAGGATGCCATCGATGGTGCTCTGCCCGGTGCCATAGCGGTTGTCAAAGAGATGCTTGGTGTTGGCATCGTTGACGGCGATGATGGGATAGGCCAGCTTACCCTGCTCCTGAAGAGCGCGGAGACGAATCACGCCGGTCGTGGTCTCCTCGGTGCCGCCGATCACCTCGGTCAGCAGATCGCGCCGCGAGGTGTGCAACGTTGAGACCACGTCGGCCCCGTCGTCCATGCTCACCTGTGGCTTGAGGTCGAGCACCTGGTTGATGTGCCGGTAATAGGTGTCGTGATCCTCGCCCTTGATGGCAAAGACGGGGATATCGAACTCGGCCACCAGGGCCGCGGCGGCATCGTCCTGCGTGGAGAGCGGGTTGGAGGCGCACAGCGCCACCTCGGCGCCGCCGGCTTGGAGGGTGCGCATCAGGTTGGCAGTCTCGGTAGTGACGTGTAGGCAGGCCGCCAGCCGAACGCCCGCCAGCGGCTTTTCCTGGCCGAACCGCTCGCGGATCATCCGCAAAACGGGCATCTCGGTGTCGGCCCATTGGATGCGGCCCAACCCCGCAGCGGCCAGCCCTAGGTCTCGGACATCGTGTGGAACGGTCATGGAACATCCTTTCTGCGCATGGTGCAGTAGCGTCAGTTCAAGGGTTGCTCAAAGGGGCGGCAGAGCGCCCGAGAGGCGGCATCGAAATGGGTGAGACAGAGCATGTCGGCATAGCGCTGCGCTATATCACCGAAAGAGAGATCACGCAATGCGTCGACGGAAAAGCCCTGCACAGTGAAAGAGGCGATGACAGCACCGTGCACCACCGCGCGACGCAGTCCCCCCAGAGTGTGGTCCCCTGTACGGGCAAGGTGCCCGATCAAGCCCGCGGCAAAGGTATCGCCGGCGCCGGTAGGGTCAACCACCGTGGCGACCGGGTAGGCGGGCACAAAAAAGGTGCGCTGAGGTAGCTCTTGTCCTCTGGTGATCAGCATCGCTCCATGCTGCCCTTTTTTGACGACGACGGCCTTGGTCCCCAAGGCAAGGATCGCCTCCGCTGCGGTGATCAGATTGCCGTGCCCGGTGAGCATGCGGGCCTCATCTTCGTTCACCAGCACCAGATCCACCATGCCCATGGCATCGAGGAGGCGCTCCTTTTTGGAGGTGATCCAATAGTTCATGGAATCCAGTGCCACGAACCGGGGCGATTGCATCTGCTCCAGGACGGAAATCTGCAGATCTGGATCGATGTTGGCGAGAAAGACATACGGCGTTCGGCAGAGATCCGCCGGGATGATCGGCTCGAACCCGGCAAACACGTTGAGCTGGGTCTCCAGGGTCTTGGCGGTGTCGAGATCCTGGCCATAGCACCCGGCCCAGCGGAAGGTCTTGCCCTGAGCCACCTGCAGCCCTCGCAGGTCGATGCCACGACTCTCTAGGAAGGCCAAATGCTCTGGCGGAAAGTCGTCACCGACCACGCCGACGACGGCTACCTGATCGTAGAGGCTGGCCGCCGTGCCGAAATAGGTGCACGAGCCTCCTAGAACCCCGGTTCGTTGTCCCGAGGGGGTGGCCACATCGTCCAAGCCGATGGAACCGACCACAAGAATGCCCAAGATCAACTCCTTCCGCTAGGAATTCGGCTTGGTTCCCGGCGCTGGCTTGATGCCCAGGCGCCTGCGCATCACCTGCGACACGCCCTCGGTGAGCTGCAAGACGCGCTCGGCCAGCTCTGGCTCCAGCCGCCCGAGGCTGCACGAAGGCGATACCAGCCCGGCCTGTTCGATGGCCTCGCGCGGCACTCCCCGGCGAACCAACGTCTCCATGCCCTCATCCAGGCGCTGGACCAGTGTCTCCACGGTCTCGTTGCGGGAGGCGACCCCGGCCGGCGCAATGCCCCAAGCCAGCACGCCTCCACGATCGAGAAAAGCGGCCACCTCACGCCCGTGTGCCGCCAGGCGGGGCGCATAATCATAGGCATCAAAGCTGACGATATCCACCGAAGATCGCAGAACCAGCGACCAATCGGTATCGCCGCAGCAATGAATGCCTTTCCAGCCGCTGATGCCGGCAAGCACCTCTTCCAGCATGCTGGCAGCCTGGTCTGGGCTCAGCCGCACAAAGGCAGAGCCGAGAGAGGCCAAGTAGGGCTCATCCACCAAGATGATCGTCTGTGGATGCCTCCGCCTGAGCTGCTGCTCCTGCCACACAGCCTTGAGGCGAATGTGTTTGCTGACAGCGTCCCCTAGAACACGGTCGTTCAGGATTGGTTGCTGGTGGGCATCCACGACCGATAGCCCCCAACTGATGGGGCCGGTGACCTGCCCTTTGAGGGCGATGATATGCTCCGGCAGCGCCACTCGGCCTTGCTGCAGCAGGGCGAGCCCTGCTGCGTACTCGGGGCTGATGGCGCCATAGGACAGTTCATTCTCCAGGTAGGAGAGATAGAGCTGCCCGAGGTCGCGCTCGAGATCAGGGCCCGCGACCACCCGCAGGTTGCCGTCGCTCAGGTCAATGCCTGGGAAGCGTTCCGCGAACTGCGCGTACATCCCTTCGTAGGGTGAGCGATTGGGCAATTGGGGCCAGGCGGGAATAGCGCCGGTGTGTCGTAGAACACTATCCCAAGCAATCTCGGCGCTGACATAGGGCAGTCCGCCTAGAGACAATGCGTGCCACTCTGGAGCAAAGACGGGCATAGAGTGCCTACCAGCTAACTGACGGCATCGCCACTGCGACGGGCACCAGCGAAAACTCGAAAAAAAAGCGCCTCCCCCGACGGGAGACGCCTACCTCGCCCCTCATCTTTCAGGCGCCCGTCGCGCCTGCCGGACTTGGCACCACAAGCGGCGCATTCGCGCTCGCCAGGTTGCCGGGGCTTCATCGGGCCGGTCCCTCCACCCCTCGTGATGAGAGAACGTGCGTATATGCTTTATTGATGCGATGCTAACACGAATGAAACCGGCTGTCAAAAGCCAATCCGAGGCAGGATGCTCCGGCCCGAACCAGCAAGGCGCTGGCGAACCCTCCCCCGCAGGGGACCACTTGGCGTGCCGCGCCCCCGAATGGATGCTGGCGGGCGCGCAGACCCGAGCATCACGGTAGCCCCTCTCTTTGCGCCCCGCAAGCTAGTTGCCGGCAACCGTCCGATGGGCTATGATAGGTGACCCATGGCTTTATCCGGTCTTTGCTGCATTGCGGTTGCCAGGAGGCAGAACATGTCGGACGATGTCACTTTGGGCCCCAGGTCCGACGAGCGTGACAACAGCTCACTGGACTTTGTGCGAACGGCCATCGAGGAGGACACTCGTAGCGGTCGCTTTGGCGGGCGCGTGCATACCCGATTTCCTCCCGAGCCCAATGGCTATCTGCACATTGGCCACGCCAAGGCGGTTTGCTTGAGCTTTGGCGTCGCCCAGGAATACAGCGGCCTCTGCAACCTGCGCTTTGACGACACAAACCCCGTCAAAGAGGAAACCGAGTACGTCGAGGGCATCAAAGAGGACATCCGCTGGCTGGGGTTCGATTGGGACGACCGCGAGTACTATGCGTCGGACTATTTCGAACAGCTCTATGACTATGCGGAGCAACTGATCATCAAGGGCAAGGCGTACATCTGTGATCTGAGCCCAGACGAGGTGCGCGAATACCGGGGTACGTTGACCGAGCCCGGCCGCAACAGCCCCTACCGCGACCGCTCCGTGGAAGAGAACCTGGACCTTTTCCGACGCATGCGCGCGGGCGAGTTCGCCGACGGAACCCGCACCCTGCGGGCCAAGATCGACATGGCCGCGCCCAACATCAACCTGCGCGACCCCATCATGTACCGCATCTTGCATGCCACCCACCACCGCACGGGCGATGCGTGGTGCATCTATCCCATGTACGACTTTGCCCACGGCCAGAGCGACTCGATCGAGGGCATCACGCACTCGTTGTGCGACATCGAATACGAGCAGCATCGGCCCCTCTATGACTGGTTCTTGGACGAGCTAGAGATATACCATCCGCGTCAGATCGAGTTCGCCAAGCTCTTTCTCTCATACACGGTGCTCAGCAAGCGCAGGCTGCGCGTGTTGGTAGAGCGCGGGTACGTGTCCGGTTGGGATGACGCACGCATGCCCACGTTGGCGGGGATGCGCCGTCGCGGATACACGCCCGAGGCCATCCGTGCCTTTATCAGCGAGGTGGGCGTCGCCAAGAGCAATAGTATCGTGGATGTGGCCCTGCTTGAATATCACATCCGGCAGGACTTGAACCAGCGCGCCGACCGTCGCATGGCCGTCCTCGATCCCCTCAAGGTGATCATCGACAACTATCCCGAGGGACAGGAAGAGGAGCTAGAGGCCGTCAACAACCCTGAGGATCCCGACCGGGGCGTCCGTACGGTGCCGTTCTCCGGGGAGCTGTATATCGAGCGGGACGACTTTATGGAGGATCCCCCCCGTAAATTCTACCGCCTCGCCCCTGGCCGCGAGGTGCGGCTTCGGTATGGCTACTTTGTCACCTGCACAGGGGTTGACAAGGACCCCAACACGGGCGAGATTATCGCCCTCCATTGCACCTATGATCCCGCCACACGAGGCGGCGACGCCCCCGACGGGCGCAAAGTCCGCGGCACGCTGCACTGGGTATCAGCCAACCACGCCGTAGAAGCCGAGGTGCGCCTCTACGATCGCCTGTTCAGCGCACCCGCCCCTGAGGATGTGCCCGAGGGCAGCGACTTTACAGATAGTCTCAACCCTGACTCGCTACAAGTGATCCCCGCAGCGCTCGTCGAGCCGAGCCTGGTTAGCGCCCAGCCTGGAGATACGGTCCAGTTCGAGCGGTTGGGCTACTTTTGCGTCGACCCAGATTCGGGCAGCAAGCTGGTGTTCAACCGCACCATCGCGCTGCGCGATAGCTGGGCCAAGGTCCAGAGCCGCGCCAATAGCTAATGACTCCGATCGGAGCGAGCGCCGAGGAGCGCTTGCTCCGACTCTTTCCTGCGGCATCCCCTAGACAGAGATCCAACATGATCCGTTACACGCCATCCTGCCAAGGAATCGTTGCCAACCAGCTAGAGGGTTTTTTCGTGGGCTGGTGCCATCCACCAACGCCCGAGGAGCACCTGCGCATCCTCCAAGCGAGCGACGTCATCGCCCTGGCCATTGACCAGGAGGCCGACAGGGTCATCGGCTTTGCCACCGCCATCACCGACGGCGTTCTCTCGGCCTACCTACCCCTGCTTGAGGTGTTGCCATCGTATCAGGGGCAAGGGATCGGATCCGCGCTGGTCCGCCACGTGCTCGACCAGTTGGGCGAATTGCGCATGATCGACCTCACCTGCGATCCC
>CAZUZB010000010.1:9316-14457 GCA_964624695.1 uncultured Anaerolineales bacterium | reverse complement strand
TCGAATGCCTCATCCTGGTAGTACCGGCCGTTCACGCCCGAGAGCGCCCCGGGATGTAGCTCTAGCGCCTGAAATGCATCGAAACTACCGCCATCCGGCATGGTGATTCCATAGCAGGCCGACGGCCGAAAGCCGAACCGTCCATAGTAGTCAGGGCTGCCGCAGATGATGACGGCCCGCTCACCGCGTTCCCGCGCCAGCCCGGTGGTATGCTCGATGAGCGCCGAGCCAATGCCCTGGCGCTGATGCTCGGGCCACACGCTGATTGGGCCAAACGTCAACATGGGCCATTGTTCTCCGCTGTCGGACACGAGAGTGCAACGGCTATAGACAATGCTGCCCACAATCTGATCACCCATTGCCGCCACGAAATGCAGGTCTGGGATGTATCCGGGCGATTCCCGCAGAATGTGCAACAGGTAATGCTCCGTGCAGCCGGGCGCGTACTTGTTCCAGAACGCCTCGCGCGTGAGGTTCTCCACCTCGGCATAGTCGTTCGGCTCCTCGAGACGCAAAGAGATTGCAGGACTCATCATTCATCTCCTAGCGGACCGATGCATGAGCTAGTATGCCGTGGATTCTGGGGTGATGGTATCACGCCTCCCGGCACAGTAGAAGAAAAACGCGCGGACTTGTCGGTAGACAAACCCGCGCACCTCTCTGGCTGAGGGACAGGGACTCGAACCCCGACCGGCTGATCCAGAGTCAGCTGTCCTACCATTAGACGATCCCTCAGTACGGGCGCGATTATAGCATGCGGCCGCCCTTGGCGCAAATCTAGCCGGGAGCTCCCTAGCCAGCCAGCAGGGCGATGGCCCTCTCCAGCCGCGCGATAGCTTTTTGCTGGCCGATCAGCTCCAGCGTCCCAAAGAGCGGGGGGGTGACCGTTTTGCCTGTACAGGCCACGCGAATGGCCCCCAGCATCTGCCCCAGTTTGAGGCCCATCCGCTCGGCCAGCCCTCGCAGCGCCGTCTCGATGCTTGCCTCCTCGAACGGTGACACCGCACGCAAGCAGCTCGCCGCCATATGCAGGGCGACCATGGTCGACTCTGCATCCATCTTTTTCTGGACCAGCAGGCTAGGCTCGTAGTGCAACCGGTCGGCAAAGCAATAGTCCACCCACGGGATCACCTCGGGCAGCGTCTTGATGCGCTCTCGCACCAGCGGCACCGCCTTGAGCGCAAAGTCGAGGTCCGCCGGATAGCCCTCACGTCGCAGCACCTGTAGCATACGCCCCGCCAGATCGTTGGTGCCAAGCTGCCGGAGATAAGTGGCGTTCATGTGATCTAGCTTTTCGTAAGAGAACGCCCCTGCGGAAACCGAGACGCGATCGAGATCAAAGAGCTTGATCAGCTCGTCCCGACGGAAAAACTCGGTCTGACCATCGTACGACCACCCCACCAGCGCCAAAAAGTTCACCAGCGCCTCGGGCAAGTATCCGGCCTGGCGAAACTCGTGCACAAAGGTCAGCATCTCGCGCCCGTCAGCCAGCTTTTTCTTGCGCTTGCTCAGCTTGCCCTCGCCGCTGGGATCTAGAATCGTGGGCAGGTGCGCCTGAGTGGGCGACTCCCAGCCAAAGGCGTCATAGATGCGCTGCAAGGCCGGCGCCGTCGAAATCCACTCCTCCCCGCGGAGTATGTGGCTGATCTCCATCTGGTGGTCGTCCACCACCACGCCGAGGCTATAGGTGGGAAAGCCATCGGACTTGAGCAGAACCAGGTCGCTGAGCTGCCGGTTATCGACGGTGATAGCGCCTCGCAACAGGTCATGGAACGTGGTTTCGCCCTCGTCCGGCACCGCCAGCCGCACCACCGGGCGGATGCCCTGCGCCTCATAGTCGGCGATCTGCTGGCTGGTGAGATGGCGACAGTGACCATCATAGCCCTCGCGCTGCTTGGCCGCGCGCTGCTGCTCGCGTAGCTGGGCCAATCTCTCGGAACCGCAGTAGCAGCGGTAGGCAGCTCCCTTGGCAATGAGCTCCTCAGCCGCCTCGTGATAGAGCGCCAGTCGGTCCGACTGGTGGTACGGGCCGTAAGCCCCGCCCATCTCGGGTCCCTCGTCCCAACAGAGGCCCAACCATCGTAGCCCATCGAGAAGGTCGGTGAGCGCATCGGGGACGTAGCGCGTGCGATCGGTATCTTCGATGCGAAGCACGAACGCCCCGCCGTGCTGACGAGCAAACAACCAGTTGTACAAGGCCGTGCGCGCCCCGCCCACATGCAAATAGCCCGTGGGGCTAGGGGCAAATCGGACGCGTACCGGACGATCGCTCATGAGATACTCCTTTGGATGCCGCGCGACCCAAGCGATGTGATCTCGTCCGACTCGGCCCGCTGGCGACGCACCGCCACGCTCTGAACCAAGCCCAAGGCCACGATGGTCGTCATCACCGCACTGCCACCATAGCTCACCAGGGGCAGGGGAATGCCGGTCACCGGCAAGAGATTCGTGTTGGCACCCAAGTTGACCAGCGCCTGGACCGTGAGCATCACCGCCGTGCCCGACGCCAGGAGCCGTCCCCCCTCGTCAGGAGCCTGCTGCGCAATCGACAACAGGCGATAGATCAGGAATGCATAGACCAGGAGAAACCCCATACACCCAAGAAAGCCAAGCTCCTCAGCCAGAACCGAGAACACAAAGTCCGTGTGCCGAACCCGCAAAAAGTACAGTTGGCTCTGAGAACCCTGCAGGAGACCTGCGCCCCACCAACCGCCGTTCCCGATGCTGATCAGCGCCTGACGCACATTGTAGCTATCGTCGGGAGACGCCCCTGTGGGGTTCAAATAGTCCAGAACCCGATCCTGCATATAGTCCTCAAGGCGGAACCAGATTACCGGGGCAGCCAGGGCGCCGACGATAGCAGCGATCAGGATATGCCGCCACCGCACCCCCGCCAGGAATACCATGCCCACCCAGGTAACCACCATCACAAAGGCGGTCCCGAAATCAGGCTGCTGGTAGACCAGAATCGCGGGCGGTGCTAGCAAGAGAAGCGACATCAAAAAGGGAACCGGTGTCTCGAGATGCTCCTGCCCCTGGCCCAACGCCTGCGCCAGCACCGCGATCATCAGCACCTTGACTAGCTCGGAGGGCTGCACCGCCGTTCCGGCGATCTCGATGCTGCGCTGGGCGCCAAAGGCCGTCTGGCCGGCAAATAGCGTCGCCAGGAGCACGCCCAGCACTCCCACATAGATGAGCCGCCGCGCTTTGAACAGGAGCTGATAGTCCAGCAGCACGGCCACCAGGTACCCCACAAGCCCGACTCCAACGCGCCAGGCCTGTTTCACCGAGAGGTACTCTGAGAGCGGGGCGTCGTCGCCAAAGATGGCGTGGTCGTAGGCGCTATAGATGAGGAGAATGCCCAGACCCAACAGCATAAGCATGGCCAGAAAGAGTCCCACATCGAATCGCTGCCAACTGGCCCGCCTCATGAGATGCTTCCCCACGCCGCAACGACATCCGTCACGATCATCGAGCCAGCCCCAGCCGCTGTAACCAGGTAGGACGGGCCTCACGCAACGGCGCCACTGGGATTTCCTCGCCCAACAGCCGTCGGGCCACGTTCACAAAAAGGCTGCCCGGCCCCGAATCCCTGTCATGAGCGATCGGCTCCCCCCGCGTATTGGCCAGCATGATCTGGTCATCATCGGGGATCGCGCCCAGCAATGGGATCGAGAGCATGGCGGCAATCTCCTCAGGGCTGGGGACCTCTTGGCGGCGTATCATATCCGGATGCACGCGGTTGACCACCAGCCCCAGGCAACGGCGGTCACTCTCTTCCAGAATCCCCAACACCCGGTCAGCATCCTGAATGGCGGGCTGATCCGGTGTGGTGACCACGACAAACTCGCTGGCCGGCGCCACAGCGATGCGGAAACCGTGCTCGATGCCCGCCGGCGAGTCGAGCAACACAATGTCGGCCGATCCTTGCAGTTGATCACACACGCGGCTGAGGTCGCTCGGCCGCACCGCGCTCTTTTCACGGGTCTGGGAGGCCGGCAGCAGGTACAGCTCGGGCTGCACCCGATCGCGGATCAGCGCCTGGCGTAGACGGCACCGCCCCTCGATCACATCCACCACATCATAGATGATGCGGTTCTGCAACCCCAGGAGAATGTCCAGATTCCGGAGCCCCACGTCCGTGTCAACGACGACGACTCGCTGGCCCAGGGAAGCCAGGGCCACCCCCAGATTGGCGGTGGTCGTCGTCTTGCCCACACCGCCCTTGCCCGAGGTGATGGTGATAATCCTCGTCGCCATGGTCAGCTACGACCTCCCCGCCCAGGGCTCGACCACAATGCTCTCGCCCACAACGCGCGCCATCTCTGGCCCTTTGGCTTCCACGGCGCCCTCGGCGGGCCGCCCTACCATCTGGGCAATGCGAAGCTGCAGAGGCTGCATTTCGAGGGCGGCGATTACAGCCGTGCTATCGCCAAAGGCCCCGGCATGGGCTGTGCCCCGCAGCGATCCCCACACAAGAATGTCACCCCCCGCCACCACCTCGCCCCCAGGATTGACGTCACCGATGACCACGATATGTCCTTGATGCCGCACCACCTTGCCTGAACGCACCACATGCTTGACGAGAATCCCCCGCGAGCCCTCCAGAGGGGAGCGCTGCTGACCAGAGTCGGCGAACGCCGCCATTGCGGCGCTGGGCGCGGCTCCAGGCTGGCGCGCCGACAATGGCGCTGCCACGCGCAGGTCCAGCTCCTGGGCAGCCTCGGCAGTGCTCTCGTCCTCTGTGAGCACCGCTTCGAGATGTAGCCCATGCTCCGTCAAGACCTCGCCCATACGGCGGATCTCTTCGGCCCGAAGCTCGCGCGACGCCGCCTCCAGAGTCACCTTGCTTCCTCGCAAGAACGCTGCCTTGGCCTCAAGCTCCAGGTTCAGATCCGCCAGCAGATCATCGAGGCTGGCATCGCCCACACTGACCGTGATCCCCTCGCGAGTCCCCTTGATAGCCATGCTGCTCATGGGATCGTGACCTCCTCGCTGCTGGGCGCGGTCGTCGGCTCGGGGGTGGGCACCAACCCGAAATAGTGCCGTAGCACCTCGGCCGCCACAGGGACAGCGACCTGCGAACCCTCGCCACCAGCCTCGAGCATCACGATCAAGGCGATCTCGGGATCCTCATAGGG
>CAZUZB010000010.1:0-9216 GCA_964624695.1 uncultured Anaerolineales bacterium | reverse complement strand
CCTCGCCACCAGCCTCGAGCATCACGATCAAGGCGATCTCGGGATCCTCATAGGGGGCAAAGGCGACAAACCAGGCATGCGTCGGCGAGTATCCGCGCTCGTCCACGATCAGGTTGCCCTCTTCATCGAACGCTGCAAACTCGGCCGATCCCGTCTTGCCCGCCACAGACACCCCTGGGATACGGGCCCTAGGGGCAGTCCCCCCCTGGACCGCCTGATACATGCCCAGACGTATAGCGGCCAGATGCTGGTCATCCACGCCCAGCTCGTTCAATACCTCGGGCGTATACGAACGTACCAGGTTGCCAGCCGAGTCCGTCACCTGGTAGACCAGTTGCGGGCGATAGAGGGTACCGCCATTGGCGATGGCGGCAGTGGCGTTGAGCATCTGCAGCGGCGTGACCAGCACATAGCCCTGGCCGATAGCAGCGTTGTAGGTGTCACCTGTGGTCCATACCTCGCCATAGTTCTGGCGCTTCCAACGGTCGTTCGGAATCAGACCCGCCGACTCGCCCGAGAGATCGATCCCCGTTGGCGCCCCAAAACCCAACGCATGAGCATACTGCTCCAAGCGAGTCATCCCCAGGCCCTGAAAGGAGCCGAGCCCTCCAGCCACCACGCCAAAAAAGATGTTGCAAGATTGGGCGATGCCGCCATAGATATTCAGTGGGCCGTGCCCCCACGTGGCCCAGCAAGGAAAAACCTGTGCCATGGTCGGGTCGTCGGGAAAGTACTTGTTCGGGATATACACGCGTCCCGAGCAAGTCACCTGCGTGCGCGTGTCGATGACCCCCTCCGCCAGAGCCCCCACGGCCGTCACCAGCTTAAAGGTCGAACCAGGCGGATACACGCTGCTGATAGCGTGGTTCACCAGCGGCAGCGCGGGATCTTGGCTCAACGCCGCATAGTCCGCATAGCTGATGCCCCCTGAAAAGAGATTGTTGTCATAGGCTGGCAACGAGACCAAAGCCAACACCTCGCCCGTGCGCGGGTCCATCGCCACCAGAACGCCCACGTCAGAGCCAGCGTTGCGCATGCCCTCGCGAAGGGCGTGCGTCGCCGCCGCTTGGAGATCCGTATCGATGGTCAACCACAGGTTGTCCCCTGGGATCGCATCCTGCACCGCCAGGACGTTGACCTCGCGCTCGAACGCATCCACCTCGACGTGCTTTTGCCCCTTGATGCCTCGCAGGATCAGGTCCTGAGTACGCTCGATGCCCGTGAGGCCTACTTTGTCGTTGGGCTCATAGTCGGCGTCTGGAACCTCGAGATAGTACGCGAGCGACTCGCTGGGAATGTACCCCACGTACCCGAGGGCATGCGCTAGCAACTGGCCCTCGGTGTATGAGCGCAGTGGGTCCACCTCGACCACCACGCCCGGCAGCGTCAGGTGTTCCTCCTCCAAGATGAACGCCACCTGCCGGTCGATGTTACTGGCCACACGAACGGGCGTGTAAGCGCCGATGGCGCGGTCAGTCAGCGTCCGCTCGATGCTGCCGACCCGGCCGGCTTCAGGGTTGTCATCCGAAGCAGAAATACCGCACAGCTCGGCCACCCGATCAAGCACCTGCGCGCGCTCGGCCGCATCCACGGGCAGGGCTCCGGGCACGATGCTCACAGCAAAGCTGGGAACATTGCGCACGAGCAAGTTCCCATTGCGGTCAAAGATGATCCCACGCGTTGCGGGGATGGACACCAGGCGCGTTCGGTTCTGCGTGGCCGAGGTCTGGTACTGATCAGCGGAGACGATCTGCAGATCCCACAGGCGCAGCGCGACGATTCCCAGAACCAGGGCCAGCCCCGCCTGGACTATCAGATACCGCGCACGAACATGCCAAGGCATCACGCCCCCCAATCGGCCGAGCTCGGCGCCAACCCGCCCGAGAACCTCCGTGCCAGCCAGTAGGCAGGAAGCATGCACACCAGGTTGAGCGCCATGGCTGGCGCTACCGTCGTCGCCAGTAGCGGGCCAAGGGCCAGCGGTCTGCCCATCAGCCGCACGCCCATGATGACAATGAGATAGTAGACCGCGGTGGCCGTGACGATGGTCACATAGGGCAGCGAAGCGACGGTGCGAAAGACATTGATCTCCCCAATGCTCGCCGCCAGGGTAGCCGCTACCGTAGCCAGGGTCAAAAGCCCCAACGGCCCTGCGCTCTGCATATCCAGCGCTAGGCCGCCAAAGGCCGCAAAGACCAGCGCTTCGCGCCGCCCTCGCAAGAGGCACCACGAGACGGCAGCAATCATCACCAGGTCGGGATGCACCCCTACAACCCGAACGCCCAGGGCCAGGGCTGACTGCACCATACCTGCGATGGTCCCAGCAATCGCCAGAACGGTAAGCATCAGATACCGCCTACTCCTGGGCAGCTCGCATATCGGCGGCGACATCCACGGGAGTAAAGTTGAGCAGAATCAGCACCCTCTCCAGATCGGCTGCCGACACAGCAGGAACCAGCACCGCCTCCTTGAACATGGACGCCTCCGATTGCAGCACCTCCACCACTTGCCCGATCACGAGCCGCGTCGGCAGATTGCCGCCCAGGCCAGATGTGATCACAATGTCGCCCCGCTCAATGGAGCTATCTTGTGTGACATAGTGCAAAACAAGACGATGCCCTTGAGCGCCTTGCACGACGCCCGTAGCGCGGGAACGCTGCACCAGGGCGCTGACCGAACTGGAAGGATCGGTGATCAGGAGCACCGTGGCCGAGTTGTCGGTCACCGCGCTGATACGGCCGACCAGCCCATCGGCCGCCAGCACGGGCATGTTCACCTCGATGCCATCGTTTCGCCCTCGATCGACGACGAGATAGCCCAGGAGGTTGTTGGGGTCACGACCGATCACTTCAGCCGCGAGGAGCTGCTGCGTGGGCGCCGCCTGCTTGAACTCGAGCAGGCGCCGAAGCGACTCGTTCTCGATCTCGGCCTCGTGGAGCAGGACGATCTGCTTGCGCAGCTCGTCGTTTTCCTCGCGCAGAGCCCGATTCTCCTCGACCAGCGCGTTGCGTGAACGCACGCGCTCAGAGAGGCTCGATGCCGCACGCTCCACCGCGGCAACGCCGTACTGGACGGGAGCGGCCACGTAGGAAAAGGCGTCGCGGATGGGGTTGCTCGCCTGGATGCTATCGAGCACGAGTGAGGCCAGAACAAGAGCCAGCACGGCGATGAGAGCCACCGCCGGGCCGCGCTGTTTCTTCACAAGAGCCCCCTGCCGAGCACTGCCAGCCTAGGCCGAGCGCGAACTGCTAACAGACCCTCGCTGCAACGTCGCTAGGACCTTGTGGTAGCGATCGAGATCGGAGGCGATGGCGCCTGCGCCACGCGCCACACAGGTCATGGGATCCTCAGCCCGATAGACGCGCATGCGCGTCTCCTCCGAGAGTCGCTCGGGGAGGCCCTGCAGCAGCGAGCCGCCGCCTGCCAGCACGATACCTTGCTCCATAAGGTCGGCCATCAGCTCAGGGGGAGTCTCGTCCAGCGCCTCGCGCACCGTCTCGATGATCACCTCTAGCGGCCCAGAAAGCGCCTCGCGTATCTCGACGCTGCTGACCTGAACCGCCTCAGGCAAACCCGTGATCAAGTCTCGCCCTCGTACCGTGATCGTCTGCTCCTCTGGCAACGGATAGGCAGAGCCTATGGCGATCTTGGTGCGCTCGGCCATCCGCTCGCCGATGAGGAGATTGTACTTTTGCCGGCAATGCTGGATGATCACCTCGTCCATCTCATCGCCTGCCACCCGAATGGAGCGGCTGACCACGATGCCACCCAAGGCCGTCACCGCGACCTCGGTTGTGCCGCCCCCGATGTCGACCACCATGCTGCCCACCGATTCGCCCACAGGCAGCCCAGCGCCAATAGCCGCGGCCATCGGCTCTTCCACCAAGTAGGCATAGCGAGCACCAGCCGAGAGAGCGGCTTCGTGTACGGCGCGTTTTTCCACCTCGGTCACGCCGCTAGGAATCCCGATCACCACCCGTGGCTTGCTGCCAAACAAGCCGCGGCGCGGGTGTACTTTGTGGATGAAATAGTGGAGCATCTTCTCGGTGATGTCGAAATCCGAGATGACGCCATCTCGCAAGGGGCGGATCGCGACGATGCTGGCTGGCGTGCGGCCAACCATCTCTTTCGCTTCCGCGCCAATGGCAAGAACCCGCTTGCTGCGCTTGTCCACCGCCACCACAGAGGGCTCCTGGATGCAAATCCCCTGCCCCTCCAGAAACACCAGGGTATTGGCGGTGCCTAGATCGATACCCACATCTCTGGCGAATGACCCGAACAGGACGGCGAACAGATTGGCCACAGGGAGTTCCTTCCTGAGGGTTCAAAGACTGCGAGCGATTATACCACAGATTGGAAGCGGTAAAAAAGCTTGCCCACAACGGCATCGCTGTGCTATCATCGTGCGATGGAACCCAGTGCCTCCTGATGGGAGAGCGATGAAGTCGGTCGTGAGCCAGATCCGCGCCTTGGGCCGGGTGCTCTTGCTGATGGCGGGCATCTTGGCCATATCCCTTCTGGCTGCCGATGATGTCCTCGACCATCGGAACCAGCTTCGCGGGGTCGAGTCAGGAGGGGCGACTGACCAGCCCGCCCTCGAAAATCCTCGTCTGGGCACCAACACCGCCCTGGAGCAGTATACGCGCCCCGACGAGCTCGCATCAACCCTCGACGAGATCCACGCCTTTGGGTATCGCCTGCTACGCCAGCGCATCTCCTGGGCAGAGATTGAGTCCTCGCCCGGCGTCTATGCCTGGGACCAGTACGATGCGATCGTGGCCGCTGTGGCGGATCGAGGGCTGGCGCTGGTCGTCTACGTCGATGACGCGCCTCCGTGGGCACGGCGGGCCTGGGAGCGCGACAACCCCTGGGCTCCGCCCGAGGATCCCTCCCTCTATGGCGCGTTCATGGGCGCCCTGGCCCAACGTTATGGGGAGACCATCGTGGCCTACCAGGTCTGGGATCAGCCCAACATCTCCCCCCACTGGGGCGACGGGGCTGTCGATCCCGCCGGCTATGTGGCGCTGCTGCGCGAGGCCTCGGCCGCCATCCGTGACGCCGATCCCAACGCCCTCATTATCGCAGGAGGGTTGGCGCCCAACACCGAGGGCGGCGGCCGTAATCTCAGCGACCTCCGCTTTCTGCAAGAGATGCACCGCCTAGATGCCGCGCCCATGTACGACATCCTGGGTGTGCGGCTGCTGGGGTTCTGGTCCGGCCCGCAAGACCGCACCGTAGCGCCCGAGATCCTCAACTATAGCCGGGTCATCCTCCTGCGAGAGGAACTCCTACGCCGTGGTCTATCCTCACGGCCCATCTGGGGCCTAGACGGGGGCTGGTGCGCCCTGCCCGAGGACTGGAGCGGGCAGCCCAGCCCATCTGGCTCCGATTCACCCCACGTACAGGCAGAGCGCCTCCGTCTAGCCATCGAGCGGATGACCCAGGAGTGGCCCTGGCTGACGTGGGCGGCCCTGGGGCACTGGCAGCCCGCTGCCGCAGCCGACGATCCCATCTGGGGCTATGCGCTTCACGACGCCGACGGCAAGCCCACGATAGCTCTTGGCGTTCTCTCGGATGCCTTACGAGTCGACATGCGCACGCTCTCGCCGGGCGTGACCAGATCCCTGCATGCGTTGCAGAGCACGCAGAATCCATCGCTGACGGACCTGGCCTTCTGGGGCACGCGGCTGTGGCTCTTGCCCCGCGAGATCGCTCCGGCGGCCACGCTGAGTGTGCGGGTGGACGAGCAACACACGGCATCGCTCATCACCCTGCCTCTCGCCAACGCCGCAACGCGCGTGGCTATCGGCCGTCGGGTCACCCTGCGCGAGCACACCACCCGCATCGATACCGATGCTAACCTCTCCCAGGCGCTGGTGGGAATCCAGGTCGCCGCTGACCGATCCCTCTGGCCGATGTTGCGACCCCTCATTCTAGGGCTGAGCACAGTAAGCATGCTCCTGGCTCTCTTGTGGCAAGAGCTCAAGACCCTCCATTGGCGTCAGGCGTGGCGCCGCGTGCAGCGTGCGTGGCGATCGCTTCCGGCCGCCCTGCGGGCGGGGCTGCTGCTGGCGGCATTGGCGGGCGCAACGACGACCACGCGCACGCCGGTCGTCATGCTGTGCCTGGCGGCCGCCGCGCTGCTTGCAGCCCTCGACCCCACCTACGCCATGCTGGCCGCCGTCGTCACGGTGCCCCTGGCGCCGGTGATGGTCTCCCTGCGAGGGTTACGCTTTTCCATCGCCGAGATCGCCGTGCTCTTGGCCGTGGCAGCCCACCTGTGGGAGCTCCTGGTGGATCGGCGAATCCCTCGCCCCGCGCGACCGAGCAGCACCTGGCAACGCCTGGCCGATATCGGCGTGCTCGGGCTGGTGCTGGCTGGTATGGCCTCAGCCGCCGTGGCCGAGTTCCAACGGGAGGCCTGGCGAGAGATGCGGCTCTGCCTCGTCGAGCCGGCGCTGCTATACTATCTGTTGCGATCAACCACCGACGAGACCGCGCGCCGCCTGGTGCCATCAGCGCTGCTAGTGGGGGGCAGTCTGATGGCAGCCTACGCCCTCCTACGGTACCCCGCCGCCGCGGGAGTCATCGAGGCCGAGGGCGTTCGTCGCGCCCGCGGATTCTACGGCTCTCCCAACAACCTGGCCCTGATGGCCGAGCGGCTTGTGCCCATGGCCCTCGCCGGCGCCCTGTGGGGCAGCGGCCGTCGGCATAGGATCGCCTATGGAGCCGCAGCCGGCCTGTTGCTGGCCGCCCTCCTGCTCACCTTTTCGCGGGCGGCGCTGCTCATCGGCCTGCCGCTGAGCCTGTTGCTTCTGGGATGGCTCCGAGGCGGGCGCTGGCGCACCCTCGCCATCGTCGGGGCCGTTGCCGGGGTCATCGCCGCCATGCTCCTTCTGGGGGCGCAGCGCCTGGCCTCGCTGGTGGACTTTACCCAGGGAACCGCTTTTCTCCGCATCCAGCTCTGGCGCTCATCCCTGGAGATGATCGCCGATCACCCCTGGCTGGGCGTGGGCCCCGATGGGTTCCTCTACTACTATGGTGACTATATCCGGGCCGGGGCCGAGGTGGAGCGGTGGCTGTCACATCCGCACAACCTCGTGCTGGCCGCGTGGACCCGGCTGGGCCTACCGGGCCTGGCCGCTATGGTGGCGCTTGTGGCTGGAGGCGCAGGCATGGCGTTCCGACGCGCCGCCCAGCGGCCCGCGCTGGCGATCGGGCTCGCCGCCAGCCTGGCGGCAGCCCTCGGGCACGGCCTGGTCGATAGCTTTTTCTTTGTGCCCGAGCTGGCGCTCTGGCTCATGGTCGCCGTCGCGGCCCTCGGCATGTTCGCCGAGGAGAATACCCAGCGTTGACCGACCCATCCGCCCGACTATACTCCAGTGGTGACGTTCCGCGCGGTCGACTGGGGGGAGACAGATGCGGATACTGATAACGGGCGGGGCCGGCTTTATCGGCTCCCATCTGTGTGACGAGCTGCTCAAGCGCGGTCATCAGGTATTGGCTATGGACAACCTGATCACGGGCAGCCTGCAGAACGTGGCCCATCTGTCCGATCACCCCGGCTTTTCCTTCATCGAGCATGACGTGACCACACCGATCCACGTCGAGGGGGCCATCGACGCCATCTATCACCTGGCGTCGCTCCCCAGCCCCGTGGATTACCTCGAAATGCCCATCAAGACCCTGAAGGTGGGCGCGTTGGGCACCTATAACACGCTGGGGCTGGCCAAAGCCAAGGGCGCCAGCCTCCTTCTGGCCTCCACGTCCGAGGTCTATGGCGATCCCCTGGTCCACCCGCAGCCAGAAACCTACTGGGGCAACGTCAATCCGGTGGGGCCGCGGGGCGTGTATGACGAATCCAAGCGGTTCGCCGAAGCCATCACCATGGCCTATCACCGCACCCATGGCTTGCAGACGCGCATCGCCCGCATCTTTAACACGTTCGGCCCGCGCATGCGCCTGGATGACGGCCGCGTCGTCCCCAACTTTTGCCGGCAGGCCATCCTGGACGAGCCGCTGACCGTGTACGATGATGGCTCGCGTACCCGCAGCTTTTGCTACGTGAGCGATCTGGTGGACGGGCTCATCAGCCTTATGGAAAAGGGCGATCCTATGCCCGTCAACCTGGGCAACCCCCGCGAGATGAGCATCCTGGATTTTGCCCGCACCATCATCGCCCTCACCGAAAGCCGATCCGAGATCGTCTTTGTGGTTCCCAAAGACGCACGTACCAAAGACGACCCACAGACGCGGCAGCCCGACATCACGCGAGCGCGCACGCTGTTGGGCTGGGAGCCCGTTGTGAGCCTGGAAGAGGGCCTCGCCCGCACGGTGGCGTGGTTCCGCCAGCAGTTGGCCCCCTAGCCATGGTCGCTCGGCGGACGGCTAGCCCGACCGAATCCCGCGCCTGGGTGACGCTGCGCCTTGCCCTGGTGGTGATGGCGCTGGGCGCGGCTGGATGGCTGGTGGCGCAGGCCCCGTTGCGCTACCTCATGGTTGCGCTGGGGGGGCTGGTCGCCGCAGGCGCGCTCCTTTGGCAGCCGTGGCTGGGGCTATGCGGCCTGGCCGTGGCCGTGCCCTTTGGCCCGCTCGCCAGTATCTCCGTGGGCTCGGTTCAGGTTGGCCCCGCCGAGCTGCTGCTTCTGGCCACGCTGCTGGCCTGGTATGTGCGCGGCTCCCTCGGCGAGGCGCGGCCGCTCCACCTGGGCGGGCTGGCGACAGCCATCGGCATCACCGTGCTCACCGCCCTCATCTCCGCCTACCCTGCCGCCCAGCTTGGCGCGGCGGCGCAAGACCTCGCCAAGTGGGTCGGCCTCGGCGCGGTGATGCTCTTTGCCAGCAGCCAGCTCACGTCGCGGCAGATCGGCTGGGTAGCAGCGGCGCTACTGCTCGGCGGCGCGGCCCAGGGCATCCTGGGAGTCTACCAGTTTCTCACACAGAGCGGCCCCGAGGCTTTTCAGCTCCTCGGCCGCTACATGCGCGCCCATGGCACCTTTGGCCAACCCAACCCCTACGCGGGGTACCTCGGGCTGGTGTTGCCGCTGGGCTACACACTGGTCCTGGCGCTCATCGCTCGCAAGGGCACCCGTCGCCGAGCCGATTGGGGCCTGGCGGTCCTGGCGGCGGCGGGTGCCGCATGTATAACGGCTGGCTTGGTCCTGAGCTGGTCACGCGGGGCGTTGTTAGCCGCGGGCGTGGCGCTGGCCATGGTCG
>CAZUZB010000009.1:31990-42832 GCA_964624695.1 uncultured Anaerolineales bacterium | reverse complement strand
CTGTCGGACTATCGCGGCAAGTGGGTGATTCTGTTCTCGCACCCGGCCGACTTTACCCCGGTGTGCACTACCGAGTTCGCCGCCTTTGCCGCCATCTACCCAGACCTGCAGGAGCGCAACGTCGACCTGATCGGCCTGAGCATCGACAGCATCTACAGCCACATCGCCTGGGTGCGCAACATCCAGGAGCATCTCGGGGTGGAGATCCCGTTCCCCGTGATCGCCGACCTGGACATGAAGGTCGCGAAAAAGTACGGCATGGTGCACCCCAACGCCAGCTCCACCCAGGCGGTCCGCGCGGTGTTCCTGATCGATCCAGAGGGCCTGCTGCGGGCCATGATCTACTATCCGCTGAGCAACGGGCGCAACATGGACGAGATTCTGCGCCTGGTGGACGCCCTGCAGGCATCGGACCAGCACGGCATCGCCACGCCGGCCAACTGGCGCCCTGGTGAAAAGGTGATCGTGCCCCCGCCCAAGACCCAGGCCGACGCCGCCAAGCGGGTGGGTGAGGGCTACGAGTGCGTGGACTGGTACCTCTGCAAAAAGACGATCTAGCGCCCTGGGCAACCGCCGTTCGATGAAAAGAGCCGGCCACTGCTCGGCTCTTTTCTCTGCCTCGGGCCGGCATGGCAAAGGGCACGGCCTGCCGTGCCCCTACCATCGCAAGCCTAACCCTCTACCTGTTGCCTGCCGCGGTATGGAACCCGCGGCCGCGTGCTCTTATCGCCCCTCGATCTCGTCCCGCAGCTTGCGGGCGTATTCGGCGCTGTGGAACAGCCGCGACTCCATGGCGATCTTGCCATCGAACCGCTCGAAATCCTTCATGCTGGGCTGGATCCCCGCCGCCACCATCTGCTCGCCCCGCCGCAAATAGTCATAGAACTTGACCAGCTTGGCCGGTGTGAGCTCGGGAAAGCTGTTGAGGAACGCCTCATCATAGAACGGGATCGGGATCACGCCCCAGCCGTCCTCGATGTTCAGGTGGATCTCGGGATTGTGCTCGTACAGCATCCGCGTGACCGTGGGCAGGTCCACCAGCCCCGTGCCCAACGGCGCGCCGCCGCACCAGTTGTAGCCCTCATCGGTCAAAAAGATGCAGGTATCCTTATAGTGGGTGGTGGCGGCATAGGGCGCCAGGTTCTTGGCCGCCTCGATGGGGTCCTCCACCAGGCCCAGCGGGTTGGCCGTGTCCACGTTGGCGCGCACGGCCGGCGAGTTCACGTCCTCCAGGATGCTCACCAGCTCGGTCGACCAGAGGTCCACGTGGATCTCCATGGTGACGATCTTGCCGCTGGCTTGCGCCAGGGGCGCCAGCTTGGCCAGGACCTCGGTGGTCCAGGCGACCTGCTGCTGAAAGCTCGGCTCGACCATCATGCGTTCCTGGTATAGCCCAAAGCAGGTGTTCAGGATCACGGCGTCGATGCGGTCGGCCAGCGCGATGATCGGCTTCCAGCGCTCCACCAGCTCATCGACCGTGGCGCCGCTATCGCGGGGGTTCACGCCGGCAGCCGCCAGCTCGACATAAAGTCCATTGGCGTCCTTGTAGTCGTTGAACCGCGCGAAATAGTCGTCATCCTTGCCATCGAAATAGGACGCCGAGGTCTGCACGCCCTCCAGCCCGTACGCGATCACCTTTTCCAGCAGCTCCAGCGGGTCGCGGGTGGTGCGGTTCAGGGTGATGCCGTCTAGCCCGACTTTCATGTTGTGTGCTCCTTGTTCTAGTTCTGTTAGCTAAAGGACCCTGACGCGATCATCTCGTCCAGTGGGTTCCCGTCCACGCCCTCCAAGGGCAGGGCGATCTTGGCCCGGCGGCGTGACGACTCGAACGCCGCGATGATGATCTCTAGCGTGTCGCGGGCGTTGTCGCCGTTCAGGCGGTGCCCGGGCCCGCCCTCGATCCATTCTACCAACTCGGCGATCTCGCCGCCAAAGCAGGCGTTGATCTGCTCATGCCGGTCGCCGGCGGGGTCGTGATGCTGCCAGCCGGCGGCGTCGGCATTCATCAGCCGCCACCACTGCTCCCGGTCGCCTCCCACCTCGATCCGACCCTCGGTGCCTTGCAGCAACACGAACTGGTAGACGCCCTGGTTCACCACGTCGCCCGCCATCACCAGGCCCTTGACGCCGCTCGCGAACTGGAGATGCACCAGCGAGCCGTCCTCCACGTCGTGGCCAAAGCGGTGCTTGTCGCTGTAGCGGGCCACCTGGCCCAGCACCCAGTCCACCGGCTCGTCGTCCACGAAATAGCGGATCAGGTCGATGCTGTGGGTGGCGTCGGTATACAGGTCGCCCATGCATTGGCTGGTGATCGACACCAGCTTGCCGATGGCCCCGGCGCGTAGCGCCTCGCGGGCCTCGTTCACGTGCGGGTAATACCGCCGCTGATGCCCCACCACCAGCTTGGTGCCGCTGCGGCGACACGCCTCCAACGCGGCGTCGGCCGCGGGCAGCGTCAGGTCGAATGGCTTTTCGCAGACGATGCCCTTGGCGCCGGCCTCGGCCGCCAGCACGCACTGGGCGCCGTGCAGCCCCGGCCAGGTGCAGATGCTGACGATATCCGGCTTGACGGCGGCCAGCATCTCTTGCGCGTCGGCATAGGCCTTGACGCCCGGGAACTGCTCCTCCCACTTGGCGCGAGCCTCGGGGAACGGGTCGGCCCCGGCCACGGCCTCGACCTCGGGAACCAACTCATACCCAACCATGTGGGCGCGGGCGATGCCCCCGCACCCGATGACGGCTGCGCGATACTTGGCCATCTGCCTAACCTCCTAGCTGTCCCGCGGCGATCATGCTGGCCAGCGGGTTGTCGTCCACGCCCTCCAGCGGCAGGCGCACGATGGCCCGTCGCCGCGAGGACTCGAACATGGCGATGATGATCTCGAGCGTGGCCCGGCCGCTCTCACCCTTGAGCAGGTGGTCGTCGGTCTCGCCCTCGATCCAGCGGATCAGCTCCTCGATCTCGCGCACGAACCCGTGAGCCCGTGGCTCGCCCTCGATAGGGTGGTGTTCCCAGCCGCCGCCCGAGCCGCGCAGCAGCCGCCAATCGCCGTCGTTGTCGCCGCCCACTTCGATATAGCCATCGCTGCCTTGCAGCAGCACCCGCTGATAGGCCTCATTCGGCGGCACGTCCCCCACCTCGATGCGGCCGCGCACCCCGTTGGCGAACTGCACATGGCCCAGCGCCGCGTCTTCCACGTCATGCCCAAAGCGATGCTTGGGGCTGTAGCGCGCGATCTGCGCCAGCGCCCACTCAACTGGGCAATCATCCACCATAAAGCGCATCATGTCCAGGCTGTGCGTGGCGTCGGTGAACAGATCGCCCCGGCACTGGATGGTCACGGCCAGCAGGTCGCCGATGGCGCCCTCTTTCAGGGCGGCCTTGGCCTGCTCATAGCGCCAGTTGAAGCGGCGCTGGTGGCCAACGATCAGCTTGGTGCCGCTCGCCCGGCAGGCCTCGATGGCCGCATCGGCCGCTGGCAGCGTCAGGTCGAACGGCTTTTCGCACACCACGCCCTTGACCCCCGCCTCGGCGGCGGCCACCACCATCTCGCCGTGGAGCGCCGGCCAGGTGCACACGCTGACGATATCCAGCGATGCCTCGGCCAGCATCTGGCGATAGTCGGCGTACATGGTGGCGCCGGGCACCTGCTCCTGGAACTTGGCCCTGGCCTCTTCCGAGATGTCGGCCGCGGCCACCACCTCGGCGTTGGCCACGCCCTGGTAGCCCATCAGGTGGGCGCGGGCGATGCCCCCGCAACCGATGATTCCTGCGCGATAGCTGTCTGTCATGTTTCCCCCTGAGCGAATGAATGATCTTTCGTCACGCCGCGAACGCAATAGAGCGCCTGCTCGAACTAGGTGAGGGCCTCTCCCATCTTGAGCGCTTCGAACACGCGAATCCGCGAGAGAAAGGCGATCACGCCGGCCGTGGTCGCCAGCGACGTCACCAACATGGCCGCCACCGCCTTGGCGACATCATCCCAGGCGATGGTCACCATAAAGGGCGGCACCAGGGCCGTCTCGCTATAGCCCATCTGCAGGAACGGGATGAACACCTGGCTGGCCACCAGCCCCACGTACAGCCCCAGCCCGATCCCGACGATGGTCATCAGCGCCAGCTCAGAGCTCAGCGAGAGGGCCAGTTGCGCCTTGGAGAGGCCGATGGCTCGCACCATGCCAAACAGGATGAACCTGCGCCGGAACGAGAGCAGCGCATAGATGATCTGCGCCAGCATGCTCAGCCCGATGGTGATCAAAAAGCCCACCGAAAGAAAGCCGAACAGCCCGGTGCGATCCGGGTTGCGCTGCGCCTCGGCGATGGCCGCCCGTGTGTCCTCGTACCCCAGGATCCGGTAGCCGATCTCGTCCAGATCCGCCAGAACCTGCGCCGTGTCCGCCTCGGGCGCCAGGCTGCTCCAGACGTCATACGGCACCTCGCCGCCCAGCCGCTCAAAGATATAGTCCAGGTTGGCGATGAACACACTCCCCCGGGAGGGATACGCCGTCGGAAAGTAGCGCACGGTGCCCACGATGGTGAACGGGCTGGTGGCCGAGCCGGTGGGATCCAGCCCCCCCAGCGGGATCACGTCGCCGATCTGCAGGCCCGAGCTCGCCAATACCTCCTCCGAGACGATCACGCCGTCGCGCTTGACCGCCAACGCGTTCATCAGCGCGCCCAGCGATTGCTGGGCAAAGTCCTCGCGAAAGTAGCCCACGTTGGCGAAATCCATCCGATCGATGCCGTACAGCCGTCCCTCGAACATGGTGCCGCCGGCGCGTACCCTGGCGGGAAAGGTGCCCACCCTCGCCACCGCGTCGACGCCCTCGGCCTGGACGTGGTCGTGCACGGGCAGGATGGCCCACACCTGCAGCACCTCGTCATCGGCATTGGCCGAGGCCAGCTCCTGGATGCCCACCCCTTCCCGCAGGTAGAGGTCGCTGCCGATGCGGTAGCGGATCTGGCTGATGGTGTTGTCATCCATGGTGCGGGCGGCCGAGGCCGTGAACGTGCCCAGCGCCGTGGTCAGCACCAAGATCAGCAGCAGCCCCACCTGCGATACGCTGGTGCGGGTCAGGTTCCGCAAGGCCAGCAGCCAGGCCACGCTGGTGGTCTGCGCCGAGAACCAGGCCGGCAGCCGCATCAGCGCCGGGAACAGCCGCACAGCCAGCAGCCCCACGCCCGTGATAAAGATGGCCGGTGCCACAAAGAGCAGCGGGTTGCTATAGGGGGTGGCCTCCTGGCCGGCCTGCAGCGTCACCATGGCCCCCTGGTTCTCCAGGAGATAGTAGCCATAGCCGGCGATGCCCAGCAGCAGCACATCCAGGTAGGCTCGCTGCCACAGCGGCTTGCGTTCGCTGCGAACCGCCTCCTGGCGGGCGCCCACCACGGTGAGCCGCGCTGCCCCCACGGAGGGGAGCACCGTCGCCAACATGGCCACGCCCACGCCGATGGCGGCGTACCGCAGTGACACGTTGGTGATGGCCACATTCAGGTCCTCGCGCGCGGTGAACGAGAGGAATCCATACGTCGCCCCGATGGCCTGGGCGATCAACCGCCCAAGGGGCGGCCCCAGAAGCAGCGCCACCGCGCCCACCAGCAGCGCCTGCAGCACATAGATCCCCAACACCTGCCCCGTGGTGGCCCCGCGGCTCTTGAGCTGGGCGATCTCTAGCCGCTGGCGATCCACCGCGCCGCTGGCCACCGTCACGATGAAATAGACCACCAAGCCGATGAACGGCACGAGAAAGACAAACAACTGCAACGCCTGGCTGGCGGCCGCTCGTTGGTAGCGCTGCAACGCCGAGACCGGCGAGGCCGCCAATCCGGTGCCCGGCAACAGCATGCTCACCCTCGTCTGCACCCGACCGATGCGTTGCAGCACGCCCCGCACGTCCTCTGCGCGGACGCGGCTGCCGTCATAGGCCTGATACCAGCCCACGCTATAGAGCAACTGCGGCAACTGGCCGGTGGCCGCCAAGCTCGCATAGCCCTGCTCGGGCAGGAGCAGCGTCTTGCCAAAAGAGCTCGGGGAGATGTACCAGAAAGGATCGCCAGAGTCGCTGGCTCGCCAGAACCCGACGATGCGCACCTGCACCTCGGCGCGCCGCTGGGTGCCGTCGGGGAACAGGGCCAGCGGCGTGTAGAGGGTCAGCTCCTCGCCCACTTGCAGGCCCAGCTCGTCCGCCAGCGATTTCGAGACCAGGGCCTCCAACGGAGTCTCCAGGCTGGAGGTGGCAGCGGGCCAGGTGCCCTCTAGCAGCTCCGCCCGCTCCTCGATGCCTCGGATGAACCCCAGCTCGACGCGCTCTAGCATCTCGCGCGCCGTGTACTGGCTCCCGCTGGGAAAGACCTGCCACAGATCGCTCTTGGCAAAGTGCATGGACACCTGCAGCGGCAACCCGAGCTGCGCCGGGGCAGTATCCGCCATGAACTGGCGCAGGGCGTCATAGTCGTTCCACGGGGCGCCCGGGCCCGTTCCGCCCACATAGCGAAAGTGGAACCCATAGGCCGGGCGCGAGGCCGATTGCCCCGCCAGCTCGCGGCTGAGGCGTTGCTGATTGACTGCATCCGTATACATGGGGATGGCCGCCAGCAACGCCACAAAGGCCACCCATCCCAGCAACAGCGATAGCGAGAGGGTGCCTTCGGCGACCAGCCGCTGAAAGACCACCTTCCAAAGACCAAGGAAACGAAGCAGAGAACGCATGCCCTATCCGATCTCCAGCGGGTTGGCCCGCCTTGTTGCGTGCGCGGCGCCCACAAGAACAACCACCCACTGTGCGCGGGTGGTTGTCCGGGCGGGCGACACCTCGAGGCGCCGCGCTTGTGCTTGCTAGACCTTGATGGCGCCCGAGGCCAGTCCCTCGACAAAGAGGCGGCTGGTAAAGGCGAACAGGATGATCATCGGGATCGACGCGATGGTATAGCCCGCCATCAGCGAGCCCCAGCGCGTGTACATCTCGTTGCGGAACGCGTACAGGCCGATGGTCAACGTCATCAGCCGACGGACGTTCACCGTCACCATGGGCCAGATCAGGTCGTTCCACGTCCCGGTGATGTTCATGATGGCGACCACGCCGATGATCGAGTTGGCCATAGGGACGGCCACCTGCAAAAAGGTCTTGATCTCGCTGGCGCCGTCGATGCGCGCGGCCTCGAACAGCTCCTCGGGCATGGCCTCAAAGAACGAGCGCAAGATAAAGATCGCGAACACCTGGCCGCCGGCGATATACGGCAGGATCAACACCCAGCGGGTGTTCAAGAGCCCCAGATCCTTCACCAGCAAAAAGCTGGGGATCAGCGTCAGCTCGCCGGGGATCATCAGCAGGGCCAGGATCATATAGAACAAAAAGTCGCGGCCTGGGAACGGGTAGCGGGCGAATGACCACGCCGCGAGCGTTGCCAGCGCGATCACGCCCATCACCGAGGCACCACTCACGATAAAGCTGTTCCAGATATAGCCCCAGATGATGTCGAACGCTCGCACATAGTTCTCCGGATGGAACGGCATGGTGACGCCGTATGGGTTGACGGAGAACTGGGCCAACGTCTTGAACGAGATGTTCACCATCATCAGCAGCGGGATGAACATCGTGATGAGCAGGGCGATCATGAGGGCGTGATGCCACCAGTCGCCCGTCTTGGGCAGGCGCAGGCCCTTTCGAGCCTGGGCGGCGGGTCTCTCTGCAAGAGTTGTGGTCGTATCTGCCATGGTATCTCCCTCCACCACCTAGGCCTAGACCTCTGCCGACGAGCGAATGGCGCGCATGTTGATGACCGTCAGGACCATGATCACGGCGAAAATGACCATGCCGATGGCCGACGCATAGCCCATGCGCCCCCAGAAAAAGGCATTGTTATAGAGCCACAGGCCTGGGACCATGGTGGCCGTGCCGGGACCGCCTCGGGTCATCACAAACATGGCGCCCCACCCTTGGAGCCCGCCCATGATGGAGGTGATCAGCATGAACTTGAACTGGCCTTTGATCAGCGGCATATCGATATACCACACGCGCCGCGCTCCGGTACAGCCGTCGATCTTGGCGCTGTCGATGATCTCGTTGGTGATCGATTGCAGGCCCGCCAGGTAGATCAGCACGTTGATGCCGCCCACCCAGGGGAACCCCATGAACGTCACCGCATAGAGCGCCACGCGCGGGTCTCCCAGCCAGGCCCGCTGCCAGTCAGGCCTGCCCAGGGCGACTAGCAGGTTGTTCAGGAGGCCATAGGTGCCGTCATAGATGAACTGCCACAGGAGCAGGTTCACCATGCCGGGCACCACGATGGGCACAATGATGGCCAGCCGGTAAAAGTACTTGTGCTTGGTATTGCTCAAGCCAAAGATGAGCTCGGCCACGAAAAAGGGAAACGTCAGCGCCTTGATCACGTTCCATGTGGCCAGAAAAGCCACGTTGCCGATCGACTTCTGAAAGATGTCATCGGCGGTGAACAGCCGGACAAAGTGATCGAGGCCCACCCATACGGGCTTCAAGCCAATGTCATACCGGAAAAAGGCGCGGTATAGGCCAGAGATGGCAGGGTAATAGTTGAACGTGGCCAGCATGGCAAAGGTGACCAGGATCATGGCATAGGCATGCTTGTATTGGACGATCCGATGCCACAACGAGCCCTCTTGGGCCATGGCGATTCTGCGTCGCTTGTCAGATAGTGAGGACATAGACGAACAACCTCCAGGCTGAGATGACCAGCGTTTGTGATGAGGCGTTGCCCACACCTGCTGGGCAACGCCTCATTCCACTTGTGACGACGCTACGGGTGGCGCAGCGTCCAGCCTATCGCGTCGCCTTCCTGTCGAGCTAGCACTCCCAGCCGAACTGGTCGATATAGTCGTCGGCGTAGGTGTTAAAGAGATTATCGATCTTTTGCATCGTCTCTTCCAGCGTGGTCACACCCAGCTTCCAGTCGGACCAGATGTACGTGAGGTTCTCACGATACTCGGTGCCGATCTTGTCGGGGTAGGTGACCATGCCGGCCTCGCCCAGGCCCTCGGTGATGGCGCGCAACGGATCCTTGAGGTCCGGGTTCACATCCACACCCTTGATATTGGGCAGGAACTGGGCCAGCTCGTCGATCATCGGGCCGGATTGCTCCGGAGCAGAGTAGAACTTGAGCACGTCGATGGTCGTGTCGAGCACGCCCTCTTTTTCCGCGCGGGTGGTCACGGCCCACTGCGCCGCGGTGGCGCCGCCGATGGGGGGCGCGGTCTTGCCGATGGCGTACGGGCTGTCCGCCTCCATGATGGTCGGCGCGTAAAAAGAGCCCCACTCGAAATCCACCAGCGGGTTGGCTCGCGTGAGGCCAAAGCGCCAGCTGCCATCCTCAAAGACGGCCACTTCCTTGTTCAGCCACTTGCGGTTAAAGTCCACACCTTCAGCCGCCCAGTCTGGCACGCAGTAGCCGATCAGCTCCTTGACGAACTCTAGCCACTCCTGATACTCGGGGTTCGAGCCCAGGTAGAGGCCCTCTTTGATAGCGCAGCAGATCATCTCCAGGGTGACGACGCCGCCCTCGGGGTTGATGATCGGGTCCTTTTTGCCATAGAGCATGGCGCCCACCTGGCTCTCGTACCAGCCCACGTGCGTGGTCGGGTACATGCTGCCGCCCAGGAAGGCCTCTTGCACTTCGATCCAGTCGCCCCAGGTGGTGGGAGCCTCGACGCCCATTTCGGCAAAGGCATCGGCGTTATAGTAAAAGAACGTGGTCACCAGGTCCATGGGTACGACGTACAGCTTGCCGTCGGGGGCGCGCTTGGCCTCGGTGGGCACTTCGTAGAACAGGTCCAGCCACCGATCAGCGCCTGGCTGGCCGCTGGGCACGTACCCGTTGGGCTCTTCCATGTACGGGTCCAGCGCGATCCACCAGCCCTTGCCCAGCTCGTCCTGAATCCAGAACGAGTGCGACCAGACGATGTGGGGGATGGTGCCGCCGGCCTGCTGGGTGACGATCCACTCGTGGTCGGCCACGGCGGCCGGCTTGTTGATCAACTCGACCTCTACGCCGGGGTGCATCTCCATGTACTTTTTGGAGATCTGCAGAGACTGGTCGTGCGGCAGGGGGTTGTCCTCCGACTTGACCATGTCTTCACTGGGGGTGTAGGCCTGAACCCACATCTCCACCTTGCCCTCAAATGTGGGGCCTGAGGGCTCGGCGGGCTCCGCCGGCTCGGCTTCCTTGGGCTGCGATGGCGCTGCCGTGGGCGCGGCGGGCTTGCATGCCGCAAATGCGGCGCCTGCCAGGCCGATAGCCGAAAGCTGTAAGAACTCTCTTCGCGTGCGCTTCATCCCGTTTCCTCCTCTTGCGTCTTTGCGAGGGGCCGAGCCCGCTGCGAATCCCACCCGAGCCGTTGCATTCCGGTTGGTGGTAGCCGGCCCGCTCGCCATTGACAACGGCCCTACACCACCACTGTAAGGGAGTGGGGCTCGAATATCAAGGGGTGTCCGCGACAGCGACCTGACAGTAGGCTGACAGGATGGCCTGACAGGCCCGGTATCACGAGGCAGCCCGTCGAGCCGAACCAATCGGTTGGACGCTTGCCCCCGCCGCCCCTATAATGCGCGCACTGTACCCAGTCGGGGTGGGGAGAGTGGGATGTCAGCGTACGCGGGCCAGATACCAGAGGCCGAGCTGGACGATCTGCACGATTTCCTGGTGCATCTCTATGATTACGAGTATCTGCGCCAGCACGATCTGCTAGCCTGGGTGCCGGTCGCTTTTTCCTCCAGCGGCGAGGGGCGGGTGGGCCTCGTGCGGGCGACCGTCCTCGCGACCATCGAGGCGTTGGGGCCGCCCGACCGCGGCCGCTTTCGCGCCGCTGCCTC
>CAZUZB010000009.1:16230-31890 GCA_964624695.1 uncultured Anaerolineales bacterium | reverse complement strand
AGCGACGCGGCTGGGGCTGGCGACGACGCGCATCGGCCCTATCGCCTGCCCCACACAGCCGAGCACCTGGTGGCACGTTTGGGTGGCACCTGGGATGCCCGCCAGGACGACGATGGCCGGATCGTCGTCGCGCTGCGCTTGGGGCGCTCGCTACGCACGTCGGTCTTGGTGATCGACGATCACCAGGGCATGGCCGAGCTCTTTCGCCGCTACCTCTGGGGCGAGCCCTACGACGTCTTTGAGGCCGCCACGGGCGAGGACGGCGTCAGGTTGGCCGAGACCTTTCGCCCCGAGATCGTGGTCCTCGACGTCATGATGCCCGATCAGGACGGTTGGGAGGTGCTCCAACGCCTCCAGAGCTACCCCGCCACCCGCGATATGCCGGTGATCATCTGTTCGGTGCTGGAGCAGCCCAGCCTGGCGCGCTCTCTCGGCGCGGTGGATTACATCGCCAAGCCGGTTACGCGGGATCGCCTGCTCCAGGTCCTTCAGCGGTATCGCTAGGGTAGCTCGCCTCGGTGGCGTCCAGCAGCGCCTGTAGGTACGCGAGCACCTCTGATGGACGCAACCCCTGCCTGCGCAAGAGCGTCACTTCGCTGCCTCGGTGTGCCAGCATCTCTTCCAGAAAACTGGTCACCGTCACGATGATGATGGGCAGGCCCTGATACCGCTCGTCCTCCTGGACGCGCTCGAGAAAGGCGAACCCGTCCATCACCGGCATCACCAGGTCCAGCAGCACCACATCGGGGCGCGGCCCTTGCTGCAGCCGCTGGAGCGCCTCGGCGCCATTGTATGCCCGACTGACATCATAGGGCTCGTTGGCCGTCTGCAAGTAGCGCTCGACCATCTGCACGAACCCGCGGTCGTCATCCACCACCAGCACCCGCGCCGGGCGTCCATTGGTATAGACGCTCTCGGGCACGGCGGCCTGCACGGCTCCCAGCAGCGTCTCGCGGGTCACCGGCTTGGCCAGTGAATTGTGCACCTGCGCTTCCGTCACGATCCAGGCGCTGCTCGGCAGGGCGCAAGCCAAAACGGGCACCTGTGGGGGCGTCACCTCTCCCGCCAGCTCCCATAGCTCGGGCAGGGCGTGTTGGCCCGGCGCTGTGTTCACCAATACGGCCTTGGGGCGCCACTCGGCCACCATCTGGCGAGCCTGGCGGGGGTCGCGCGCCTGGAGGACGCCGGTGTCCTTGAGGTAGCGCCTCAGCATGGTGCCCACGCCCGGATCGGGGTCCAGCACCAATATCTGCGGCTGAGGCCCTGTGACGGGGCGCGGGGGCACCACCGCCTCACGCAGCGCCGTGGCGGGTAGCTGGGTCAGTGGCAACGTGAACCGAAAGGTGCTGCCCACGCCCGGCTCGCTTTCGGCCCAGATGCGGCCATCGTGCAGCTCAACGAACCGCTTGCACAGCGCCAGCCCCAGCCCCGCGCCGCCGTGCTGACGGCGCGGCGACATGTCTACCTGGCGGAACTCTTCGAAAATGTCATCCAAGCGATCGGCGGGAATGCCCACACCCGTATCGGTGACCGTGACCACGGCCTCGTCGCCCTCCACCGTGGCGCGAATGGTGATCGAGCCCTGAAGCGTGAACCGCGAGGCATTGTTCAGCAGGTTGAGCAGCACCTGGCGGATGCGCGTCCGATCAAACTGAAACGGCGGCAATGACGCGGGCAGCTCCACCTGCAACGCCACATCGGTGCCGCGCAGCAGATCCGAGGCGGTGCTGGCGGCCTCGCGGATCACGTCGCCCAGGTCGCCCAGCTCTTTTAGGAGCGGGAACTGGAGCGCATCGATCCTGGCCAGATCCAGCACGTCATTGACCAGATCGAGGAGCTGCCGGCTGCTCTGATAGATCTGGCGCACGTCGCGGCGGAGGGTCATCGGCCAGGCCATGTCGCCATAGACGTCGCTGCGCAGGTACATCATCTCTGAAAAGCCCAGGATCAGGTTCAGCGGGGTGCGCAGCTCGTGGCTGATATTGGCCGCAAAGCGCTCCTTCATCTCGCGGGCCTCGTCGGCGCGCAGCCGCTCGATGGCCAACTGCTGGGTAACCCGTTGCAGCCGCCGCGAGGCCTCCACCAGGGCAATGTTGGTGCGGTTCAGCTCCCCCTGGCGAAACCGCAACTGCGAGAGCAACTGCTGGCTGCGCTCCTGGCTCTGCCATGACCAGGTCAGCGCCATCCAGAGCGTCCGCGTTGGCAGCACCATCAAGCCGCCTCCCAGCCAGAGAATGCTCGCTGGCGCCAGCATCGCCGGCCAGCCGGGGCCAAACACGGCCAACGCCACCGTCCCAGCCAGGGCCACCAGCCCCCCCCAGAGTGGATGCACGAGGCCGTTTGCCACTACCAGCAGCAGCCCATACGCGATGCTGGTGGCAGGGTTCCCATGCTGGATCTGCAGAATGCTCACCAACGCAGAACCCAGAGCGAGGCCCAGGCGGGCCAGTCTGGGGTGGCGGCGCGCCAGCGCCAGCGTGAACACGCCAGTGCCCAGCAAGGCAGCCGCCAGGGCAAAGGGGCCCGGCTCATAGCGAAAGCTGGGCGTCATCAACCAGACGCCCAGCCCCCCGATCAGCGCCATCACGACGCCGATGATCTGCGACATCTCGCTGCGCAGATCGTCGATCTCTTTGTAGCTTGACGTGCTCAGGCCCGCTGTCCGCGTCGCGCTCATGCCAGACCTCCATCCTCGTCCCATGGCGACCATCATAGCACAGACCGCCTCGTCATGGTACGTTTGGGCGTGACAGCTCGCCTCGTCCCCGCTAGAATGCCATCCATGGCTAGATTGCGCGGCCGGCCTGCGCCGAGCGAAAGACGGCTCCACCAACGCGAGACAGGAGAATCCCCATGAAGTCACTGCGCTACCAGGGCAAAGGCATCGTCACCTGGGTCGATCTGCCAGATCCGACCCCCGGCCCCGGGCAGGTGCTGGTTCGCACGGCCGCCTCGGCCCTGTGCGGCAGCGAAAAGCACACCTACCTCGGCCCCGGCCAAGAGGTGGGGAACCCCGGCCACGAGGCCGCCGGCACCATCGTCGCCGTTGGTGAGGGCGTCTCTCTGCGGCGGGGGCAGCGGGTTGGCGTCAGCGGCGTGACGGGATGCGGCGTCTGCGCATATTGCCAAACAGGCCAGCAGACCTACTGCCAGCACCGCCCAGCCGGGTTCGGCGGCTTTCACGCCGAGCTGATCCTGGTGCACGCCTTTACCTGCCTGCCGCTCCCTGACGACATCCCCTGGGATGCCGCCGTCCTGCTCACCGGCGACGGCCTGGGCGTGCCCTACCACACCTCGCGCCGCCTGCTGGATCCATCCATCGAGACCGTGGCCGTGTTTGGCCAGGGGCCCATCGGCCTGGGCAACACCCTGATGCAGGCCACCATGGGCCGCCGCGTCATCGCCGTGGATCTGGTGCCCCAGCGCCTCGCATACGCCGCCGCGCTGGGCGCCGCCGAGGTCGTCTCCGCCGACGCCGTAGAGACCATTCGAGCTTTGACGGATGGCCGTGGCGCCGATGTCTGCATCGAATGCGCCGGCCGCCCCGATACGCTGCGCCAGTGCCTCTCGGCCGTGCGCGCCGGCGGCACGGTGGCAGTCAACGGCGAGCAGGGTCCGCTGCCCATCTCGCCCAGCGAGGACCTGATCCGCCGCGACATCACCCTGTTTGGATCCTGGTTCTATCAATACGCCGAGGTCCCCGCCATGATCGACCTCTACCGTCGTGGGATGCGCGTCACCGATCTGATCACCCACCGCTACGCCGCGCCCAGGGCCCAAGAGGCCTGGCAGGCCTTTGCGGCAGGCGAGACCGGCAAGGTGCTGCTGCAATACGGGAGCTGACCGGCTCGTTCTTACGATACGCTGGCCAGATGCGACGACAAGGAGAGAGCGATGCCACGGAAACTGATCTGCATCGGGCGCGGCCGGCTAGAATGGCAGGAATATGCGGACGCGCCCCTGGCGCCGGATCAAGTCCGCGTCCGCGCCGAGCACGGCGCCGCCAAGCACGGCACCGAGATGGCGCTGTTCCAGGGGTACGCCTTTGATCGTGGCGCTTGGGATGACCACCTGCTGCTCTTCCGCGGCCTGCCGGAGGGCCAACCGCGCGTGGAAGCGTACCAGGCCGCCCTGGGCAACATGATCGTGGGCCCCGTCATCGAGCGCGGCGCTGCCGTCACCGATCTCGCCGTGGGGCAGCGCGTCTGCCTCTATAGCGGCTTTCGTGACACCGTCACCGCGCCCGCCTCGGCCTGCTGGCCCCTGCCAGAGGGCATGCCCTGGCAATCGGCCGTCTGCCTCGACCCCGCCGATTTCGCCCTGGGCGCCGTGCGCGATGGGCATGTGCGCGCCGGCGATGCCGTGGCCGTCTTTGGCCTGGGCGCCATCGGCCTGATGGCGGTGCAGATCCTCCGCCTGGCCGGCGCAACCCCCATCCTGGCGCTGGATCCCGTCGCCGCTCGCCGCGACCTGGCCCTCTCCCTCGGCGCCGCTGTCGTGCTCGACCCGCTCGCCTGCGACGCCGGCCTGGAGCTCAAGCAGCGCACCGGCGGCCGCGGCGTCGACGTGGCCATCGAGTACAGCGGCGCCCGTGCCGCCCTGCAGGCCTGTTTGCGGGGCGTGGCCTATGGCGGCACCGTGGTGGCCGGGGCGTACCCGTCCCCCTATGGCGCCGGCCTGGATCTCGGCGCCGAGGCCCACATGAACGCGCCGACCCTGCTCTTTTCCCGCGCCTGCTCCGAGCCCAACCGGGATCATCCCCGGTGGGGCGAACGGCGCCTCATGGAGACCTGCTGGCGTTGGCTGGCCGAGGGCCGCCTGACCGGCGAGCCCGTGGTGCAGCCGGTGGTTGGCGTTGATGAGCTGCTGGAGGCCTACCCCCGCGTGGCCGGCGATCCCGAGGCGGGCGTCAAGCTGGGTGTGGTATTCCCATCTGCAGAGGAGGTATAGAGACGATGGCCGTCCAACAGTGCCTAGTATTGCCTATCTTTTGGCGCGAGGACGAACGCTCGCTGGATGCCTTTTGCGCCCAGGTGGCCGAGATCGGCTATGCGGCCATCGAGTTGATGCGCCCCGACGACAATGTGCGCGCGATCGTCGCCACCGCCCACCGCCACGGCCTGGCTGTCGCCAGCATGGTGGGCCATCAGTCCCTCCCCGACGGCCTCAACCAGCCCGAGAACCACGAGCGCATCGAGCAAGAGCTGCGCGCATCTATCGACCTGGCCGCCGACCTGGGCATCGGCGGGTTGATCTGCTTTTCCGGCAACCGCAACCAGGGCCAGAGCGACTATGAGGGGCTGGTGGCGTGTGCCCAAGGGCTGCGGCGCATCATCCCTTACGCCGAGGCCAAGGCGGTCAACCTCAACATGGAGCTGCTCAACTCCAAGGTCAACCACCCGGGCTACCAGTGTGACCGCGTCGATTGGGGCGTGACCCTCTGTGAGATGGTGGGCAGCCCTCGCGCCAAGCTCCTGTTCGACATCTACCACATGCAGATCATGGAGGGCGACCTCATCCGCAGCATCCGCAAGGCGGTGCAGCACATCGGCCACTTTCACACGGCCGGCAACCCGGGCCGCCAGGATCTGGACGACGCCCAAGAGCTCAACTATCGGGGCATCTGCGCCGCCATCGACGCCGCCGGCTATGGCCTCTATGTCGGCCACGAGTTCACGCCCAAGGGCGATCGCATGGCGGCGCTGCGTGCGGCCTACGCGGCCTGCGGCGGGGTCTAGGCGGCGGCGGGGGAGAGGACGGAGCCACTCTTACGGAAAGGCTCTCCCGCAGACATCGTTGTGCTGCGGGAGAGCATGAGGGGGTGGTGATGGCTTTTCGGAGCCGATCTAGTGGATCGGCAGGTAGCGCTGACGCTCCCAGGCGGTAACCTGGAGCCGGTACTCGTCCCACTCGTGGCGACGGGCGTCCAGGAAGCGCTGCGCGATGTGCGGTCCCAGCGCGTCGAGCACCACAGGGTCGCTCTCCAGCGCCTCGATGGCCTCGCCCAGCGAGCCGGGCAGCGTCTCCAGCCCTTCGCGGGCCCACTCGCTCTCGAACAGGTTCTCCTCGGTGGCGTCCGGCACCTCGATCTCGTTCACGACGCCATCCAGCCCCGCCTTGAGCATGACCGCAAAGGCCAGATACGGGTTGCAGGAGGGATCCGGGCAACGCAGCTCGATGCGCGCGCCGGCCGGCGAGCTGGTGCGCGGCACGCGGATCAGCGCCGAGCGGTTGATGCGCGCCCAACTCACGTACACCGGAGCCTCATAGCCCGGCACCAGCCGCTTGTACGAGTTCACCGTGGGCGCCAGCACGGCCGACATGGCGCGGGCGTGCTTGAGCTGGCCGGCAAGAAAGCGCTTGGCCAGGTCTGACAGGAAATAGGGATCGTTGGGCGAGGCGAACAGGTTCTCGCCGGTGCCCAGCGCGGCCAGGCTCTGGTGGGTGTGCATGCCCGATCCGTTCACCCCCGCGATCGGCTTGGGCATGAACGTCGCATACAGCCCCTGTAGGGCGGCCACAGCCTTGAGCACGAACTTGAAGGTCACAGCATTGTCGGCCGAGCGCAGCGCGTTGCCATAGCGAAAGTCGATCTCGTGCTGGCCGGGCGCCACCTCGTGGTGCCCCGCCTCCACCTCGATGCCAAAGGCCTCCAGCGCCGTAATCATATCCTGGCGGACCAGCGTCCCCCGGTCGGCGGTGGCATCGAAATAGCCCGCCTCGTCATGTCGCAGGCTCACGTCGGGGCGGCCGAACTCGTCCGTCCCCAGCAAAAAGAACTCGAGCTCTGGGCCGGTGCGGAACTCGTATCCCAGGTCAGCCGCCTCTTTCAGGGCGCGCATCAGGGCGGCCCGCGGCGCCCCCTCGAACACCTTGCCATCCGGCGTGTGCACGTTGCAGATCAACCGCGCCGTGGTGTGGGATTCGTTCCGCCAGGGGATGATCGCCCAGGTGTCCAGCTCGGGCACCAGGTACATGTCGCTCTCGCTGATGCGCACAAACCCCTCGATGGACGACCCGTCGAACCAGACGCCATTGTCCAGCACGCCATCGAGCTGGCTCACCGGAACCGTGATGCTCTTGACCATGCCGGCCAGATCGGTGAACTGCATGTTGATGAACCGGACGCCGGCCTCGGCTGCTGAACTCAGGATCGCTTCTTTCGTGACGGACATAATCCCTCCTGCTACGCCCACAACAACGCCGCGGCACCCCTCGTACCGCGGCCACTCGGCCAATATGCCTTCACTGGCTGGGCTGCGCCGTTGGCGCCCGCCCCGATCGCCTCATTGCTCTCCCGCCTAGCATAGCACGAACGTCGCGCCGAGGCACCGGCGTTCTTGCCAGCTTTGGGGGCCGCTAATTGGGCAGAGTGCACAAATGGAGCGCTAGGAGGGGCGGAGGGCCTGGAGCTTGAGGGCCAGATGCAACGCCAGGCGCGTCTCGGGATCGTCCACATCCACGCCCAAGATCGCGGTGACCCGCTCCAGACGGTAGGCCAGCGTGTTGCGGTGGATGAACAGGCCCTGGGCGGCCCGGGACGTGTTGCCGTGCTCTTGCATATACACGGCTAGCGTGTGGCAGAGCTCGGTGTGGTGATCGTCATCATAGCGTAGCAGCGGCCCCAGCGTCTCGTCCACAAAGCGGTTGACCTCGGCCTGCCCATGCATGGCGGCCAGCAGACGATAGAGCCCCAGCTCGCCGTAATGGTAGGGTCCGCTCAGGCTGCCCGCCCGATGCCCCACCTCCAGGGCGTCGAGGGCTTGCTGTATGGCCTCTCGCAGGCCGGCCAGGTCTCCCGAGGTGACGCGGCTCACGCCGACATGGCAACAACGCTGGCCCCCTTCCGTGGGCAGGGCCACCGAAAGCCAGTAACGCAGGCGCTCGGGCATGTTGACGCTATCGCTGGAGAGCAGGCAGATCATGGCGCTACGATAGGCGCCATGGAGCGTCATCGCGCCGTCGCGTTCGGCTGCCAATTCCAGCGACGTAGCCACCTGGAGCACCTCCGCCGTCGGGTTGCACGGCTGGCGATCCAGCGGCAAGCTGGTGGTCAACGCCACCGCCGCTTGGGTCCGCTCGGTGGAGGGCGCATACCCCTGGTGGGCCAGCCGCGAGAGCAGCGGCCCTGGCGCGCTGGCGGCGTCCAGCAGCTCTTCCATCAGCTCGGCGCCCAACCGCTCCTCGGTCTCGCGGCGCACGTGCCGCTGCAACAGCTCGGCAGCGTAAAGCTCGGCGGCCTGCCGCGCATAGATGCCCGCCAGCGTCCGCCCCGTCTGCGGCGCGATCAGCGTCAGCTCGCCCAGGGTGCGGCCCGCCAGCCGGATGGGCACGCTGAGGTCCCGTGCCTGGGCCGCGGGCTCGTCTGCAGTGGGGGTGGGGGGGGCGGCTTCCGCCACCTGCCCGCCGCGGGCATCGCGCACCTGCACCCTTCCGTGGGTCAGGGCGGATAGCCTCTGCGCCAGCCCGTCCAGGTCGCCCCGCCCCCAGGCGGCTCGCAGCGTCTGGCGGGCCTCCAGCTCGCGCCGGGCCAGTTGCCCCTCCCGGTCGATCAGGCTGCGCAGCACGTCGCGCTCGCTGGCGCCCAGGTCAGCTCCCGGCGGCAAAACGAACACGGGCAGCTCCAACGAATCGGCCAGGGCCAGATCCTCCTCCGGTGGCGCCTGTGGCACCACCAGGCCCGCGACCCCGGCCCGCGAGAGCTCTCGCACCAGGTAAGGAAAGGTGATCCGCGCATCGATGCTCTGGGCCATGCCCAGATCGGCAAACGCCAAATAGCCCGGCTCGATGGTCCCAAAAAGGGGAAAGGTGGCGCCCAAAGACGCCACCCAGGTTACACCGCGCTCCAGCCCCGCGGCCCCGGCCAGCACGCGCGTGCCCTCTGGCAGGGCCAACTGCCACAGCTCGCCCAGCGTGACGGGGGCGCTGCGGGGTGGCATCAGGATGCCTCGCGCTCGACGGTCTTGTTCCGCCGATGCCAGTGCTCTTGCAGGCTCTGCACCACCATGTCGCCCCGCTTGAGCGCGGCGATGGCTTTGGTCGCCGCTCGCGCGGCCGAGAGGGTGGTCACCATCGGCACGCCGTGGGCGATGGCCGCGGCGCGCAGCGCGTGCTCGTCGCCGTAAGAGATGCCCGCCAGCGGCGTCTCCACCACCAGGTCGATCTCGCCGTTGATGATCTTGTCCACGCAGTGGGGGCGCCCCTCGTGCACCTTGAACACCGGCCGCACCTCCAGCCCCGCTGCCTGCAACGCAGCCGCCGTGCCTCGCGTGGCGATCAGCGCGAACCCCATCTCCCGCAGCTCGCGGGCGATGGGCACCAGGTTCTGCTTGTCGCGGTCGTGGACGCTCAAAAACGCCGTGCCCGCGGTCGGTAACCCGTTGCCGCCGGCGATCTGGGCCTTGGCATAGGCCATGCCAAAATCCGTATCCATGCCCATCACCTCGCCGGTGCTGCGCATCTCGGGGCCCAGGGTGGGGGGCTCCTCTCGGAACTTTTGAAAGGGCAACACCACCTCTTTGCAGAAATGCCCCTCCAACATCGGCTCGTCGGGCACGCCCAGCTCGCTGAGGGTGCGCCCCGCCAGCACCTGGCAGGCCACCCGCGCCCAAGGGACGCCCGTGGCCTTGCTGACGTACGGCACCGTGCGCGAGGCGCGCGGGTTGGCCTCGATCACATAGACCACGCCGTCCAGCATGGCATATTGGACGTTCATGCAGCCCACGGTCTTGAGGGCGTGGGCCAGCCGCCGCGTATACTGACGGACGGTGTCCAGCGTCCCATCGTCGATCATCACCGTGGGGATCACGCAGGCGCTATCGCCCGAGTGCACGCCCGTCAGCTCGATCTGCTCCATGATGGCGGCGATGCGCACCTCTTGGCCATCGCAGACGCAATCCACGTCCATCTCAAAGGCGTCGCTGAGAAAGCGGTCCACCAGGATCGGCGTATCCTCAGCCACCTTGACCGCCGACCGCACATAGTGCTCCAGCTCGCGCGCCTCGTGGACGATGGCCATGGCCCGGCCGCCCAGCACATACGAGGGCCGCACGATGACCGGATAGCCGATGCGCTCGGCCACGGCGAACGCCTCCTCCTCCGAGTGGGCGATGCCGCTCTCGGGCATGGGCAGGCCGATCTCGCGCATCAGGTCGCCAAAGCGCTCGCGGTCCTCGGCCAGGTCGATGGCGTCGGCATTGGTGCCCAACACGGGCACGCCCGCGTCGCGCAGCTTGCGCACCAGCTTGAGCGGGGTCTGCCCACCGAACTGGAACACCACGCCGGCCGGTTTCTCCAGCTCGCAGATGTTCAGGATATGCTCCACCGTCAAGGGCTCGAAATAGAGCCGGTCGCTCACATCATAGTCGGTAGAGACCGTCTCCGGGTTGCAGTTGACCATGATGGTCTCATAGCCCATCTCTTGAAAGGCCATGGACGCATGGACGCAGCAATAGTCGAACTCGATGCCCTGGCCGATCCGGTTGGGCCCGCTGCCCAGCACCACGATCTTTTCCCGGTCGCTGGGCTGCGCCTCGCAGAGGCTCTCATAGGTGCTGTACAGGTAGGGTGTCCGCGCTGGGAACTCTGCGGCGCAGGTATCCACCCGCGAGTAGACTGCCGTGATCCCCAGCGCCAACCGGTGGCGCCGCACCTCCATCTCATCGGCCGGCGTGGCCAGGTGCCGCCCGATGATGGCGTCGGCAAAGCCCGTCTGCTTGAGCTCGCGCATCAGGCGCGCGTCGATCTCGTCCAGCGTGCGCGTGCGCAACTGGTCGCGCAGGTCGCGCGCGCGAGCGATCTCGCGCAGGAACCAGGGGTCGATGGCCGAAAGGCGAAAGATCTCGTCAATGGACAGGCCGTGATCCATGGCCGGCACCAGGTAGAACGCGCGCTCGGGCGTCGGCTCGATCAGCCGGTGGCGGATCTCGTCCAGCGATGCCTGAGCCGCTTCCTCGTCGAACAAGCTGTCGCGCGGATCCTCGCGGGCGTACAGGCCCTTTTGTAGCGCCTCTATAAAAGTGCGCCCGATGGCCATCACCTCGCCTACGGACTTCATCTGGGTGCCCAGCGTCGCGTTGGCGTGCGGGAACTTTTCCATGTTCCACCGGGGAATCTTGGCCACCACATAGTCGATGGTCGGCTCGAAAGAGGCCGGCGTCTCGCGGGTGATGTCGTTGGGCAGCTCATGCAGTCGATAGCCCACCGCCAGCTTGGCCGCGATCTTGGCAATCGGGAACCCGGTCGCCTTGCTGGCCAACGCCGAGCTGCGCGACACCCGCGGGTTCATCTCGATGACCAGGATGCGGCCGTTCTCTGGATGGATCGCGAACTGGACGTTGGACCCGCCCGTCTCCACGCCGACGCGCTCCATGATCAGCCGCGCCTGGTTGCGCAGCACCTGATACTCGGGGTGGGTCAGCGTCTGCGCCGGCGCCACGGTGATGCTATCGCCCGTGTGGACGCCCATGGGATCAAAGTTCTCGATGGAACAGATGACCACATAGTTGTCGTCGGCGTCGCGCATCACCTCGAGCTCGATCTCTTTCCAGCCGAGCACCGATTCCTCGATCAGCACCCGATGGATCGGGCTTTGTTCCAGGCCGCGCTCCACCATGTCGTCGAAATCGCGCCGGTTATAGGCGATCCCGCTGCCCGTGCCGCCCAGCGTGAACGACGGGCGGATGATGGTGGGCAGCCCCACGTCCTCCAAGAGCGACCGCGCCTGCTCCAGGCTGGAGACGGCGTGGGAGCGCGGCACCTCCAGGCCGATCTCTTCCATGGCGGCCTTGAACAGGTCGCGGTCCTCGGCCACGTCGATCGATTCGGCCCGGGCGCCGATCAGCTCGACGCCGTACTTTTGCAGGATGCCCAGCCGGTGCAGGTCCATGGCCAGGTTCAGCCCCGTCTGGCCGCCCATGGTGGGCAGCACCGCGTCCGGCCGCTCCTTGGCGATGACCCGCTCCAACACCTCGGGCGTCAGCGGCTCGATATAGGTGGCATCGGCCACCTCGGGGTCGGTCATGATGGTGGCCGGGTTCGAGTTCACCAGCACCGTGCGATACCCCTCTTCGCGCAGCGCCTTGCAGGCCTGGGTGCCGGAATAGTCAAACTCGCAGGCCTGGCCGATGACGATGGGGCCGGACCCGATGATCAGGATGGTGTGTAGGTCGGTTCGCTTGGGCATGGTCTACTCCTGCTTCCCCGACTCTACGGCCAGGCTGCGGCAGAACTCGGCGATGAGATGGAGGCTGTCGTGTGGCCCGGGCGAGGCTTCGGGGTGATGCTGCACGCCCCGGATCGGCAGGCGGGTGTGGGCCAGCCCCTCGATGGTGTCGTCGTAGCGATTCCAATGGGTGACGCGGAACGGCAGCCCCTCCAGCGAGCTGGGCTCCACGGCATAGTTGTGGTTCTGCGAGGTGATCTCGATGGTCGCCCCGCCGTTGGGGCTGGCCATATCCTGCACGGGATGGTTGCCGCCATGGTGGCCAAATGGCAGCTTGTAGGTGCGGGCGCCCGCCGCCAGGGCCATGATCTGCAGCCCCAGGCAGATGCCGTACATGGGTACCCGCTCCATCAGCGCGCGGACGGTGGCGATGGTCTCGGTGGCCATGACCGGGTCGCCCGGCCCGTTAGAGATCAGCACCCCGTCGGGCGCCAGCGCCAGCACCTCTTCCGCCGTGGACGTCGCCGGCACGCAGGTCACCCGCGCGCCCGATGTCACCAGGTAGCGCAGGATGCTGCGCTTGACGCCGCAATCGATCACCACCACATGGGGTCGCGGCCCATCCAGCTCGACCGCTGGCAGCCCGGCCCAGCGCGGATTCGCGGGCTGATCCCAGATTTCCACGACCGGCGTGGTGACCTCGCGCAGCGGCGAGAGCTCGCTCATATCCGGCGCCTCTCGCGCCATGGCCAGCAGGCGGTCGGCGTCCTGATTGGTGGTGGAGAGCGCCGCACGCATCACGCCGTACTGGCGGATGGTCAGCGTCAGGCGGCGGGTGTCGATCCTATCCAGCGCGGGGACGCCATGCTCCCGCAGATAATCGGGCAACGAGCGCTCGGCTCGCCAGTTGGAGGGCGTCTCGCAAATATCCCGCGCCAGCACCGCGCGCACCCACGGCCGGCCCGATTCGACGTCTTCCGAGTTCACCCCGACATTGCCAATGTGCGGGCAGGTAAACACCACCATCTGCCCCCAGTAGGAGGGATCGGTGATGATCTCCTGATAGCCGGTCAGGCTCGTGTTGAACACGATCTCGCCGACCCATTCGCCCTGTGCGCCCACGGACCTGCCCTCATAGACGCTGCCGTCTTCGAGGACCAGCGTGCCGGGGGTGTAGTTGCTCATGCTTTTCTCCGTCCCATGCTGAGGCTGCACTCGGCTGCCTAGTATGCGCCAAGGGGGCTGTTTGCGCAAGTCTTGGTGTGGGCCGCATGGGGCGCGCGCGCGCGGGGCGTTCGTTACTGCGCCGATTGAGTGCTCAAATGCGGAAAAAACAGGATGAAAACGATCTAGCCAGCAGGGGCACGGCGTGCGTGCCCCTGCTGCATTTCGTACCTCTCTTGCGACAGCGATCGCTCAAGCCCGAACGGCCTTTGCTCCGTGCAGGAGCCTCAGTCCAACCCGAGAACGATGCGGATATTGTCCGCGATCAGGTCCGGCGCGATGGGGCCGCCGCCATAGCTGCCGTGGATCGGATCATGGGTATCGGCAAAGCGGGTGTCCCAGTTGCCGCCCTCCACCAGGCCGGGCGTGTATTCGGAGCCGAACATCCAGTCGGGATCCTGGCTGTCGATCATCCAGCGCAGCGAGGCCGTGGTAACGCCGCGCTGATAGGTGCGCCAGTCCACGTCCGGATCCAGCTCGGCCCAGTCGATGCCCAGCTCGCGCGACTCGGCAAAGATGCGCAGCACCTCCCATTGCACATGCTTGGAGACCCAATCGCTCAGGAACCAGCAGGTGCTATTCAGGCAGGGCTTGGTGTTATAGAGCATGATCCGATCGCGGGGCTGCCACAGGTGCGTGAATGGCAGCACACAGCGGATCCAGTGGATGGCCCGCTCCAAATAGCGCTCGTCGCCAAGAGTCTGATACCCGAGATAGTAGGCGATGGCCGCGTTGCCCGAGGTGAGCAGGTTGGGGCTGTGCAAGGGCGTCTCCCACCAGTCGCCGCCCTCGGGGCGGTTGTCCCAGCGCAGGCCATAGTCGAGCGCCTTGCGCGCGCCGTCGAAAAAGCGCTGCTCGCCGGTCTCCTTGGCCGCCAGCAGCAGGCCCCAGGCGCCGGTGGCGCAGAGGTCGATGGCCGAATCGCCGGGCTGGCCCAGGGGCCGCCAGAACTCGGCCCAGTCGATCAGCATGGTATGGTGCCGGCCATGCGGCTCAAAGGGGAAATCGCCCTCCTCGGTCTGCAGCGCCAGGATCTGGTCGCCCAGCTCGGCGGCGCGTTGGGGGTTGCCGGCCACCAGGCGGTTGGGGTGGGAGAGAGGCGTGTGGCTGGGCTCCCCCGGCGCGTGCGTCTGGGCCGCGCACCAGTCGGCCTTGGCCTTGAGGGCGGCCCGGAGGGCCGGGTCATCGCCGTGCTGCATATACCACTTGACAAAGCCCGGCACCACCGGCGCGCCCTTGCCACGGTGGTCGCCCCAGCCCTCGCCCTCGATCCAGAAGGGGCCGTTGTAGGCGTGGGCCATGCGCTCCAGGGCCTCTTTCCAGGGGTAGCGTGGCTCGCCGGGCTCGGGCATGCCGTGGCGGGCGATCCAATCCACCACCACGTCCAGGCTCTGCCCGTAAGAGACCGCGATCTCGGCCTCCAGGGCCAGGGTCAGGCCACGGCGGATCAGGATCGGCTCGTCGGCCGCCAGAGCGTTCTCGTCCATGCCCCACCGCGCGCTGGGCCACATCAGGCCCATGAGCGATTCGGGGCGCCGCTCCACGAAATTGGGCACCGCCAAGACGGGCTGCGGGCACCGGAACCGCGTGGTGGCCGAGAGCGCGGCCAGGTCGGGCGTCCACGCCAGGCCCAGCCCGATGCCGTCATAGCTCACAGCCATGACGGGGATCGCCACCTTGTGGGGGTGCGGCGTCATGCGCAGCGCCTCGTGCTCCTCGAACCAGTCGGTGCCGCTGGACCACTCGTCGCCGACGGTCCAATCGATGCCGGGAAAGATGGCGTCGGTGCGGGCCTCGCCAAAGCTCTCGGCGCCCACCCGCATCCAGACCCCGCGCAGCCGCTTGAGCCGAATCAGATGCTGGGCTTGGACCTCCAGCCGATACCGGATCACCGGCTCGTCATCGGCCAGGGTCAGCACCACGGTGCCGCTGAGGGGCGCATCCCCGCTATAGGCCTGGTCCGGCCGGGGGACGGCACCCAGGTCCACCGCCACCGCGAACCGCAGCTCCTGGACGTCCTCCTTGCGCTCCAGCTCGTAGGCTTGGGCCTCCAGCCGCATGGGGTGGGGCAGGCCCTCCAGGTCGGCCTCGCCCAGGTGCTCGATCACGGCATAGAGCCGGTCGGGCGCGCCTCCCTGGGGCGCCACATAGAGCTCGCCCCAGCCCCAGCCGGTGTTGCGCTTGTGCAGCTCCAGCCGCACGAACCGGTTCTCCAACGTCACGGTTTCGCCGCCATAGACCGCATGATGATAGCGTGGCATGGTAGCCTCCTT
>CAZUZB010000009.1:12414-16130 GCA_964624695.1 uncultured Anaerolineales bacterium | reverse complement strand
TCGGCCACGCGCTCCAGGTTGTGGGCCGCCCAGAGGTACTGGTTGGCCTGCTCGATGCGGCTGGGATCCTCGATGATCAGGTCCAGGAGCTGCTCATAGGCGCGGTTGTAGAGAGCATCCACCTCGTCGTCGCGCGCGGCAATCTCGCGCGCGGCGGGGACGTCCTGCTGGATGAACGAATCCAGCGCCTCGCGCAGCATCTCGGTAGCGCGCAGCGCCATGGTCTGCAGGGTGGGCATGGGCGCCTCGAACTCGGGCTCGCCCAGCATGAGGACGATCTTGGCGATGCCCTTGCCATAGTCGCCGATCCGCTCCAGCTCGGTGATGATCTCCAGCAGGGCCGCCACATGGCGCAGGTCGCGGGCGATGGGGCCCTGGGTGGCGATCAGGGTCAGCAGGCCAGCCTCGATCTGAAAGCGCTTGCGGTTGACGTTCGTATCCTGCTCGATGAGCCGCTCCGCCCGGTCCACGTTACGGTCGGCCAGGGCCTGCGCCGAGGCGGTGACCATCTCCTGGACCATGCTGGCCAGCACCAGCACCTCGTCCTGGAGGCTCTGTAGGCTCTCATCGAATGTCTTGCGTAGCATGCTCTACCCCTCTCCGATGCCAAGACAGCGCGGCCCCGTTCGGCGCGCCCGCGCTACAGCTCGTCGATCATGGCGCGAATCTCGTCGCGCACCCTGCGGAAAACCTCCAGCCGCTCCTCCTCCGAGCCGATGGCGGCGGCCGGATCGTCAAAGCCGCGATGCAGGCGCTTGCCCTTGCCCAGCCAGACGGGACAGGTCTGGTTGGCGCGGTCACACACGGTGACCACCAGATCCAAGCTGGTGTTGCCGAACTCGGCCACGCCCTTGCTGCGCTGCGCCGAGATATCCACACCCAGCTCGGCCATGGCGCGGATGGCCAGCGGGTGCACCTGGCCAGATGGCTCAGTCCCCGCCGACACAGCCTCCCACTGGTCCGAGCGGAACGCGTTGACCAGGCCCTCAGCCATCTGGCTGCGGGCCGAGTTGCCCGTGCATAGGAACAAGACACGCTTTCGCTTCATGGCACCTCCTCAGGTAATGTCGCCGCGCTCGATTCGAGCGCGGCCCTCTGCCATCAGAAGCATAGGCCGCCTATGTTAAGGCAAGGTCAAGGTAACGTCAACGATCGGTTAGCTGCCTGGCGCATTCTCGGAAGCGCAGGGCAGCGCAAAGTAGAACGTGCTGCCCAGGCCGAGATCGCTCTCGGCCCAGATGCGCCCGCCGTGGGCGGCCACCAGGTGCCGGGCGATGGCCAGGCCCAGGCCCGTGCCGCCGCCCGTGCGGCTGCGATCGGACTTGAAAAAGCGCTCAAAGATGCGCGGCAGGATATAGGGCGGGATGCCCGGGCCGTTGTCGGCGACCCCGAACACCACCTCGTCACCCGATGCCTCCGCCCACACGCGCACCCGCCCGCTGGGCTGGGTGAACTTGATGGCGTTATGCAGCAAGTTGGTGACCACCTGCCCGGCCCGCTCGGCATCGGCCATGACGCGCGGCAACCCCTCGGGTACATCCACCTCCAGGGCGATCTCTTTGCGTTCGGCCTGGGGGCGCAGTTGTTCCAGGCGAGGGGCGACCAGATCCACCGGCCGCGTGGGGCGAATGTCCAGCGGCACCTGGCCCGATTCGATGCGCGAGAGCTCCAAGAGCTCGCTGACCATCTGGGTCATGGCATCGATCTGGACGTCCATCTTGGCCAGAAAGCGTCGCGAGGCCTCGGGGTCGTCCTCCACGGTGTCGTGGAGGGTGTCGGCGAGCGCCTTCATGGAGGCCAGCGGCGTGCGTAGCTCGTGGCTGACATTGCCGACGAACTCGCGGCGCATCCGGTCGGCCCTGCGCAGCTCGGTCTGATCCTGCAAGAGCAGCAGGCCGCCGTGGTCGATCTCGTTGGTAAGCGGCGTGGCGATCGCCTGGATGTAGGGGCCATCGGCGCCTAGCTCGACCAGGCCGTCCACCTGCTCGCCCTGGCTGCGGCTCTGATTCCAGAGGGCGACGAGCTGGTGGTGGCGCACCACCTCGGCCAGGGTGCGCCCTTGCGGCGCATCGCCAGCAAAGCCGAGCATGCCGAGGGCGGCGGCGTTGGCGAGCTGCACGCGGTTGTCGGCGCCGACGATGAGCACGCCGTCGGCCATGGTCTCCAGCACCGCCCGCGAGCGCCCCCGCTCCTCCTGGAGCGAGTGAATGGTGGCGCGCAAGGTGTCGCCCATGGCGTTGAACTCTTCGGTGAGGGTGCCGACCTCGTCCTGGGTGGTGGGGATGAGCCGCGCGTCCAGATCGCCGCGCGACATGCGCCCCACCACGTTGGTGAGGTCGCGGATCGGCCTGGCGGTGCGCCGCGCCACCCACAGCCCGAGCAGCAGCGCCAGAACAGCCGCGACGATCGCGGTGATCACGATCTGGCGCCGGAGATCGCCCACCCCCTCCCGCACCTCTTCCAAGGGCAGGGCCACCCTGGCGAACCCCACCAGCTCGTCGCCACGGCGCACCGGCACGGCGGCGTACATCAGCTCCAGGTTCACCGTCTCACTGACGCGAATATGGCTGCCCGCCCCACGAGCGAGGGCTTGCTGCACCTCCGGGCGATTGCGGTGATTCACCATGGTGGTGGGGTGGCGATCCGAATCGGCCAAGACGACGCCATCCTCGTCGATCAGGCTCAGGCGGGCGCCCAGCGCTTGAGCATAGCGCAGGATTTCGTCCTGCATGGCCGCCTCGCCAACGACGCCCTCGGCGATCTGCTCGCCAAAGGCCACGCCCAACGCCTGGGCATCCGCCAGCAGCATGCGTTCGAGCTGCGCCACGTGGTTCTCATAGGCCACGGCGGAAAGGCGCCAAGCCAGCCCCATGATGCTGACGAACACCAGCACGGCAAAGGGAACCGCGATGCGCCAGACGATGCGCCGAAATCCCATGCCTCACCCCTCGAAACGATAGCCCAGCCCCCGCACGGTCACGATACGACGCGGGTTTGACGGATCTGGCTCGATCTTGGCGCGCAGCCAGCGGACGTGCACGTCCACCGTGCGGCTGCCGCCCGCATAATCCCAGCCCCACACGGCTTCGAGAATCTGCTCGCGTGAGAGCACCCGCCCGCGATGCTGCGCGATATAGTTCAACAGATCATACTCACGAGGCGACAGTTCGACCACTCGCCCCGCAAGAGTCACCTCCCCACGGGCGGTATCGATGACCAGCCCATCGAACTCCAGGCGGCGGCCCCCAGCCGCGCCGGGCCCATCGGCTGTGAGCATCTCGACGCGGCGGAGCTGCGCCTTGACCCGCGCCATGAGCTCGCGCATGCTGAACGGCTTGGTGACATAATCATCGGCGCCCAGCTCCAGGCCCAACACGCGATCCACCTCGTCGGCGCGGGCGGTCACCATGATGATGGGCAGGTTCATCTCGCCGCGCAAAATGCGGCACACCTGAAGGCCGTCCAGCCGTGGCAGCATCAGATCCAGGATGACCAGGGCGGGATGCAGCTCGCGCGCCTTTTGGATGGCCTGGACGCCGTCATCGGCCGTGGCGACGGCATAGCCCTGCCGCTTCAGGTTGTACTCGATGGTCTCGCGCAGCGTGGGCTCGTCCTCGACCACCAGGATCAGCTCGCCGACCACAGTTGAGCGCGCTCCTTGGCAAATGCTCTGTTGATACCATGATTCTACCCCATCGCAGGCCCATTCCCAAGTG
>CAZUZB010000009.1:6977-12314 GCA_964624695.1 uncultured Anaerolineales bacterium | reverse complement strand
CCTCCCCTTGTGCACCCTGCACAAAACGACGCCGCCAAAACTGGGCGAACTGCACGAGCACGCCGCCCCCTAGCGCTGGTATCATATACCTTACGTTCGGGTTGGCGCTCGCGCCGAGGTGGGGGCGCTCCCGAGCAACCGTACCGAATGAACGTGCTGCCATGTTCGGCCAGCACCCCAGGCGTAGGCGCCGCTTGCACTGTGCGAGGCGGCGCTTTTTTTCATGCGAGACGTCGGAGGCATCCATGGCCCTCTCTCTCAGCGCGCCGGCGTTCATCCTGGAACGCGACCAGAGCAAGTGCATCGCGTGCCAGGTGTGCGTCCGCCAGTGCGCCAACGACGTGCATTTCTATGACGAGGACGATGGCGTCGTGTGCAGCGACGCCGCTTCCTGCGTCGGCTGCCATCGTTGCGTGACGCTCTGCCCCACCAGAGCCCTGCTGGTGCGCACCAACCCGCTCGAGTTCCGCCCTCACGCCAACTGGACCGCCGCCACGCTACAGAGCATCTACAAGCAGGCCGAGACCGGCGGCATGCTCCTGGCGGGCATGGGCAACGACCAGCCGCACCGCATCTACTGGGACCACATGCTGCTCAACGCATCGCAGGTGACCAACCCCAGCATCGACCCCCTGCGCGAGCCGATGGAGCTCAAGACGTTCCTGGGCGCGCGGCCCGATGCCGTGGCCTTTGAGGCCGATGGCGAGGGCGAGTACGACCTCCGCACCGAGCTGACTCCCCAGCTCGAGCTGGATATCCCGATCATGTTCTCGGCCATGTCCTATGGCTCCATCAGCTACAACGCCTGCCAGTCGCTGGCGCGGGCCGCCAAGCGCATGGGCACCTACTATAACACGGGCGAGGGCGGCCTCCACCCGGATCTGTACGCCTACGGCCCGGTCACCATCGCCCAGGTGGCGTCGGGGCGGTTCGGCGTGCATCTGGATTACCTGCGCACCGCCGCCGCCATCGAGATCAAGATCGGCCAGGGCGCCAAGCCCGGCATCGGCGGGCACCTGCCGGGCGAAAAGGTCACCCGCGAGGTCTCGCGCACGCGCATGATCCCCGAGGGCACCGATGCCCTCTCGCCCGCGCCGCACCACGACATCTATTCCATCGAGGATCTGCGCCAGCTCATCTTTGCCCTCAAAGAGGCCACCCATTACCAAAAGCCGGTCTCGGTCAAGGTGGCGGCGGTGCACAACATCGCGCCCATCGCCTCAGGCATCGTGCGGGCCGGGGCCGATATCGTCGCCATCGACGGGCTGCGCGGCGGCACCGGCGCTGCGCCCACGGTGATCCGCAACAATGTGGGCATCCCCATCGAGCTGGCCCTGGCGGCGGTGGATCAACGCCTCCGCGAAGAGGGCATCCGCCATCGCGCCTCCATCGTGGCGGCGGGCAGCGTCCGCAACAGCGCCGACGTGGTCAAGGCCATCGCCCTGGGCGCCGACGCCGTCTATATCGCCACCAGCGCGCTGGTGGCCATGGGCTGCCATCTCTGCCAGCGCTGCTACACCGGCAAGTGCAACTGGGGCATCGCCACCCAGGATCCGTACCTGACCAAGCGGCTCAACCCCAACATCGGCGAGCGCCACCTGGCAAACCTGCTGCGGGCCTGGTCGCTGGAGATCAAAGAGATGATGGGCGGCATGGGCATCAACGCCATCGAGAGCCTGCGCGGCAACCGCGACCATCTGCGCGGCGTGGGGCTGAACCAGGTGGAGCTGGACGCACTGGGCATTCGCGCCGCGGGCACGTGAGGGGGCCAAGATGAAGCGCATCGTCATCCACGAAGAGTATTGCATGGCCTGCCGCCTGTGCGAGGTGCACTGTCTGGTGGCCCACTCGTCATCACGCGACATCATCAAGGCCTACCGCGACGAGCGCGATACCGTCATGTCGCGCGTGATCGTCGAGGAGAGCGGCCCGCTCTCGTTCGCCATGCAGTGCCGCCAATGCCAGGATCCCCGCTGCCTGGAGGCCTGCCCCTCGGGGGCCATGCACCGCGATCCGGCGACGGGGGCCATCACCTGCGACGAGAGCCGCTGCGTGGGCTGCTGGATGTGCATCATGGTCTGCCCGGCGGGCGCGGTGCAGCAAAGCACGGCCGGCCACCGGGTCGCCAGCAAGTGCGACCTCTGCCAAGACGCCGACATGCCCGCCTGCGTGGCCCACTGCCCCAACGAGGCGCTGACCTATGAGGAGGTCTCGTGAGCATCACCATCGTCGGCAACTCGGCGGCGGCCGTGGGGGCCATCGAGGCCATCCGCGAGCTCGACCGCGACACAGAGATCCAGGTGGTGACGGCCGAGGGGCCCGCCATCTACTCGCGGCCGCTGATCTCGCACTATGTGGGGGGCGAGATCGACCAGGGCCGCCTGGCCTATCGTCCGCCCTCGTTCTATGAGGTCCAGAACGTCCAGGCGCTGTTCGAGGAGCCGGTCACGGCCATCGATCCCGCCGGTCACACCATCACCACCGACAAGGGCCGGGTGCTGGCCTATGACCAGTTGTTGCTGGCCGTGGGCGGATCGCCCATCGTGCCGCCCATGCCGGGGCTAGAGCTGGAGGGCGTGGTCACCTTTGCCACGCTGGGAGACGCCGAGGCCATCGACCGACTGATCGGCGCGGGGCGCGTCTCGCACGCCGTGGTGGTGGGCGGCGGCATGATCGGCATCAAGGCCACCGACGCCCTGCTCAAGCGCGGCGTGCGGGTGACCATGGTCGAGCTGGCGCCGCGGATCCTGATCCGCGCGCTGGACGAACAGGGCGCCACCATGATGACCGAGCTCTTTGAAGGGGCCGGCGTGCGCGTGCTGACCGAGAACACCGTGGCCGAGATCGTCCCCCAAGACGGGCGCGTCGCCGGCGTGGTGCTGCAGGACGGGCAACGTCTGGATTGCGACCTGCTGGTATTCGGCATCGGCGTGCGGCCCAACGTGGCCTTGGCGCGCGAGGCTGGCCTCGAGGTGGATCGCGGCGTGGTGGTGGATCGGGCCATGCGCACGTCGGACCCGAGCATCTATGCCGCCGGCGACGTGGCCGAGGCCTATGACCTGGTGGTGGACCTCAACCGCACCGTCGCCATCTGGCCCAACGCCTACCGCCAGGGCGCCATTGCCGGCGCCCAGATGGTGGGGCAGCCCCGCCAGGACCAAGGCGGCATCGCCATGAACGCCATCGAGGTGGCCGGCGTGCCCTGTGTGGCCATCGGCGAGGGCAACGCCGAGGGTGACGGCTATGACGTGTTGACGCGCAGCTCCCCCGAGCGACGGCAGTACCGCCGCCTGGTGCTGGAGGGCAACCGCCTGGTAGGCGTGATCCTGGTGGGCAATATCAGCCGTGCCGGCATCTATACCGGGCTGATCCGCCATCGGGTGGATATCTCGGCCCACCGAGACAGCCTGCTCAGCGACCGGCTGAGCCTGCTCTCGGTGCCAGAGGACTATCGCAAGCATGTGGTGCGCGGGCAGGGGATCGAGGTCTAGGAGGAGGAACATGGCCTGGGCAGAGAGCGAGAACCGCTACCGCGACGAGCGGGTTCACGATGCCTGCGGGCTGTTTGGGTTCATCGATACCGCCGGCCATGCCCACCCCGGCAGCATCGCCGTGGAGGCGCTGTGCAGCATGCGCGAGCGCGGCAACGGCCTGGGGGCCGGCTATGCGGCCTATGGCATCTATCCCGAGCAAGCGGACCACTATTGCTTTCACATCATGTGCAAGGGGCGCCACGCCCGCCAAGAGCTGGACGAGTACCTCCGCCGGCATTTCGCCGTGGTGCACGACGAGCCGATCCCCACGCGGGAAACGCGGGGCATCCTGGATCCGCCCCTGCTCTGGCGCTATTTCGTGGTGCCGCTGACGGCGCAGATGGGCGGGCGCAGCGAGGCTGATTACATCGTACACCACGTCATGCGCATCAACACCACGCTAGAGGGCGCCTTTGTGGTCTCCAGCGGCAAGGACATGGGCATCTTCAAGGGCGTCGGCCATCCCGATCAGATCGCCGAGTTCTACCGCATCGAGGAATACGAGGGCTATCTCTGGTCGGCCCATAACCGCTTCCCCACCAACACGCCGGGCTGGTGGGGCGGGGCGCACCCCTTTGGCTTGCTGGATTGGTCGGTGGTGCACAATGGCGAGATCTCGTCCTATGGCATCAACCGCCGCTATGCCGAGATGCACGGCTATGCCTGCACCATGCGGACCGACACCGAGGTGTTCACCTATGCGGTGGACCTGCTGATGCGCCGGCACGAGCTGCCCGCCGAGCTGGCCGCCGCCGTCTTTGCCAGCCCCCTCTGGAACGAGCTGGAGCAGTTGCCCCCCAAGCGCAGGGCGCTGTTGACCGCCCTGCGCCAGACCTATGGCTCGCTGCTGATGAACGGCCCCTTTACCATCATCGTGGCGCGGCAGGGTGAGATGATGGGCCTGGGCGACCGGATCCGCCTGCGCCCGCTGGTGGCGGCGTGCCAGGGCAGCGTGCTGTACGTGTCCTCCGAGCTGGCGTCGATCCACCTGGTGGCGCCCGAGGTGGAGCACTCCTGGATGCCCGAGGGCGGCGAGCCGGTCATCGGCCGCCTCGGCCAGGCGCCGCGCGTCCCAGCCCGCATCTTGCAAGAGGAGCCCCTCCATGCCTGAACCCGTAACGCCCCTGGACTTGGCCGCTGACCCCACCGGGGAGGTCATCACCCTGGATGCCCGCGGCCTCTCGTATCGGGCGCTGAACGAGCAACTGGATGCGGCTGTCACCGCCGGGGCCACCGCGGCGCGGCTGGTGAACGTGTACGGGCAACGCTACATCGGCACCAACCTCCAGCGTCGCGTCCGCATCGATATCGAGGGCGTGCCCGGCAATGACCTGGGCGCCTTTATGGACGGCCCCGAGATCCACGTCCACGGCGATGCCCAAGACGGCTGCGGCAACACCATGAACAGCGGCCTGCTGGTCATCCACGGCTCCGCCGGCGACATCCTGGGGCATTCCATGCGCGGCGGCGCGGTGTTCGTGCGCGACGACGTGGGCTACCGCGTGGCCATCCACATGAAGGCTTACGAGGACGTGCGGCCCACCGTGGTCATCGGCGGCACGGCCCAGCATTTCCTGGGCGAGTACATGGCCGGCGGCGTGCTGCTGGTGCTGGGGAGGCGGCTGCCGCCCGGCGCCATCCACCCCGCCCGCTATGTGGGCACAGGCATGCACGGCGGCGTCATTTATCTGCGAGGGCGACCCAACCAGGCGTTCCTGGGCAAAGAGGTGGGGCTGGCGCCGATCACCGACGCCGACCGGGCGCTGCTCGGCGAGCTGGTGGGCCAGTACAACGCCCTGTTCGG
>CAZUZB010000009.1:3986-6877 GCA_964624695.1 uncultured Anaerolineales bacterium | reverse complement strand
ACGCCGACCGGGCGCTGCTCGGCGAGCTGGTGGGCCAGTACAACGCCCTGTTCGGCCTGCACGTGAGCGCAGACGACGAATACACCAAGCTGATCCCCCAGAGCAAGCGCCCCTATGGGCAGATCTATGCGTACTAGCGAGACCACGCTAGCCCGTGGCTAGCCGGTTGGGGGAGGCGATAAAGTCCCCGGCCGCTTGCTAGAACCCATCGGCAACGCTCCGCTGGTTTGCGTCGAGCCAGCTGCCGGGCCACGTGTCAGCGCTCAGCCCCGCCGAAACGCGTGCGACACCAGGTCCTCGTCATAGAACCCGCCGCCCTGGCCGGTGGTGGCATAGTGATACACCGCGGCGCGAAAGATGCCCCCCAGCGTGCTGTTCATCAGGCCCAGGGCCAGCCAGGCGATCAGCATCAGCGCGCCGATGACGATGGCCAGTTGCCACACATTGAGCCAGATCACCAGGGCGATCAGCCCGCCGCCCACCAGCAGGATGCCCACGCCCAGCAGGCCGAACACCGCCCCCATCGAGAGCGTGCCCGAGATCTGCTCGCCCCAGGTGCGCTTGAGCAGCTCCACCGAGCGCTTGATGGCGTCCAGCGGCCCCACGCCCTCGTTGACCAGCACCGGCACCACCAGGAACGTCGCCACGTTCCACGCCATGCCCGCCAGCGAGGCGATCAGCCGCACCAGCCCGCTCTTTTTCCGCGAGCTGCGGTTCAGGATGAGCCCCACCGTCGCCGCGATGGCTGCGAACCCCAGAATGTTGCCCGCGTGAGAGCCCGCCGCCTGCAGCCCGTCCTTGACCGTGGGGTCGCCGCCCTGGAGCCGGATGGTCGCTGCGGCCACCAGGGCCGAGTTGGCATAGAAAATCACAAAATACTGAATGAGATAGTATAAAAAGCCCACCAGTAGCGCCGCCACGGTGCCCAACCCCGCCACCAAAGACTCGAACATGTCCGCCGCAAAGAGCGGCACGATGAACCCCACCGAGACCAGGGCCACGCCGATCCCTGACAGGATCGGAAAGATCAGCAGCTCCTTGTCCGCCTTGAGCACCTCGACGCTGGCCTTGATCAGCTCCCAACTGGCCTGGATTCTCCGAAACATCGACCATCTCCTCTCGCTTGCCGCCGCTAAGCCTCCACGCCCGGCCGAATCTCTAGCTCCACTACGTGCCACACCCGCCCGAGTTGCATGCCCGCGCGCTCATAGAGGCTAGAGTCGCCGGCCGCCCGTCGCGTGGCCACCCCCGCGCCCACGGCGATCTTGCCCCGCTCATAGTAGGCCCGGATGGCCTGCTGCAGCAGCGCCAGGCCGATGCCTCGCTCCCGCCAGTGTCGCCGCACGCACAGCGTGTGCACCCAGGCGGTGTTGGCGTCCTCCACGGTGCGGCTGTGGCAGAGCGCCATGCCCGCCAGCTCTTCCCTCTCGTACGCCAGAAACCAATCCTGCGGCTGGAGCCCAGGCGCCTGAGCCAACGCCTGGATCTGGGCCAGCTCCTCGGCGGGCGATCTCTCGACATAATCCCAGTGATCGCGCAGAGCCTGGCTCCTGGCCCACGCGATGGCCGCCAGATCGTCGCTGGGCAGGGCGGTGCGCACGCGGATGCCCAACGGCACCGCCGGCGCCGCCGGCGGCCCCACCAGCTCCACGCGCCACTCCTGATACTGGTGGATCAGCCGAAAACCCAGGCCGGTGAACAGCGGCAGGGTGCGCGGGTCGGCCGCCATCAGCTCCGAGCGCAACGCCACCCGCTGGCCGGCCGGCGCGCTCTGGGCCAGCTCGTGGGCGCGCGCCACGCCCCAACGCACCAGCGCCGTCCCGATCCCGCGCCCGATCCGCTCGGGATGCACCACGCCCCACAGCCCCAGCCGCGTCCCGGTCGCCTCTCGCCACACCTGCACCCAGCCCGCCAGCCGCCCATCCAGATAGCAGGCGCGCGCGTCATCGGCCAGGCGCAGGCCGGGCGCCTCCAGCCGCTGCGCGATCCGAGCGGGCGCCAACGGCCGGCTGCGCACGGCGCGGCCATACGCGGCGCATAGGGCGACCAGATCCTCCAGCGCGCCTTGATCGGCCGGCTGGAGCGGCACGGCGGGCTCTGCGGACATCGACGGCTCTCCCGTGGTGATCGGCAACGGGACGAGTGTAGCCGCGAGAGGCCTCCGCCGTCAATCCAGTCCGGGCCGCGCCAACACCGCCGCCGTGCCGTCCTGGGCCAGGGTGGCGTCGGGCCCCACGGGCGTCAGCCGCTCCAGCGTGTGCTCGCCATACAGGCCGACCACCAGCGTGGCATCCACCGTCGCGTCCTTGGGCAGGTGTACGCAATCGCGCACCACCTCGCCCCGCTCCCACATGGTGGTGGGGCAGCTCCACTGGCAGGGGATGCTATCGTGCTGCGCGGCCACCTCGCCGTCGGCATCCAGGGCCTGCACGAACACCTTGTACGAATCCGTCGGCGCCACCTGGGCCTGCCAATAGAGCGTGATCACCACGTCCTCCCCCTCGATGGTGAGGTCGTGCCCCACCAGGGCGATCTCCCCTCCAAAGAGCAGGTCGTCCTCCTGCTGCGGCGTCAGCGGGGTCACCTCCACCTGGCCCAGCGGCACCGTGGCGCCCTGGCCGTCGCCGCTGGCGGCGTCGATCAGGTCCAGCTCCAGGGCGTACCGGCCGGGATCGAGCGTCTCGGGCAGCACCAGGCGGTAATCGCCGCGCACCACCTCGTTCTCCCACCACTGGGAGGTCGGCACGCTCTCCGAGGGCGCGCGCAGCCAGGTGGCGTCCGCGCTGCCGTCGGCGTCGCGCAGGATGAACCGCGCCGAATAGTCGGCGCCCGCATCGTCGGCGCCCGCATCGTCGGCGCCCGGCGTGGCGCAGCTGGCCCAGCGCAGGTCC
>CAZUZB010000009.1:0-3886 GCA_964624695.1 uncultured Anaerolineales bacterium | reverse complement strand
CCCCACGCCGCCGCCATGCTGAACGGCAGCGTCAAGGTGTGGTTCCAGCGGCTGGGCTCGCGAATCATCCCGAACAGGAAGCTGTTCCGCAGGACCATATAGGGCAGTGGCACGGTCGGGTAGGTCCGCTGATCGATCTCCAGTTCCGCGCCCAACGCCAGAACGATACAAGCCGCCGACAGCAGACCCCACGCAGCGCTGCGGCGAGGATGCCGGGCCACCCCCAGAATCGCCAAGGCTAATGCGGCATAGCCCAGAAACGCGGCATTCTTTGGCCGATCATAGTACGCTGTCACCCACAAGGGCCGCGCCGGATGCCCGACCGGTGGTGCCACCAGAGAGACTAGGTCGGTCTGCTTGTCTGTGGACGAATCCATCAGCACGTCGCTGGGATCCTCCCACGTCTGCAGCGCGCTGAACATGGGCGCCGCAAAGGGCGCCATCACCGCCGCGGCTGCCAGGGCGATGAGCAACGTGTGCAGCAGCAGCTGGCCCCATCCCTCGGGCCGGCGCAGCACCAGCCGCCACAGGATCAGCCCGCCCAAGACAAAGGCCCCCATCACCAGTTGCTGCCAGGCGATCAGGCCGGTCACGGCGATCCAGAACGCGGCCCCCAGCGCGTCTCGCAGCCGCCCCAAACGATAGTATCGCAGCAGGAACAGGGCTGCCAGGGGCGTGCCCATCTGAAACATCCGCGAAAAGTGGCTATCTTTGGAGAGGATCCAGGGCCGCGCCAACAGGATCACCCCCGCCAGTAGCGCCGCCACCTCCAGCCAGCGGCTGGATAGGCCCGCCGGGCGATCCTCGATCAGCAGCTCCCGGAACAGCCGGTAGCCCGCATAACCGTTCCCCACCAGCGCCACAAAGAACAACACCCCGTACGCGCCCACCGGCCCCACCAGCGCCTGGATCGGCAGCCACAGCGCAAACAGCGCCCAGGGCGTGTTCGAATAGGCCAGCGAGACACCCTGGGGATAGTAGAGCAGCGTTGTGTAGAACGGGTTCTCTCCCAAGAGTAGATCCCGCTTGAGCCGCCAGAACTGCCACGGGAACAGGATCAGGTCGTTGCCGTGTCCGGGATAGCGGCTGCCGATATACCGGGCGGCCGGCCACGTCATCGCGATAGCCAACGCCAGGTAGAACAGTGCCACGCCCACCTGGTAGATGGCTGGCGACCTGAATCGGGCTTCTCTGCCAAGGGTAGGATCCTCTCGGGCCACGGTCTTTCCTTCCAGATCGGTCTTCTGATGCTGTCCCTAGCCTAGTCCAGCTTGGGCCACGGCGCAAATAGGGCCGCCTCCGTTTTGCCGGCGCCCATCGCCCCTGCTAGAATATCCACCCATGCGACCCCGCTCATGGTGAGGAACCTGCCCATGCGACGCAAGCTCGTTACCGATAGATGGCAGTGGACCCGCGAGCTGGCCATCATGGCCGCCGCCGTCTTTGCGCTCAACGTCGCCATCGGGCTTTCCGATGCCGTCCGCACCAACTTTTTCATCGATCTCCTCGGCATGTCTGGCGAGCAGATCCTCTGGCTAGAGGGCCTGCGCGAGATTCCCGGCCTGGTGCTGGTGTTCATTGCCGCCGCCATGATGGCGATACCGCCGCGCGTGCGGGCCACGGTCGCTCTCACCACCATGGCCGTGGGCTATGCGCTTATTCTCACCGTCCCCAGCTTTGCCGCGCTGATACCCGTAGAGATCCTGGCCTCCCTCGGCCTGCACATCTGGATGCCGCTGCTCACCATCCTGGGGACGGCGCTGGCATCGCGGGCCCACGCGGGGCGGGTGCTGGGGCTGCTGGGCGGCGCGGCCGCGTTGGGCATGATCACCGGCATGGGCCTGGCGGCGCTGCTCTCTGGCGTCGGCGAGGGGCTGCCTCTCCGCGCCTACTATGGCATCGGTGCAGTGCTGATCCTTGCGGCGGGGTTGCTGCTCATCCTGCTGCCACGCGGCACCGGCGTCACCGTCGAGCGCCCCCAACGCATCCTGGTCAGCAAGCGCTACTGGCTGTTCTACCTGCTCACCTTTATGCAGGGTGCGCGCAAACAGGTGATGGCCAGCTTTGGCGCCCTGGTGCTGGTGGCCTATTTCGACTGGCAGGTGTGGCAGATCAGCACGCTGCTGCTGGTGAGCGCCGTGGTGAACACGGTGGCCTCGCCACTGGCCGGCTGGACGCTCGATCACTTTGGCGAGCGGGCCATGCTGACCGCCAGCTATATCATCACCGCACTCTGTTGCGTCGGCTTTGCCATGGTGCGGCAGGTCTGGGCCTTGATGGTGCTGTTTGTCATGATCAAGGCGCTGGTCGTGTTCAACATCGGGGTGGACTCGTGGGTCAGCCGCACCATCCCCCGCCAGGAACTGGCGCCCACGCTGGCCGCGGGCCTCAGCATCAACCACGTCAGCTCCCTGGCCATGCCGCTGCTGAACGGCCTGCTGCTGCCGCTGATCCAGTACGAGGGCGTCTACCTTCTGACCGCCGGCCTCACCCTGGCGACGGTGCCCTTTGCCCTGATGATGAAGCGGCACCGCCCCGCAGAGTGCGAGCTGCCTGTGGTTGCGCCGGCAGTGGGGGGATGAGGGCGCAAGGCCGCCGCCGAATGGCGCGGATGCGGCACTCACTGAACCACTCTCCCGTGTGGAAACGTCGAACGCCGCCAGGTCCGTGAAGGAGCCTGGCGGCGCTTTGCCCGCTGATTCGCGTTGGACCTACCCCACCACCTCCGGCACCGCCTGCTTGCGGAACTGGCTCATGTACAGGTTGTGATAGAACCCACCCATAGCTAGCAGCTCCTCGTGGGTGCCCCGCTCGATGATCCGCCCATCGTTGATCACCAGCACCTGGTCCGCCTCGCGGATGGTGCTCAGCCGGTGGGCGATCACAAAACTGGTGCGCCCTTCCATCAGCTTGAGCAGCGCCTCCTGGATGTTCACCTCGGTGCGCGTGTCCACGCTGCTGGTGGCCTCGTCCAAGATCAGGATGGCCGGGTCCGCCAGGATGGCCCGCGCGATGGCCAGCAACTGCCGCTGCCCCTGGCTCAGGTTGGTCCCGCGCTCGGTCAGCACCGTCTGGTACCCCTGGGGCAGGCGCCGCACGAACTGGTCGGCGTTGGCCAGCTTGGTCGCCGCGACCACCGCCTCATCGGTGGCGTCCAGCCGCCCATAGCGGATGTTCTCCATCACCGTGTCGGCGAACAGGAAATTGTCCTGCAGCACGATCCCCAGCCGCCGCCGCAGGTCGGCCTTGCGCACGTCGCGGATGTCGTGCCCGTCGATGCGGATGGTCCCCCCGTCCAGATCGTAAAAGCGGGTCAGCAGGTTGACCACCGTGGTCTTGCCGGCGCCCGTAGGGCCCACCAACGCGATGGTCTCGCCCGGCAGCGCCTCCAGGCAGACGTCGTGCAGCACCTGCACGCCCGGCACATAGGCAAAGTCGGTCTTGTCGAACACCACATGCCCGTCGATCTGATCCAGCGGAATGGCATCGGGTACGTCCTCGATCTCGGGCTGCTCGTCCAGCACCTCGAACACCCGCTCGGCGCCGGCAATGGCCGATTGCACCTGGTTGTACAGGTCGCCGAGTTGGCGCAGCGGCGCCGCAAAGCGCCGCGAGTAGCTGATGAACGTGGCGATGGTGCCCACCGTGGCCATCCCTCGCAGCGCCATCCAGCCGCCCATGCCCACCAGCACGGCAATGTTCGCGTTGGAGAACACGCCCATCAGCGGCGGGATCAGCGTGGCATAGCTCATGGCCCGAATGCCCGTATCTCGCACCGCCTCATTGGCGCGCTGAAAGGCCTCAAAGGTGCTGCCCTGCTGGCCAAAGGCCACGATCACCCGCTGGCCGGAATAGGTCTCCTCGAGCTGCCCGTTCAGCGTCCCCA
>CAZUZB010000008.1:36993-44502 GCA_964624695.1 uncultured Anaerolineales bacterium | reverse complement strand
CGCTGGTTATAGGCCGAGCCCACCAGCGCTCGGGGCTTGTTGGTGTTGCAGATGATGATCTGGCAGCCTTGTGGAATCGGCACGGCCTCATAGGTCAGGCTGCGGCAATCGATCAGCAGGGCGTGGTCACGTTGCCCCATCGAAATGACATACTGATCCATGATGCCGCAACGCATGCCGACGAACTCGTTCTCGGCTTTTTGGCAAAGCCGGGCGCGCTCGACGCCGTCCAGTTCCAGCCTTCCGAGGGTTTGAAAGGCCATCGCTGTGGCCAGTTCCACGGCGGCCGAGGAGCTCAGCCCCGCGCCGATGGGGACGTCGCTGCTGAGGGCGGCGTCCATGCCTGTGAGATCGTATCCTGCTTGCTGCAGCGCCCAAGCCACGCCCCGCTGATAGTTGCTCCAGGGCTGGTTGGCATCCTGGGCGATGTCACTCAGCGCAAAGCTGGAGGAGGCTTGCAGGTCGCAAGCGTACAGCCTCACCAGATCGTCTTGGCGTGGGCTAACTGCCATGACCACGTGCCGGTCGATGGCGGCTGGCAGCACGAACCCATCGTTATAGTCGGTGTGCTCGCCGATCAGGTTCACGCGCCCCGGCGCGGCGATGAGAGCGACGGGCTGGACGCCCATCTGGCTTTCCATGGCCGCGCGAACGCGCTGGATGAGGGCATCGAGGCGGCTGCTAGAGTTCATGAATCGCTCCGCTTTCCAGTAGCACATAGAGATCACGCAACGAGCCGCACCCGTGGGCGCCGGTATAGATGTCGCCGCGGTTCCGGTCCACCCAAAAGGTCTTGATGCCCAGCTTGCTGGCGGGCATGTCCGATGTGATGCTATCGCCGACCATCAAGCACTCCTCGGGCTGGCGGCCAAGCGTTGTCAGGACGTCGGCAAAAAAGGCGGGATGGGGCTTGCAGGCGCGCATGGTCTCGTAAGACGTGATCATGTCAAAGTCAAAGCGATCGGCGCCCACGCCCGCCCAGGCCAGCCGCGCCTCGATGGCGATCAAGGGGAACAATGGCTGTGTGGTGATGGCCACCTGCAGGCCCTGAAACTGGGCCTCGGCGACCAGGTCGCTGGCTACGGGGTCGGGCTCGGTCAGCGCGGCCAGCGTCAGGAACTCGTTCTGGTAGAACGCTTCAAAGGCGGGCAGGATCTCTTCGGGATTGGCGTCTATCTCTCGGAAAAAGACTTGCTCGAACACCTCGGCGTTGGTGCCGTTGGTGCCATCGTTGGCCTGCATGGCGTGAGTGCCCTTGAGCAGCGCGGGCACGAACTCGGCTAGCGGGATGATCGGGCTCATGCGTTGCGCCAACGCCCGGAAATACGGTTCCATGAACACCGACATGTCGTTGATCAGCAAGGTGTCATCTAGATCGAGCAAAAGCGCTTGTATCGGCATAAGCCGTTGATCTCCTGGATGCGTGCTTGAGCCTGCTACAGATCGCGGCCTGGGATGAGGATGTGAGGTCGATCCTGATCGTCATCCTTTGTGGCTGGTTCGCTCTGGGGTGTGGGCGCCCCGGGGACGATGATGCCCGATGCGCGCCGCTGCCCAGGAGGCGTGCGTCTTTCCGGCCCGCGGGCGCGTTGGCGCTGTTCTTGCGCTTCCTGTTGGCTGTGCTCTCGCAACAAGTCGCGAATGCGCGCTGGGTCGAGGTAGGGCGTGCCGGGGCCGATCAACCGGCGGAACGGCTCCGCCTTGTCCGAGATCAGGAACGCCTGAAAGATCAGCCCGTTGGTCTTGAGAAAGGCATCCCACGTCGCGGCATGGTGCTCTTCCTGAAAGAGGGCATAGGCCCGCCGCACATAGGCCAACAGCGGCTCCTCTACCGCTGGCGGATAGATTGCCGTCATGGGCGAGAGGGTCGCGCTACCATCGAGATCTACCCAGCGGCCGAGGAGAAGGTCTCCCTCCCGCGCGTTGAGGGCCACGAACCGGCTGCGCACTTGCCGGTCTTGCTCGCGCAAAAGATCCAGGAGGCTGATAACACTGCCCTCTTCGATGCTGACCACGCGAAAGGCGCTCATCGTGGCGCTGGACCAGGCCTCGATCACCTCGCGGGCCGCCGGCGGGGCCGACGTGGCTTCCTCCAGCAAGAGGTCGATGACGCGGTGCCCGTCGTCGTCCACCGCATAGTCATAGGCGAACCACTCCAGCATGCGCCGGAACGGCTCCATGCCCAGGGTCGATGCGCTGGTTGGGCGGTAGCTCCCGCCCCAGTAGCGCTGGAAGGCCTGGACCAGTTGTGGCGAGAAGCGTGGCCTGGTGGCATAGCTGAACAGCGCATTCATGGCTGCCGACTCGGCTGCCGTAAGGCTGTGCTCTCGCGAGCTGGCGACCTGGTCTTGCCTGAGATGGCATTGCTTGTACTTTTTGCCGCTGCCGCAGGGGCAGGGATCGTTGCGTCGGACCGCCATCGGTTCGATTCTCCTACCACACTCGCTCATGGGCCAACATGGCGATGGTACCATAGCGGTGCGCGTCGGTCAACGCGGGCTCTGGCAGAGATACTGGCGCTTTGACAGCACCCCATCACACGGTAGACTCGATGATAGAAGCGGTGCAACGCTCGCGCTGCGGCGGTGTTTGAGACTGTGCCATGAGGATAGGATGAGCGAGGATCGGCGGCCCGGGGATCTTGAAGGCGATGCGCGACAGGCGCAGGCCTTTGGGGACCTGTATGAGCAGTACGTGGACCGCATCTATAGCTATATCTACCATCGGGTGGGTAACGTGCGCGATTCCGAGGATTTGACCTCGCGAACCTTTTTCCGCGCCTATGCGCACTTTGGCGAGTACGAGGATCGCGGCCTGCCCATCTCGGCCTGGCTCTACCGGATCGCCCACAACCTGGTGGCGAACCACCACCGCGATCGTGGCCGCCGGCCCGTGGTGGCGCTGGATAACCTGGTGCTGCAGAGTCGCGGTGATGAGAACCCCGAGGTGGTCACCGTCCGCACCGATGTGAACCTGGAGCTCCGTGAGGCCGTGCGCACGCTGGACAAGGACCGTCAAGAGTTGCTGATGCTCAAACATGTGGAAGGACTCTCGAACGCCGAGATCGGCGCCGTGCTGGGGCGCAGCGAAGGCGCGATCAAGTCCCTGTACCATCGCACGTTGCTGGCCCTGCGCCGCGAGCTGAGCAAACGAGGGATAGAGATCGAATGAAACGATATCCAGCCGACACGCGAACGAGGATGCAGGCTCTCTGGACCCGAGTGCGAGATGGTATTACCGTCTTGCGCGCGCGGCTAGGCCCGGGGCTGGAGCCGGAGGAGCAGGTCGACGATGTGGAAGGCGTGGTCAAAGAGGTGCTGCGACCCGTTACCCCAACCGATGACTTTCGCCAGAGTCTGCGTTCCAGCCTCGATCGTGCCGAGCACGTGCGGCGAGAGGGCATCAGCGTGAGTGATCCGCCGCCCTATCGCGAGGGGATCTTGCTGGGCATGGGCGCGACGCTGCTGGCTATCCTCGCCACGATGACCTGGCTGATCTGGCGTTGGCGCGCGAGGAGCCGCGCGGCCAACTAGTCACCCCTGCATCCAAAGATCCGCCCGCTATCCCTACCCAGGCTAGGCGCCATGGCAGGCTACCCAGGGGCCCGTCTCGACCTCACGCCACTACGGTGCGCAGATTCCCGATCTCTGGCAATAGCGGCGCCACGATGGCCTCGCTCGGCCTGGCTGAGGGGTCTAGGGGGTCAGCTGGATATCACACAACCACGGGTAGATGGCCGAGGACGAGCGATACCCCTGAACGTGCGGCTTGGCCAGTGTGTGGCCGATGCTGTGCGTTAGCGGCACCCATGGGGCATCCTCCACGATCATCCGCTCGGCCTGGCGATACAGATCGGTGCGGCGATCGGGGTCCAACTCTGCGCGTGCAGCTTCCAGAATGGCGTCAACCTCGGCGCTGGCATAGCCGCCGCGATTCTGGCCGCTGGCGCTATGGAATAGCAGGTCGAGAAAGTTCTGCGAATCGGGATAGTCGGCGATCCAGCCCGAGAGATACATCTGGAACTTTTCCTGGTTCAGATCCTCGAGAAAGTCCGCCCACTCGATCTGCTCGACGCGTATCTCCAAGCCGAGGTTCTCCTCCAGCATCGCCAGGATGGCGCGCTCCTCGGAACCCAACTGCGCGCTCGAGCCCGCCGTGCTGAGCACCAGCGCGGGCATGGCGTCCGCGTAGCGCGAGGTCGCCAGGAGATCGCGCGCGGCCTCGGGATCGTAGACCAGCCCCTGGTAGGTGGGGTCATGGTCGGGGAGCGCGGGCGGCAGGATGCCTCGGGCGGGCAGGGCCGTTCCGCGATAGACCAGGTCGGCCAGGCGGTCCTTGTCGATGGCCATGGCGATGGCTTGGCGCACAATGGGATCGTCGAACGGGGGCACTTGCGTGTTGAATGCTAGATAGCGAACCGAAGCCTCGGGCTCGGTGTGGAGCTCGCTGAAAAGAGGGTTGCGCGGATCCAGAATGCGCTCGACCTCATAGGGGGTCACGGAGACGATGTCGATCTCGCCATTCTCATACATGGTCATGGGCTGGCCGCCCGCAAAGAGATAGGTCACCGTGTCGAGGCTCGGGGTGCGTCCCCCATAATGGGTGTTCCTCGCCAGCACAAGGTGATCGCGGTCGATCTCCCGAAGGACGAACGGCCCGCTGCACACGGGCGATAGCATCCAGGAGGAGTCACTGGTCACCTGGTTGCGATCCACAACATAAGAGGTCGGATAGGTCAGCTTGGCCAAAAAGTAGGCTTTGGGGGCGTCGATCACCAGGCGGATGGTCTGGTCATCGACGATCTGGACGCCCTCCACATGGTCTGCCTGGCCCAGGGCATACGCGCGCGCTCCCACGAGGTCATCGAGGTAGCTCATGGCTACGGGAGAGCCCAACGCTGGAGATAGCGCCCGCTCGATGGAAAAGGCCACGTCCTCCGCCGTGATGGCGCGCCCGTCGCTAAAGCGCGCGTCGGGCGAGAGGTAGAACGTATAGGTGGTGCCCCCATCGGTTACGTCCCAATCGGTCGCCAAGTCGGGGACGATCTCGGCATCTCTGTTGAGCGCCACCAGCCCGCTAAAGAGATGCACCACATACTCGGCCGAGGTGCTATCCTGCACCATGGCGGGGTCCAGGGTGGGCGGCAGGCCGCCAAAGAGCGTCAGGGTGCCCCCGCTGGGGGCAGGGGCTTGGGTAGGATCTGCATCTGGGCTGGCGGTGGACGGGGGTAGGGCGGTGGCGTGGTCGCCTAGCTCGATGCCGGGCGTAGGCCGCAGCACGAAAAAGGCGGCCGTCCCGGCCACGCACAGCGTCAGGAGCCCACATAGCAGCAAAAGCCCCAAGACTAGCAGGACGATGGTCTGTTTGGACATGCAAAGACTCTCAATCTGGCGCCAGTGCTCCGGCTAGGGATAGATGCGCCCCAACGTGCGCGGGAACGCGATGGTCTCGCGGATATGGTGAATGCCACAGATCCAGGTGACGGTGCGCTCGACCCCCAGGCCAAAACCAGCATGGGGAACCGAGCCATACCGCCGCAGATCCAGGTACCAGGCAAAGGGCTCGGGTGGCAGGTTGTGCTCGCGGAGGCGCTGTTCGAGAAGCTCCAGGCTGCTGGTGCGCTGCCCGCCGCCGATGATCTCGCCATACCCCTCGGGGGCGAGGAGGTCGACCGAGAGCGACAGCCTGGGATCGTTGGCGTCGGCCTCCATATAGAACGCCTTGCACTGGGCGGGGTAGCGGTGCACGAACACGGGCTTGCTGAACTGGCTGGCCACATAGGTCTCATGGGGCGCGCCGAAATCCTCGCCCCAGGGGAGTGGGTCATCGCTCTGTTCCAGCATGGCGATGGCGTCGTTGTAGCTGATGCGGGCAAAGGGAGGCTCAATGGCTTCGAGCGACGCTGTATCGCGCTCCAGCGTCTTGAGCTCCTCGGCTCGCTCCTCGAGGCAGCGGCCGATGATATAGGAGACGAACTGCTCCTCCACGGCCATGATGTCGTCCAACGTGGCGTAGGCGATCTCTGGCTCTACCATCCAGAACTCGATCAGGTGGCGACGGGTCTTGCTCTTTTCCGCGCGAAAGGTCGGGCCAAAGCAGTAGGTCTTGCCAAAGGCGGCGCAGGTGGCCTCGTTATAGAGCTGTCCGCTCTGGGTCAGGTAGGCCTTTTCGCCAAAGTACTCGGTCTCAAAGAGCGTCGTCGTGCCCTCGCAGGAGGAAGGGGTCAGGATGGGCGCGTCCACCAGCAAAAACCCGTGGCTATCCAGCCAATCTCGGATGGCGCGAATCACGGTCGCCCGCACGCGCAGGGTGGCCCATTGCTGCGACGAACGCAGCCACAGGTGGCGGTTCTCCATCAGGAACTCGATGCCATGTTCCTTGGGGGTGATCGGGTACTCCTCGGCGATCTGCACGATCTCGATATCATGGATCGCGAGCTCGTGCCCGCCAGGCGCGCGGTCGTCCTGACGCACCGTGCCCCTGACCACCAGCGCGGATTCCTGCGTCAGCCGCTCGGCGTTCTCAAAGCAGGCTGTGGAGACGTCCTTTTGGAAGACGACCCCTTGGATGATGCCCGTGCCATCGCGGATCTGCAGGAATTTCAGGCGGCCCTTGTCGGTCTTGTTGTAGAGCCAGCCATGGAGGACGACCTCGGAATCCACAAACTGGGCGATGTTCTGAACCGTTGCCAACTCGGCCATCTCTTTCTCCTTTGTGAGGCGTCGCCTCTCTGCGGCGCATGGGACGGCACTAGACGGGGGCGATGGGTAGCCAACTGTGCATGCGTGACCAAAGCCTCTCCACAGGCAGCGCCTTGCGTAGCGTGAGCCGTTCCTGTTCGCCAAAGGCCTCCAGCTTCCACATGCCCAGGGCATAGAGTACCAGGCCGACCACGGCCCCAATGATAGCATAGCGGTGCGGCAAGAGTGCCATCAGGAGGGCCGTGGGCGCTGTGCAGACCAACGGCTTCCAGATGAGGCCAAGCCAGGGGACGGGCGCCAGGTGCCGCTGCACGCCCCAGGCAAAGGGGATGAGCAACGCCAGCTCGGAGGCGACCATCACGAACGACGAAGCGCGGTAACCCATCACCTCGATCAGGATCAGGTTCGCGACCACGTTGAACGTGAGCCCGATGGCAAATGCTCTGGTGAGGAACGACCGTTGGTCCAGGGCGATGAGCACGTACTGGGTGACCGAGTTCACAAAGCCAAAAGGCATGTACCAGATCATCACCGCCAAGAGCGGCGTGGCCTGGAGAAAAGCGCTACCGCCCAAGATCAGCACCAGCTCTCGCGCAAAGAACGAAGCCACCACCGCGCTTGGCAGGGCGATGGTGAGCAGCAGCTTGATGGCGAACTGGTAGGATCTCATCAAGGCGTCGTGCGATTCGGCTGCGTAACGAGACATCAGGGGAAAGACCGCCATGGTAAAGTAAGCGGGTATCACGCCCACGGCGTCGATATACTTGTAGGCCGTGCTGTACCATCCCACGACCCGTGGATCGGGCAC
>CAZUZB010000008.1:32794-36893 GCA_964624695.1 uncultured Anaerolineales bacterium | reverse complement strand
CGTCGATATACTTGTAGGCCGTGCTGTACCATCCCACGACCCGTGGATCGGGCACTCGCCACTTGAGCAGGATGACGGCGACCTTGAAGAACAGTGTCGCCAGCAGGTTGTTCAGCATCAGCGGATAGGAGATCCGCAGCATCTCTTTCTGGAACTGGAACGACACGTCCGCGTGGGGCTCAAAGAGCCACCGCCGCAGGAGCAGGTATAGGACCACCATGGTCACGATGTTCACACCGATGGAGACGCCCGCCAGCCCCACATAACCGAACCCGAGCACCAGCACCGCTGCGCCCAAGGTCACCTTGAGCAGCGTGGTGAGGGTGCTGATGGCGGCGGGCACGCCCATGCGCTCGTGGCCCTGAAAGACGGCGCTGATGGTCGCGGCGACATTGCTGGGGATCAGCGCGATGGCAAACAGGGCGATGGCCACAAAGGTGGCGGGATGCACGGGCGCCACTAGGTTCTGGAGCAGCAAAAAGGCGCCCAGCCCGACCACGGCGCCCACCCAGAGCAGCATGCGGGCCACCACCCCGTTGCTGAGGTAGCGGTTGGCGTCGGCGCGGTTCTTGGCCACCTCACGGGTGATCAGCGTGTTCAGCCCAAAGTTGGTCAGGATATCTAGCCAACTGATGAGCAAAACGGCATAATAGTACTCGCTGGCATCGATGGGGCCCAGCAGACGCAGCATCAACATGGCAAAGACCATGTCGATGACGCGGTTCACCAGGTTGAGGGCGATGGGCGCCACGGTGTTCTTGGAGACGCGCTGAGCCTCTTCCTCCTCTTGGGTGACGCGGAACCAACGCGACCAAACCCAGAGAGCCAGCCCCAAGAGCAGCACCATTCCGGCGACAAAGCTGACGTACAACCCCAGCTTGATGCTATCGGGCGTGTACTTGAAGCGGATCACGTGTCGCCCCTCTGGGACCACCACGGCGCGAAAGTTCAGGTTGGCCCGCAGGATGTCGAGCTCTTGTTCCGAGTCCAGGGGGTCTTCAGCATCCGCTGGGCGGACATAGGCGCGCCATCCTGGAGCCCAGGAATCATTCAGCACCAGGTAGCTCTCGATGGGCGTATCCACCAGGATGGTGATCTCATTGGCGCCATAGCGCAGCGACTCGACCTCGCCCGTGAATGCCGGGGGGATGGTCTCACGCGTCTCCAGGGGCGGGGCCACCTCCAGGTGCACGACCTCCCGTGGGTCAGCGCTGCGCAGGGCTGCCTTGCGCTCGTTGGCGTCCTCCAGATACACGGCATTCGCCACGAGATAGGCTCGCGGCAGATGGTTTTCGTTGCGGTAGACGCGGACCTCGTCCTCGTAGACCAGCGTGTAGCCTGCAGAGTGGATCTCGTCTTTCAGGTCGGTGATCACATACTTGACGTTGAGCATATGGAGCAAGGGCGAGTCCAGCGCCTGCTCCTCCGTGAGAGGGCTGATGCGGTTATAGAGCAGCTCGTGTTGCCCCTGCAGTAGCTGCATGTACTCGACATACTGGGCGGGGATGATGGAATCATAGCCGCTGATATCCTGCAGATCATAGAACCAGGGGCTATTGGCGATAAAGGGACGGCCGCCCGTGGGGGCGTAGGTGGCGATGCGGTAGGTCTCGGTGTCCTGCGCGAAAAAGTCGGCCACGGGGGTACGGTAACCCACCAGGTCGCGATCCACGGCGGGGAAAAAGCCCCACGAGATGACGAACGCCTCGGCCACGATGGCCAGGATGATCAACGCGCCCCAAAGTCGCGCGCTCTTGAGTTTACGATGCAGCAAGAGCACGATGCCTGTCAGCAGCATCGCCGCTGCCAGAATGGCGAAATTCCGGAACATGTACGAGACAAACATCTCGGGCCCAGAGAAGGCGTTGGGCGCCAGCGCCAGCCTCTGAATGGCGCGGTCGGCCAGCGAGAGCAGGCGCTCTTTGAAGACCAGAACCCCCGCCAGGATCGCCGTCCCGCCCAAGCCTGCCGCCAGGACCAACCATGGCAGCGCCTTGTGCGCCAGGCCATCCAGGAGTCCTCCCAGGCCACGTCCTCGAGCCAGCTCGCGCCCCTGCCAGAGGGCATCGGCGCCCATGCCGGCCATCAGCGTGGCGCACACCGTAAAGGGAAAGATCCAGCGGAACGGCGAGTGCACCTGGCTCAGGCCGGGCAGTTTGAACACGACGATATAGAGCGGGGAGCCAAAGATGAACAGGAGGGAAATCAGCGCCATGCCCGCCAAAAAGCCCAGATGGCGCCCCTTGCGCCGTAGCAGGGCTACGAGGGCCAGCACGCTCGCCGCAAAGCCGAGGTACCCAGCGCCCTCGACATAGTTCTTGATGCCCCAGTAGGGGCTGGTGACGAGATTCCCGTAATAGTCCTGGCGGATGGCTACACTGCGCCACTGGTAGAGATCAAAGTAGCTGTGGTGTGAGGGGTTCCCGAAAAAGTCGGGCACGAACATCGAGATGATACGCCGCTTGGGCCAGGCCCAGCCCAGCACCTCCTGGAAGGACGCGCTGCCCTCGCGGAAATTGCTCTGGACCAGCTCCAGCAGCGGTCCCCATTGGGCAAACCCGAGCCCTGCGCCGACCACTACCATGCCACCGAGCACCAAGGCTACCTTGCCCACGGCGCCAGCCTGCCTGGTGGTCAGCGCTGTGCGTACCAGACGGTACATGGCAAAGAGCCCGCACACCAGGGCAACGTAATAATACATCTCGGGGTGGCCAGCCAGGAACACCAATCCGATGGCTACCGATCCGACAACCGCATAGGGCAGGTAGCCCACCAGACGCGTCTGGCCCTCGTCGGTCAGGTTCGCCAGCTTTTCGATGACGGCCAGGAGCAACGGCAACCACACGGCGGCCGCCATGATCATGGGAAAGACGTGGCTGATGACCGTGAATCCTGCGAGCATAAAGGCCACGCCCGCGATAGACGCCCCCAACCGGCTGAGGCGAAAGGTGCGCGCCATGATGTACATGGTGGTTCCGGCGAGGAACATGTGCAGCGCAGCGAACCAGCCATAGGCCGCCGTCAGCGGGAGCACGTAAAAGATGATGCTGAACGGGTAGATGGCCGAGTGCTGGCCAGAAGCCAGAAAGGGCATGCCGGCAAAGATGTACGGGTTCCAGAGCGGTAGCGAGCGCCCTCGGATACTGTTCAGCGTAAAGCGCTTCCAGACATAGTTCTGGAGGTAGAGATCGCTGAGGAGACCGTTGTGCGGGACGATGACGCCCGCTTCAGGGGCATAGGTGGCCCAAGGTTGTTGCACAAAGACATTGTCGGCGGGCAGCATGGTCTTGCCGCCGACGGTCTGCTGCCAAAAGAATGCCACCGAGATGATCATCAAGAGCAGCAGGATCAGCAGATCCTTGCCTAGCTCGCGTTTGCGCACAACGCCTCCTTCTGGGCGGGGTTCCAGCCTGGCTGGCATGGCGATCACATAGCGGTGGCAGCATGGTGATTGTTGCGAGATTATACGTTGCGCTATCGAGAGGGTCAAAGCCGCTTTGCGGCAGCCGCACAGGCGGATGTGGGATAATGGCTGTTCGAAGCGGGAGTAGCTGCATTCGGGATGCATCTGACAAGTTATGCAACTTTCGTGGGCTACGATGCTCTGTCCTCTCAGCGCCACCTCGCAGAGTTCTCTGAGACCCTCGCCTTTGACGATATCTACTCCCCTGCCTATACTTGACTCGGCGGGGTGTGGCGCAGCCTGGTAGCGCGCAGCGTTTGGGACGCTGAAGTCGGAGGTTCAAGTCCTCTCACCCCGACCTGCGGGCGTAGCTCAGTTGGCAGAGCCTCTGCCTTCCAAGCAGATTGTCGCGCGTTCAAATCGCGTCGCCCGCTCTATCGATCCCTGCAGGTCCCCGGTCTCTTGCCAGCGAGTACGGGTTGGGCAGAGACCGGGGATTTGTGCGTATGGCTGCCGAGCACCGTATATCGCTCGGCGAGAGAGGCAAAGGCCGCATCGTGAACGAGCATGATCTCAGAACGCTCGAGTTTGACAAGATCCTGAGCCAGTTGGCCCAGCATACCTCCTTTTCTGCCGGCCGACAGATGGCGCTGTCGCTGCGTCCTTCGACGGACCGCTACGAGGTGCGGCAGAGGC
>CAZUZB010000008.1:0-32694 GCA_964624695.1 uncultured Anaerolineales bacterium | reverse complement strand
GCGCGCCGGCATCCTGGCCATGCTTCAGCCACACGAGCTGCTCGAAGTGCGTGGCACGCTGCGAGCCGCCCGCATTCTGCGCACCCTGCTGGTTCGCCTCGAGGACGAGTACCCGGTGCTGGCAGACAAGGCCGCGCAGATTGAGCCGCTCTCTGATCTGGCCGAAGAGATCGGGCGATGCCTGGATGACGACGGCAACGTCCTCGATGCCGCATCGCCAGAGCTGGCGCAGATTCGCAGGGAGCTGCGACTGGCCCAAGACCGTCTCTCGGATCGCCTACGGCGGATGATCGCGGATGGCAACAATGCGCCTTACCTGCAAGAGCCGATCATCACCGAGCGCAACGGGCGGTATGTGATCCCCCTCAAGATCCAGTTCAAGGGGCGGATCCCCGGCATCGTCCACGACACGTCTGCCAGCGGGGCCACGCTGTTCATCGAGCCGCTGGCAACCATCGAGCTGGGCAACCAAGTGCAAGAGCTGCGGTCAGCGGAGCGCCACGAGATCGAGCGGATCCTGACCGAGCTCACCGAGGCTGTCGGGGAGAATGCCGACGTCATCGAGCATGACGTGGAGGTGTTGGCCGATCTCGACCTCTGGTTGGCCTGTGCGCAGTACAGCTTTGCCCTGCGGGCTCGCCCGCCCGAGATCGTCGATTTTGCAGTTGCTCGGCGGGATGACGCGTCGCCGGCAGCTCTGTGTCTCCTGGCGGCGCGGCACCCGCTGCTGCCCGCTGATACTGTGGTCCCCATCGACGTCAAGGTCGGCGCTGACGCGCGGATCCTGCTGATCACCGGGCCCAACACGGGCGGCAAGACGGTGGCGCTCAAGACTATCGGGCTGCTGACGGCGATGGCCCAAGCTGGCATGCATATCCCCACGGCGGAAGGGTCTTCCTTGCCCGTCTATGAGGGCGTCTATGCCGATATCGGTGATGAGCAGAGCATCGAACAGAGCCTTTCTACGTTCTCGTCGCACATGACGCATGTGGTCAGCATTTTGGGCCAAGCGACGCCGCGGTCGCTGGTGTTGCTGGACGAGCTAGGCGCCGGCACCGATCCGGTAGAGGGGGCTGCCCTGGCCCAGGCTCTGCTGGAGGCGTTACTGGACTTGGGCTGCACAGCGGTGTGTTCGACACACTATTCCACGCTCAAGCTGTTTGCTTTTGGCACCGAGGGCATCCAGAACGCCAGCGTCGAGTTCGATGTGGAGACGCTCTCGCCCACCTACAAGCTAACGATCGGTGTGCCGGGCCGAAGCAACGCCCTGGCCATCGCCCGGCGGCTGGAGCTGGGCCAAGCGATCCTGGCCCGGGCGGCGGCGCTGGTCTCCCCGCAGGATATGGAGGCTGATGCCCTGCTCGAGAGCGTGCGCGAGGCGCGCGATGAGGCCGAGCACGCCCGCGGCGAAGCCGAGAAGCGGCTCCGAAGGTCCACCCGCCTGGAAGAGGATCTGCGGCGACAGATTGCGGACGCCGAGGCCTCCCGCGAGCGGATCCTGGAGGAGGCCCGCGAGGAGGGGCGGCGTCTGCTCGAAGCGCTGGAGCGAGATCTGGCCGAATTACGCCGCCAGGCGACGGCGAGCCCCGACCGCGCCCAGGCGGTGCGCGAGGTAACCCTGCGGCATCGCGAGCTGGAAGAGCGGTTCGAGCCCCGGCCCGAGCCAGCACCTCAGCCTCGATCTCGACGCATAGCACTGCAGCCCGGCGATACGGTGCGCATCGCGCACCTGGGGCAGACGGGCGAGGTGCTCAGCGTGGATGACCAGGAGGCCGAGGTGCGGGTGGGTAACCTCCGGCTGCGAGCTCAGCCCGAGACGCTGGAGCGGATCGCCCCTGCGCCCAACGAAAAGGTCTCTGCGCCGCGCGCGTCCGAGCCCAAGGTGGTCTCGCCAGGGACCGAGCTGGACCTGCGGGGCTACCGTGCCGAGGACGTGGCGACCGATCTGGAGCGCTACCTGAACAGCGCATATCTGGCCGGGCTCCCGTGGTGCTCGATCATCCATGGCAAGGGCATGGGCGTGCTCAAGCAGGTGGTGCGAGAGCATCTGCAGGGCCATCCCTTGGTATCCGAGTATCGGGCGGGCACGTTGGCCGAGGGCGGAGATGGCGTTACGGTGGTGGTGCTGCCGCCCCGCCGTGGCAGCGACGACGATCTCTCCGACTAGAGCTGCTGGTGTAGGCGCTCGGCGACGGGTCGGGTCATGCCGGGCACGGCGGCAAGCTCATCCACACTGGCCCGGCGAATGCCTTCGATCGAGCCGAACGCCTTGAGCAGGGCCTGGCGCCGCTTGGGCCCGATCCCGGGCACGTCCTCTAGCGCCGAGCGGGTGCTCTCTTTGCTGCGAATGCTGCGATGGTAGCTGACGGCCACGCGGTGCGCCTCGTCGCGGATGCGCTGGACGAGATGCAGGGCGGGCGAGCCGGGTGCGAGGATGCACGGTTCGTCTGCGCCCGGCAGAAAGAGCTCTTCCTCGCGCTTGGCTAGGGCGGCGATGGGCACATGATCCACGCCCGCCTCGGCCATGGCGGCCACCCCGGCGTGTAGCTGGCCCTTGCCCCCATCCACGATCACCAGATCGGGCATGAGCGCCCAGCGGCTACCGCGCGCCCCTGGCGCATCGGCCTGTTCCGCGGCGCGGGCGCGGGCAAAGCGTCGCGTGAGCACTTCGGCCATGGCGGCATAGTCATCGCCCCCCTTGGCGTCCTTGATGCGAAAGCGCCGATAGTCACTCTTGCTGGGCGCCCCCTGCACGAACACCACCATGCTGCCCGTGGCTCCCATGCCGTGGGTGTGTGAGATGTCATAGCACTCGATGCGCCCCAGCGGTTGCGGCAACCCCAACGCCTCCTGCAGCTCGGTGAGGGCCTCGACGTGCTTGCTGCGGTCGGCATCCCATTCGGCCCGCAGGTTGCGAAGCGTCTCGACGGCGTTCTCCTGGGCCAGCTCTAGCACCTCGCGACGGTCGCCCCGCTTGGGGACCCTGATGGCCACGCGGCTGCCGCGCCGCTGGCGCAGCCACTCTTCCATCACGCCGAGGTTGTCTAGATCGCTAGGTACCACTACCTCGGGCGGGATCGTGGCCGACTGCTCGTAGAACTGGACCAGGAAAGAACGCACGATCTCGTCGTCGGAGGCGTCGGTGGTGCCGCCGAGCACGAAATAGTCGCGGCCGATCAATCTGCCGTTGCGCACAAAGAACACCTGCACGCAGGCATCGCCGTTGGCGCGGGCAAAGGCCACAAAGTCGTGGTCCTTGAGATGTGACGAGACGATGCGTTGCCGCTCGATGATCTGGGTGATGGCGGCGATCTCGTCACGCAACTTGGCGGCCCGCTCGTAGGCGAGGCTCTCGGCGGCCGTCGCCATCTCTTGGCGCAGGCCCGCGACGACCTCTTCCTGGCGCCCCTCCAAAAAGAGCGCGATCCGTTCCATGGTCTTGCGGTACGCCTCGCGGCCGATGGCGCCGATGCACGGCCCCGAGCAGCGCTCGATATGATAGTAGAGGCACGGACGGCGGTCCTGCCCCGTGATCTCGCGGTTGCAGGTTCGGTAGGGGAACAGCCGACGCACCAGCTCCAGGCTCTGCTGCACCGCTTGGGAGGAGGTGAACGGTCCAAAGTAGCGCCCGCCGTCGGCCTGCATCTGGCGCACCAGGACCACGCGTGGGAAATCCTCTTCCATGGTGATCTTGATATAGGGGTAACGCTTGTCGTCCTTGAGGCGGATGTTGTAGCGGGGGTGATGCCGCTTGATGAGCTGGGCCTCGAGGATGAGGGCCTCCAACTCGTTCTCGGTGACGATCCATTCCAGGTCGGCGATATCGGCGACCAGACGCGCGGTCTTGGCGTCACGCAGAGCCGTCTCGCCAAAGTAGGAGCGCACCCGGTGGCGTAGCACCAGCGCCTTGCCCACATAGATCACGCGACCCTGGACGTCTCGCATCAGGTAGACGCCGGGCTTTTCGGGAAGGCTGGCTAGCTTGGGTTCCAACGGCTGGCGTATGTCATCCATCGATGGCGCTCGGCTCTCTACCGGATATGAATGGGCAAGGGAGGGCGGCTATGCCACCTCTGGTACGATGACGGCTTTGGCCGCAACACGTTCCTCGACCAGCTCCAACGCTTGGGTGGCCTCACCCAGGGGCAGGCGGTGGGTGACCATCCCTCCCAAGAGGGTGGGGTTGGAGCGCACCAAAGACAGGGCCGTGTCGGTATGGCGCGCATCGCTGACCCAGACGCCCTGGAGGCGAACGTTGCGACGCACCAGATCCTCGAACGGCAGCAGGCTCATGGCGCCCACGGGCGTGCCGAACCCAGCCAGCGCCACCGAGCCGCCTGTCGCCACCAGGCTGAGGGCCTCGGTGGCCGCCGCAATGCTGCCCGACGCCTCGATGGCGGCATGGGCGCCCCTACCGTGGGTGAGGTCCAGCACCTGCTGGCGGCGCGCGGCGATGGCGAGTTCATGGCGGTTGATGGTGTGGGTGGCGCCCAGTTGCTGGCAAAAGGCCAGGCGGTCGGGCGTGCCGCCGATGACGATGACGTGCTCGGCGCCCGCTTGGCGAGCAAGGGCCGCGGCATAGGCTCCCAAGGGGCCAGGCCCCAGAATCACCGTCGTATGCCCGGGCCGCACTCCCGCGGCCTCAACCGCATGGGCCGCCGTGGCGCCCGAGCAGCCTGCGGCCACATAGGCGGCAGGATCGTCATCCTCGGGTAGGCGCCACATGCTGGTGCGGCGATCTAGAATCAGATGGGTCGCATAGCAGCCGCCGGGGCCCTGGCTCTCCTCCAGGCCGCGATGGATGCCATAGACCCAGCGATGCGGGCATAGACCCGGCTGGTGCGCGACGGCGCATTGGTAGCAGGTGCCGCAGGTAACCCCGCGTTCCCATAGCACGCGCATGCCCGGCTCCAGGGGGCGGCCGTTCACGTCCTCTGTGGGGCCGGCCGTCTCGACGACGCGGCCCACGCCCTCGTGCCCTAGCACCATCGGCAGGGGGGTACGCGGATCGCGACCGCGCCACATGTGCACGTCCGAGCCGCAGACGCCGGCTGCCTCGATGGCGACGAGCACTTGCCCTGCGCGCAACGGAGGTATAGCGATCTCGCGGGTCTCGAGGGGCTCGCCAAAGGCGGTGAGTACGGCGGCTTGGGCCAACATAGCTCTCCTCAGGTCTGGTTGGGTAGGGCGATCGGCCTCGTTTTGACGCTCTGGGGCCTGAACCGTATACTCGGGCGAGTTCAGGCGTCGGAGGGGCGTCTGGAGTAGAGCGCCCCTACTCAGGAGATACAGGAGTGGTGCGATGGGTCTGTTCGATAGGAAACGAGCCAAAAAGGGTCAGCGTTGCCCCGAGTGCACGCACTATGCAATGGTCGAGGGCCATGGCTATTGCACAAAGGACCTTCCTGATTCGGTGAACATTCGCCTTCTCTCTGGCAGTGCCATCAGGCGGCAGTGCGAGCGCTGCCCGGACGCCATGACCTGCGAAAGCTGGACCGAGGCCTAGCAGCTCTTGGGCGTGCAGCGGCGGACTCTGGAGCCCGCCGCTTTTCTCTTGATCCCCTTGGCCCTATTGTAGTCACGCGGAGACCCCTCTCCAAGAGGGCGGTGGCCAAATGCCGGACCGTAGCGCTGCGCCCAAGGCGCATGACGCCCCGTCGAGTCTCGGAGCGTATCTAGGGCAACATTGCCTCGGCACCATGTTCTTGCTGGGCGAATTGGCACATGCCCAACGCGCCGTTTTTGCGCGTCGCCCTGAGACGTTCACCTATGAGCTAGACGGCGTCATTCGGGGCGTGTGCGGCCTCACCCGCGAGGGGCGCTGTTTTCCACACTGGACCGACGAGCGTGTGGTGCCCGAGATGGCCTCTGACCTGGCGTCGCGCGATGTGCGCATGGTCTCGGGCCTGGAACGTTTGGTCGGCCCGCTCCTGCCACCGTTGCGAGGGCAGGGGCTGCGTCCGATCCAAGACGAGGTCGAGGTTCTCTGTCAGCTCGATGCCGCCAGCCACCGGCCAACACAGGTCGGCCCGGTGCGGCGGGCCTCGATGGCCGATCTCGACGTGGTGGCCGAGCTGCGCATCAGTTTTGAGGCCGAGTACTTCGGCGTCGCCCGCCACCTGATCCCCACGCGGTGGGCGAGACGCATCGCCAAGCGCTACATCGACGATGGGACCTATCTGGTAGAGGTCGATGGCATGGTGGCCGCCATGGCCGCCATTGAGGTGGATATCCCCCAGCTTTCGTTGGCGGCGGCAGTGTATACGCGCCGCGCCTACCGAAGGCGGGGCTATGCCCAGAGTGTGGTCTCGGCCTTGGCGGCGGATGTGTTCCTCACCAAACCCCTGGTAGTCCTCACCGTCCGCGAATCCAACGTGGGCGCGATGCGGGCGTACCGTGCCTTGGGATTCGAGCCTGTCGACGCTTACCGCTTTGTCACCTTGCGCTCGCTCTAGGGCAGGTCGGCGATGGAAGCCAACACGTGGGTGGGCTGGATGTCGCTTGCCGCCAGGGCCGCTCGGTCGGTGACGCCTGAGAGCACCAGGGCCGTATCCACGCCGTTCTCGCGGCCCATAGCCATATCGGTGGCCAGTCGGTCGCCCACCATCAGGCATGCCTCTCTGGCGAAACCGAGGCGCCCAAGGGCCGCTTGCAGAATGTGGGGCGAAGGCTTGCCTGCCACCAGCTCGACCTGGCGCCCCGTGGTGGCCTCCAGAAAGGCGATGACGCCGGCGCAATCGGGAATCTCGCCCCCTTCGATGGGGCAGGTGCGATCGGCATTGGTGGCATAAAAGCGGGCGCCTCGGACCAGCGCCTGGTGCGCTGTGTTCAGCTTGGCATAGTCCAGCGTCCGATCAAAGGCGGCTACCACCACCTCGATGGCCGATGGATCCTCCGAGATAAAAAAGCCCGCCTCGCGGAACTCTTCCAGGAGCAAGGGCTCCCCAACCACCCAGACGTGAGCGTGTGGGTGCTCTCGCCGCATATAGTGGAGCAGCGACTGGGTCGAGTTGATGACATCATCGGGGGCAGCGGGAATCCCCAGCCGGGTGAGTTTGGCGGCATAGTGGGAGCGTGGCTCCAGCGGCTTGTTGGAGAGAAAGACCACACGACGCCCGTGCCGGCGCACCCAGGCGATGGTCTCGGCGGCGCCCGGGATGAGCTTGTCCCCCAAATAGACGGTGCCGTCGAGATCGAGGATATACCCCTGATAGCGGGGGGCAGGGCGCTCGCTCATGGGTGCGTATCCCCTTTCTGGGCCACAAGCTGGACGTGGTGGATGTCTGGGATGATCAGATCGGTGTAGCGGGCCAGATCCTCGGCAATGCTGGCGCCCGAGAGCACGGCCACGGCGGCCATGGCGCCTGCGGCCTGGGCCATGGCCAGGTCGCCCGTGGTGTCGCCGATGACCAGGGTCTCTCTGGCGGGCACGCCCAAGCGCTCGCAGAGCCAGAGGGCCATGTCCGGAGCGGGTTTGAGGGGCACCCCATCGTCTCCGCAGAGCACCGCCTCAAAGAGGTGCTCGATACCCAGGATCGTCAGCGTTTTTTGCGTGAGTTTTCGCTCGTCGGTGGTGGCGACGGCCAGCCGAATGCCGGCATCGCGCCACCGCGCCAGGGTGCCGGCCACATCGCCGATGGGGCGGACCAGCTCTTCCACGGGGAGCGCGGCGCGCGCTCGTCGTTCGGCCTGGCGCACCCGTTCGATGGCCTCGTTCCAGCCGAGATTGGCGTGGGCATAGAGCAGCCCCGCCAGGAGCAGCACCAGTTCGCCTGTGGAGGCGAGCGTCAGCGGGCCCTCGGGATCCCAGATCCCTGTGTCGGCATCATAGCCCAGGAGGGTCGGTAGAGAGGCGCTCAGGCCCGGGCCGAATTCGACGCTGGCCTCTAGCTCCTTCAGGAAAAGGCGAAACCACGCTTGCCAGAGGCTGTCAAAGGCGATGAGGGTCCCATCCTTGTCCAGGATGATCAGGCGTGGGTCGAATGTTTGGCCGCAGATGCTCAGCATGCGGTCTCCTCTTGGTCGGGCGTTGTCACCGATGGGAGGGGGCATGGCGTGGGCGGCCACGATTGACACCCCCTTGGGGCGACGCTATACTTGCCTAATCCTGCGCTAGGAGGGCGATACCATGGATAGACGGTTGCCGATCGGGTTGTGGCTGGTGGCGCTTTTTCAGTGGGTAGCACCGATGATCAAACCTCCGTCGCTCTTGGCCAGCGCTCCGCTGGCGCTGTGGGCGGTGGTGGCGGTGTTGTTTGGCCTGGTGGCCGTGAACCTCCTGCGACGCCGCGCCTGGAGCCATACCGCAACCGTGTTTCTTCAGGGGTTCAGCATCCTGGTGCATCTACTGGTGCTCATCGCAGGTGTCGCCACCATGGGCGAGGCCGGCCCCGTGGTGGACTATGCCATGCTGATCACCTTTGTGGCGTCGATGCTGGCGTCGGCCGCCATCCTCTACTATGTCGACCTGCCCGTGATCCGTTCCGCCATGCACTAGGCTGGCGAGTTCCTAGAGGCTCTCTTCCAGCGCCGCCAGCGTCAGGGCCGATGCCACCACGCCGGCGGTCTCGGAGCGCAAGATACGGCGCCCCAGGCTAACGGGGCGCAACCCCGCCGCGATGGCTAGTTCGATCTCAGCAGGGCTCCAGCCGCCTTCCGGCCCGATGAACAGATCGACACCCCCCGGCCCTTCTTGGCGCCGATCCTGCAACGCCTGCTGAAGCGAGGGCGCCTCGGCCCGGGCGGCGCAGATCAGCCCAAGGCCCTGATGCTCCTCGCACGCCTGGCTGAAGGTCATCGCCTCCACCACCTCGGGCAGACGGGTGCGGCGGGACTGCTCGGCCGCCTCGCGGACGATCCGTTCCCAGCGGCGCAGCCGCGGCGCGTCTACACGCCCCTCTTGGGCGCGCACGGTCCGTTCGGTCGTCACGGGCACAAACCGGCTGACGCCTACCTCGGTCGCCTTTTCCATCAGCCAGGCCATGCGCTTTTCGCGGATGACGGCCTGGTAGAGGGTGAGATGAACCGCTGGTTCGACTGAGGGGCGCTTCACCGCCCGCACCCGCCCCCCAGCCCTCTGGGGTGAGACCTCGGTCAGCTCAACCTGGAACACTCGGCCCGATCCGTCGCACAGCTCCACCACGTCGCCGGGGCGCAGGCGCAGCACACGGGCGATGCGATGGGCGGCTTCCCCCTCGATCCGTGCGCCTTCGGCCTCCACCCAGGCAGGCGGCACAAAGAACCGGGCGGCCACCTAGCGTCTCCGACCGACGAGCGCCACCCAATCGCCTTCGGCGAGGGTGGTGTGGATATCGACGCCCTCTGCGGCCATGCGCTGGCGCACCATCTCGCCCTTTTCAGCCAGGATGCCCGAGAGCACCAGGGTTCCGCCTGGGCGGGTGGCGCGGGTGAGGCCTGCGGCCATGCTCACGATCACCTCAGCCAGGATGTTGGCCAGCACCAGGTCATAGCCTGTATCGGCGTGGGTGGGCGTCGCGCCTGCCGAGGGGCTGGGGAGGGTGCCCCAGGCTACCTGCACCCGGTCGGCGACCAGGTTACGCTCCACGTTCTCGCGGGCAGCGGTGACGGCCACCTGGTCGTTGTCGATGGCCACCACCGAGGTAGCTCCGTGCAACGCCGCCGCGATGGCGAGGATGCCCGAGCCACAGCCCACATCGAGCACGCGCTGGCCGCTGAGGGGCTGCTGCTCCATGGCCTGGAGGCAGAGCCGCGTGGTGGCGTGCAACCCCGTCCCAAAAGCCATGCCCGGGTCGAGGGTGATGATCAGGTCGCCAGGCTGGCGGTCATAGGTGCACCAAGACGGGACGATGACGGTGCGCCGACCGATCCGTAGCGGACGGAAATGCTCCTTCCAGGAGGACGACCAATCCTCATAGGCCAGCTCCTGAAAGACCGGTTCCGAGACGCTCTCGTCGCGAGAGAGCAGCAACAAGGCGATCTCTAGCTTGCGGCGGGTATCCTGATCGGCGGCGGGGATCCAGCCCTTGATGGTGACACGCGGAGGTTGATCGGGCGGCGCTATGGTGCTCTCTTCCATGGCTGCACCGCCCGGGCAGTTCAGGCTCAAGATGCGCGTTAGGTCATCGGCCGCATCGGGGTGGACCGAGACCGAGACCTGCACCCAGCGTTCAGAGTCCGAGGGCATCTCGCAGCCTTTCCACGAAACCTCGCTGTCCTTGGGGGACAATGTCGGTATCCAGCGTATCGCCCAGCTCCTGGAGGAGCTGCTTTTGTTTGTCGCTTAGCTTGGTGGGAATAGCCACATTGACGACGACGATCTGATCGCCGCGCCCACCACGGCGGAGGTAGGGAACGCCCTTGTCTCGCAGGCGAAAGATGGCGCCGTTCTGCGTTCCAGCGGGGATGCGGAGTTGCTCGGTGCCATCGAGGGTGGGCACGTCGACCATGTCGCCCAGAGCGGCCTGGGCCACGTTGATCTCGATATTGAGCAGGATATCGTTCTCGCGCCGCACGAAATAGCGGTGCGGCTCCACATGGATGAACACGTACAGATTGCCAGGGGGGCCGCCGTGCAAACCGGCCTCGCCCTCGCCATTCAGGCGGATGCGGGTGCCATCGTCCACGCCGGCGGGAATGTCTACCGAGAGGCGGCGCTGCCGCTCCACGGTGCCTCCCCCGTGGCAGGTGGTGCAAGGTGTGGTGACAATCTCGCCGCGGCCGCCACAGCGCGGGCAGGTGGTGACGTTGACGAACTGTCCAAAGATGGACTGTTGCGCTCTGCGGATCTGGCCCGTGCCGTTGCACTCGGGGCAACGGGTGGGGCTGGTGCCGGGCTCGGCGCCGCTTCCCTGGCATTCGGGGCAGGTCTCGTGACGGTTGATCTGCACGTCCTTGGTGCAGCCGAACACCGCCTCCTCAAAGGTGATCTGTAGGTCGAGGCGCTGGTCGGCGCCACGGGTTGGCCCACGGCGCTGCGGGCGGCGCGTGCCAAAGCCAAAGAGATCCTCAAAGATATCCTCAAAGCCGCCAAAGCCGGTGAACCCCTCAAAGCCGCCTTGGTTCAGGCCCGCGTGGCCGTAGCGGTCGTAGCGGGCGCGTGCCTCGTCATCAGAGAGGACCTGATAGGCCTCGTTGACCTCTTTGAAACGCGCTTCGGCGTGGGGCTCTTTGCAGACGTCGGGATGGTAGCGGCGGGCCAAGCTGCGGTAGGCTCGGCGGAGATCATCGGCCGAGGCGTCTCGCGATACGCCCAACACCTCGTAATAGTCACGCTTCTCGTCGGTCATCTGTGCGCGCACCCTCGCTCTCGCATCTGGACAAAGAGCAGGCTAGGGACGAGCACGCCCCTAACCTGCTCCATCGCAGCACGGTCTAGCTAGACCTCCCGGAACTCGCCCTCAACGGTGCCCTCGTCATCGCCGCCTCCTCGGGCTTGGCCCTCGGGAGCTTCGCCCGGGTCGGCCTGTTGGTAGGCGGCCTCGCCCACTTTTTGCATGGCCTGCGAGAGCGCGTCCTTCCGGCGCTTGATCTCGGCCAGATCCTGGCCTTCCAGGGCCTTGCGAACGGCGCTGACCTTTTCCTCGACGTCGCTGCGGCTCTCGGCGGGAACCTTGTCCCCCAGATCCCGGAGCATCTTTTCGGCCTGATAGGCGAGGGTGTCAGCCTCGTTGCGCTGCTCTACCTCGTCCTTGCGTCGGCGGTCGTCGTCGGCATGCCGCTTGGCATCATCGACCATACGCTCGATCTCGTTTTCGTCAAGTCCGCTGGAAGCCTGGATGGTGATCTTTTGTTCGCGGCCGGTGGCCTTGTCCTTGGCCGAGACGTGTAGGATGCCGTCCGCGTCGATGTCAAAGGTCACTTCGATCTGCGGGATGCCGCGCGGCGCGGACGGGATGCCATCCAACACAAAGGTGCCGAGCTGCTTGTTATCGGTGGCCATAGGGCGCTCGCCCTGCACCACGTTGATCTGCACCTGGGTCTGGTTATCGGCCGCGGTGGAGAACACCTGGCTCTTGCGCGTCGGAATGGTGCTGTTTCGCTCGATCAGAGGCGTGGCCACGCCGCCCAGGGTCTCGATGCCCAGGGTGAGGGGGGTCACATCCAGGAGCAGCACGTCGTCCACTTCACCAGCGAGCACGCCGGCCTGGATGGCGGCCCCTACCGAGACGACCTCGTCGGGGTTGATGCCCTTGTGCGGCGTCTTGCCAAAGAACTCTTCGACACGGCGCTGCACCATGGGCATACGGGTCTGCCCGCCGACCAGGATGACCTCGTTGATATCTTCCTTCTTGAGCCCAGCGTCCTCGAGGGCTTTGCGGCACGGCCCGAGGGTGCGCTCCACCAGATCGTCCACCAACTGCTCCAGCTTGGAGCGGGTGAGCGTCAGGTTCAGGTGCTTGGGGCCGTTGGCATCGGCCGTGATGAATGGTAGGTTGATCTCGGTCTGCTGCGTGGTGGAAAGCTCGATCTTGGCCTTTTCGGCCGCGTCCTTGAGCCGCTGCAGCGCCATGCGGTCGTTCCGCAGATCGATGCCCTGATCCTTGCGGAACTCGTCTACGATCCAGTCGATGACGCGCTGGTCAAAGTCATCGCCACCCAGAAAGGTGTCGCCGTTGGTGGATTTGACCTCAAAGACGCCGTCGCCCAGGTCCAGGATCGAGATATCAAAGGTGCCACCGCCCAGGTCATAGACGGCGATGCGCTCGTCCTTTTTCTTGTCGAGGCCATAGGCCAGGGCCGAGGCCGTGGGCTCGTTGATGATGCGGCGCACGTTCAGGCCCGCGATGCGCCCCGCATCTTTGGTGGCCTGGCGCTGCGAGTCGTTGAAATAGGCGGGCACGGTGATCACGGCGTCGGTGACCGTCTCGCCGAGATAGGCCTCGGCGTCTCGCTTGAGCTTGCCCAGAATCATGGCCGAGATCTCGGGGGGCGAGAACTCTTTGCCGCCCATAACCACCCAGGCGTCGCCATTGTCGGCCTCGATGATCTTGTACGGCAGCACTTTGATGGCCTTTTGCACCTCGGGGTCCGAGAACTTGCGGCCCATCAGGCGCTTGACGGAAAAGATGGTGTTGTCGGGATTGGTGATGGCTTGGCGACGGGCCACACGGCCCTCCATCCGCTCGCTGGTCTTGGGGTTGACCGCGACGACCGAGGGGCACAGACGCTCGCCCTCTGCCGTCGAGATCACGGTGGGCTCTCCGCCCTCCATCACCGAGATCACCGAGTTGGTGGTTCCCAGATCGATACCAATGATCTTGCTCATCTGCTTTACCTCCAGAAAAGATGTCTAGTTGCTGTCTGTCGCTCGGTCCGAACCAGAGCCCACGGAGACCTTGACTTTGGCGGGGCGGACAACCAGATCGCCTAGCCTATAGCCGGTCTCATAGACCTCCAGGACGGTGCCCTCGGGGTATTCCTCGTTGGGCTCGGTAAACAGGCTCTCGTGCACGTTGGGGTCAAAGGGTTGCCCTTTGGCCTCGATGGCGATCACGCCATAGCTCTCCAGGAGCTTGTGGAGCTTTTGCTCGATCAGCACCACGCCCTGAACCCAGCTCTCGTCCGCATTGGCGTTGGGAAGGTGCTCGACGGCACGCTGTAGGTCGTCAGCCAGGGGGAGCAGGTCACGCACCACGCTGGCCGTGAGCTGCTGCGACTGCCGTTCCTGGTCCCGAAGCTGTCGCTTGCGATAGTTGTCAAACTCGGCCGCGCTGCGCCGATACTTGTCTAGATACTCGGCGCATTGGGCCTGCGCCTCGGCCAGCTCTTTTCCCAAAGCCTCGATGTCGACCTGCTCAGCCGCCTGTTCCTCCTCGATGCTCTCGGGCGCCTGCTGAGCGGCGTCTTCTTGGCTAGTTTTGATCTGCTTTTTCACCATTCCGCTGCCACACTCCTCACCATTATTGGCCAAACAGGTCTTGTATCAACTGATCCATCAGCTCGGTCACGTAACGGACGGCAGAGATGCCGCGCCCGTAAGCCATGCGCGTTGGGCCGACCACGCCGAGCACGCCACTGGCTTTGCCGCGCACGCCATAGGGCGAGAGGATCATGGACACATCCTCGAACTCTCGTTGGGAGCCCTCGCCGCCGATGATGATCTGCACGCCTGTAGCGCCCAGCATGCGCGAGAGGATCGCGTCCAAGAGGCGCCTCTGCTCGAACAACTGGAGCACCTGTTCGCGCTTGGTCACGTCCGCGAACTCGGGCTCGCCGAGGAGCTGCGACAACCCGTCGCGATAGACCTCTTGCGCGGCGCGGCGTTCAGCGCCTTTCATCACCAGCAAGACGCGTTCCAGCACCGAGGCCTCGAATCCTCGGAGCGCAGCTAGTTCAGGGTGGGTGCTGCTCTGAACGTCGCGCAGCGTCAGGCCTGCCACCAAGGCGTTGAGCTTGTTGGAGACGCGGCTAAGCTCGTCTTGGTCCACCACGTCGCTCAGAATGAGCATCTCCTGGTGGATGCTGCTATCCTGGAGCACCAGCACCATGAGACAGGTAGCGTCGTTGATCGAGATCAGCTCCAGGTGGCGAAAGCGGGCGTTGGTGGCGTGAGGTGGCGTCACCAAAGACGCCGCCCGCGCCGTATGGGCCAACACCGCCGCCGTCAACCGCGTCCACTGGTCCATGTCCAGGCGGAGCTGGTGAAACTGATGCTGGATCATGCGCTGCTCGGGGACGGGCAGGTCGGTGCGCTCGACGAGATGCTCCACATAGTACCGATAGCCCCGCGCCGTGGGTACCCGCCCCGCCGACGTGTGGGGCTGCGCCAAAAAGCCGGCTTCTTCCAGCGCCACCAGTTCGTTGCGGATGGTGGCGGTGCTGACGTCCATCCCTCCCACAGACTGGACGGCGTTGGAGCCCACAGGCGTGGCTGTCTCGATATAGCGTTGCACGACGGTCTTTAGTATGTCGCGCTGACGCGGCGTGAGGCTCACGCCCTTGTTCGGCTCCTCTGGTGAGGCCATACCGTTCCTCTCGCAGGAGGCGATGCTAGCAGTCTCGTACCCCGAGTGCCAGGATGATAGCACCGCGGCCACGAATGTGTCAAGACCGAGGCGGCGCGATGCGCCGTTTTCGGCTTGTGTGGCCCCCTCTTGGATCATTATGGTAAACTTCTTAGCAGTCTTAGAATAAGACTGCTAAGATGATACCATGCCTGGCCCCTGCTGTCAACCAAGCGTACCTGCCCCTCTGTTCAACATGCAGATGCCTGGCAGCGGTTCCTGCCCAGGCGGTTGCACTGAACATGGGTGTTGGTGGTATAATCCTTTCAGTTTCGTAGGAATGATCGTACATGCGAGGAGAGAGGCTATGCACTCCATGCCCCGCAACCCCAGGATGCTCTATGTCACGGCGGCGCTCATGCTCGCGTTGGTTGCGGCGGCAGGCTGTGGCTTGGCTTCGACCAAGCTGTCTGGCAATGTGCTCGATGCCGTTACAGGCGCGCCCGTGGCCGATGCGCTGGTTCGCGCTGCCAACCAGAGCGCCAGGACCGATCATCAGGGCGAATTCACCGTGCGCCTGGGCGAGGGCACGCATGATCTGGCCGTGGAGGCCCCCGGCTATGTGCAGCAGACGGTTACGGCAACGGTGGGGGCGACGAGCTCGGGCGATTCACTGGAGGTGCGACTGGCGCCGCGTCGCCTGCGGGGCGTGGTCCGCGATGAGGCTGGCGCACCGATAGAGGGCGCGCAAGTGGCCTTGGCTGACCTGGTCGCCCAGACCGATGAGAGCGGTGGCTTTGATCTGGCGGCCGCCAAACTGAGCGCCCTCACGATTTCTTCAGATTGTCACGAGCTCGTGGAGGTGGGCGCATCTGACCTGGAGGCTCTCTATGGTGCGTCGGGAGACCAGGGGAAGGCGCTGGAGGTAACCCTGGAGCCCCGCGTGATCCAGGGCACCGTTACGGACCAGTTCACGGGCGAGCCGATCCCTGAGGTCTCGGTGCAGCTCGGCTCGGAGACGGCCACCACCGGCCCCGATGGCAGATACCAACTGTTGGCCTGTGCCCAGGCTGGGGAGCTGCGCTTCTCATCGGCCAGCCATCGCTCTCGAGACGATCTGGCGTACGAGGGGCAAGCCGAGCAAGACGTCCTCCTGGAGCCCTGGTGGACGTTGCTGCACGTGGTGGATGCCAAGAGCGGCGAGGGGTTGGCAGGGGTGCTGGTCGAGAGCGATGCGGGCTTTATCGAGACCGAGGATGACGGACAGGTGGCGGTGATGGTCCGCCCTGGCACACGTCTGGTCATCGAAGAGTTCGGCTACCGGGCCGCCTCGCTAGGATATCAAGGCGAGGAGGCGGTCACCATCGCGCTGGAGCCCATGGGCCTGGCGGGGACGTTGGTGGATGGCGAGACGGGCTTGCCCGTCACTGGCGCCACCGTGCAGGCGTTCGAGCCGGGTAGCGAGGAGCCGATTCTCTGCTATCCCGATGAGCAGGGCCGCTTTGTACTGGAAGAGCCTGCGGAGATCGACCGGATCACGGTCAAGGCTCCTGGCTACCGGCTGGTGACGCGCCCTGTGGGCGATACGCCCGTGGCGCAGGTTGAGCTGGAGCCGTTCGCCGTCAAGGGCATCTATATCGCCTTCGGGCGGCTGGCGGACCGCGCCAAGCTGGAGGAGCTGCTGCAGCTCGTCGTAGATACCGAGCTGAACGCGGTGGTCATCGACGTCAAGAGCGACCGCGGCTGGCTGGCCTGGCCCAGCGAGGTGCCTCTCGCTCAGGAGATGGGCGTCTACCGTAAAGAGCTGATGGATCTGCGCGAGGTGGTCCAGATGTGCCACGAGCGCGGCATCTATGCCATCGCTCGGATGGTCATCTTCAAGGATGAACCTTTTGCGCAGGCTCGACCTGACTGGGCTGCCAAGTGGGCCAACGGCACCCTCTACCGGGACTTTGAGGGGCTGGCATGGATGGACCCGTTCCGCCAGGAGGTGCGCGACTATAACCTGGGCTTGACCATGGAAGTGGTCGAGATGGGGTTCGACGAGATCCAGTACGACTATATCCGCTTTGCGTCCGATGGTGTGCGCGGGGTGGTGTACAGCCAAGAGGATAACGCCGACACACGCACGGCCGCGGTGACCGAGATGGTGCGGCAGGCACACGAGGCGCTATCTCTCACCCCCGCCTTTTTGTCGGTGGATCTCTTCGGGCTGACCCCGTGGGTGGAGCCACCCGCGGATATGGGCATCGGGCAGCGGGTGGCCGACATTGCCGCCTATGCCGATTTCATCTGCCCCATGCTCTACCCCACCACGTTCACGCGGGGCAACCTGGGCTATGAAGTGCCCGGCAACCATCCCTACGAGGTGGTCTATCGCAGCACGATGAAGCACCATGAGCGGACGGACACGCTGGTGCGCCCGTGGATCCAGGCCTATTCCATCGGGTCGTTCAGCTATGGGCCGGTCGAGCTGCTCTTGCAGATTCGCGCCGCCGAGGAGGCGGGGTCGTCCGGCTGGATGTTCTGGCATGCGGCCACCCGCTACGACGCCGAGGTGTTCATGCCCGATGCCTGGGAGCGCTATCCAGCGGCGGGCGGCCCGCCCAACCTGGCCTCAGACTGAGGCCTCGGAGAGAACGTCCCTCAACCTGGCTACAGAGAGCGGCCGGCCCTACGGGGCCGGCCGCTCTGCTTGGTCGTGCGAAAGCCCGTCGAGCTAGATGATGGTCTCTCCGTAGACCTTGGCGGTCACGCGGTGAATCGCGGGCAGGCCCTCGGCTGCCTGCTCCTCGGTGGGGAGCGAGGCCTCATCGGGCTTGTCGGAGAGGCCGAACGTCAGGGCACCTTGGGACACGGCCCACCGGGCCACGCTGAGCACCTCGGCGGTGATGACGATCTCGCGTTGCAGCCATGCTTGCGGGTCCTCATCCGAGGAGACATCCATGTGGGCCAGCGTCTCGAGGTACTCTTGCCGGCGAAAGGTCTTGAATGGCGTCGGATCGCCCGCCGCCAGGCCATCCACCACCTGGCGGTGGGCCTCGGCCAGGTCGACCGACATCTGCGCTGAGCGCTGATCGCAACGCTGGGCAAATACCTCGAACGCGTCCAGCGTGCCGCTCTCGGTCTCTTGCCAGAAGCACGTCTCGTCGTACACGTCGGCCATGAGCATCAGGCAGACATACGCCACATAGTCCTGATTGTCTTTGGTGAACGGGTGATAGGACGTCTGGTTGATGCGGTCATAGATGGCGCGGAAGCGGGTTTCCTGGTAGCTCGATCCCAGCGCCGTGCGCATGGTGGCGACGATCGCGGCCACCCGGGCAGCGTCGATCATCTGGTCGTTGCGTCCGCGGGCGCCGATCAGCGTCTTGTCGATATCCAAGAGCAGGGCGGAACGCTCATCCACAGCAAAGCCGTCGTCCCGCAGCCATTCTAGCCAGGCGCCCAGGGCTGCCCAGCGATTGGCGAACATCAGCTCCCCCTCCACCCTGGTCTCGGCCGGCTGGGCCAGTCGGTCGGCCCCGATAAAGCCTCGCAATGGCAGCAACTGGCCAAGATTGCGAGCGGCCTGGGCATCGTTCATGGGAGTGTCGCCGATGAATAGCAGGCGCTCCAAAGGTGGACCGCCACGCTGCGCCTGGGCCTCCTGGATCAGATGAAACAGCACCTTGGCATAGTCGGGCTCGGTCTTGCGGGGGATGCGGTAGGCGGCAAGGCCGATCTCTTGCCAACCGGCTCGGAGACCGGGCAATCCTGGCATGATAGGCTCCAGGTTGCGATAGGTGACGCGATCGTCCAGCACCGAGGCGAGAGTCGCTTTGATCATGGCAGCAGTCCTTTGGCCATCAGGTACTCGGCGTTCAGTATGGATCCACCCGCGGCTCCGCGGATGGTGTTGTGCGCCAGCACCACAAATTTCCAGTCTAGGACGGGGCACGGGCGTACGCGCCCGACGGTGATGGCCATGCCATTGCCCGCGTCGCGATCCAGGTAGGTCTGGGGCCGATCGGGCTCGCGGCGGACGATGATGGGGGCTTGCACGGCGGAGGGGCAGCCCAGGGCGGCGGGCTCGCTGGCGAAGCCTTCCCATGCCGCGACGAGGTCCTCCAGCGTGGCCGGCTGGGCCAGCTTGACCGAGACCGCCTCAAGATGGCCGTCTCGGGTGGCGACGCGGTTGCAGGCCGCGCTGATGACCATCTCTGCGGGAATCACCTCTCCGCGGGCCTCTTCCAGCGTGCCCAGCAGCTTGAGCGGCTCGGTGGCCATCTTTTCCTCTTCGCCGCCGATGTAGGGAATCACGTTATCCAGGGCATCCAAAGCGGGCACGCCCGGGTAGCCGGCGCCCGAAAGGGCCTGCATGGTGGTCACCATGACCTGCGTGACGCCAAAGGCATCATGCAGCGGCTTGAGCGCCAGGGTGAGGCCGACTGTCGAGCAGTTGGGGTCGGTCACCAAGAGCCCCTTGGTCCAGCCGCGATGAGCCCTCTGGGCGGCGATGAGGGCGGCATGCGCGCCGTTCACCTCGGGGATCAACAGGGGTACGTCGGGGTCCATGCGATGGGCGCTGGCGTTGCTAAAGACGGCATAGCCCTCGGCGGCCATGGCTTCTTCCACCGGGCCGGCGACCGACGAAGGGAGGGCCGAGAAGACCGCATCGCAAGGCAGGCCAGGCTCACAGGGCTGCACGGGCAGGTCACGGGCGGTGGCTGGGATGTCGGCCGAGATGCGCCAGGTGCAGGCCTGCGCGTAGCGCTGGTCCGTCGAACGGTCCGACGCGGCCAGCGCGGTGAGCTCGAACCAGGGGTTGCGCGAGAGAAGCTGAACAAAACGTTGCCCCACGGCGCCCGTGGCGCCCAAGACACCTACGCGTAGAGGTCGCATGCGTTCCATTCTCCTATCTGGGCGAGCCACCGTTGCCGAGCTGGAACCGATCGTGGATGGCGCGCACGGCCTCATCGGCATCGGATTGGGCCACCACCAGCGAAAGGTTGTACTCGGACGATCCCTGCGCGATCGAGATGATATTGATCTGTCGCTCGGCCAGAGCGCTAAAGACCTCCGACGCAATGCCGGGCCGACCGAGCATGCCGGCTCCCACCACGGCGACGATGGCGACATCCTGCTGGGCCGCGATGCGGTCCACGTCCTGCCGCATCATCTCAAGCTGGAACTCTTGCTCGAGCGCCTCGATGACTTGGGAGGAATCGGTGCTGCGCACCTCAAAGCAGATGCTCTGCTCCGACGAGGACTGGGTGATCATCAGGATGGAGACGCCGGCCCGGGCGACGGCCGTAAAGGCTCGCCCTGCGATGCCGGGCACGCCCATCATCCCGCGGCCTTGCACCGAGACGATGGAGAGATCGCGGATGGCGGTGATCCCCTTGACCAGGCGCGTTTCATCCGGTGTGCGGCACACCAGCGTGCCCGGATGGTCGGGCGCAAAGCTGTTCAGCACCCGCACGGGAATGCCCATGTCCGCCACAGGCTGGATGGTCTTGGGGTGCAGCACTTTGGCGCCAAAGAACGCCAGTTCGGATACCTCGCCATAGGTGATCGACGGCAGCGTGGCGGCGTTGGGCACGATGCGTGGGTCCGCGGTCATCACGCCATCCACATCGCTCCAGATCCAGACTTCATCGGCAGGCAGGCACCGGCCCAGGATGGACGCGCTATAGTCGCTGCCGCCCCGCCCTAGCGTGGTGGGCACACCGGACACCGTGGCCCCGATAAAGCCAGTGACCACCGGAACGATGCCCTGCTCGACCAGGGGGACCAAGCGCGCCTTGATGCGGGGCGTGGTCTCGTCCCAAAGGGGAGCGGCGGCGCCGAAACGGCCGTTGGTTACAACCAGCTCCGTGGCCTCGATGGCCTGCGCGGGCGTGCCTAACTCGCGCAGGGCGGCGGCCGTCAGGCGCGCCGAGAGGCGCTCGCCCAAGCCGGAGACGGCGTCGAGTCCACGCGGCGTCAGCTCGCCCAACGTGGCGATGCTGCCGCACAGCGTCTCGAACCAGTCCAGCAGTTGGGATTGCTCCTCCACGAGCTCGGCCCGTTCCTGCGGATCCGCGGTGCAGATCAGGGTGGCCTCGCGGTGTTTGGCGGCCAGGGCCTGCCGTATCTCGGCAAAAATGGATCGGTCGCCCTGTGCCGCCGAGGTGGCACCCCGAATGAGGCTATCGGTGACGCCGCTCATGGCGCTGACCACGACGATGGGCTGCGGCAGGGATGCCGGCTGATCGGCACGTTGCTTTAGGTCGGTGATGATGCGGGCTACGCTGGCGATGCGTTCTCCGCTGCCGACGGATGACCCGCCGAACTTGTGGACGATCATGGGCTCCTCCTCCCACACGGCTGGACCTACACCCCGCGGCTGGATGCTGGCAACAGGAATGCACGATGAACTGCATCCAGGCTTGAAGGTCTTTGCACCGCTGCGGGGGGCGGAGCAACGGGTCCAGCGTCGGGGAGGGCTGCCATGCCAGCGGCGTCCTTGCCGGGGCGAGCTGGCCGGAACGCGCTTACCGGGGCGTGCCGGGGAATTGGCGGGGATTATAGCGCGTGACCTGGTATCGCGCAAACGTTGCGCTCCGGGCGTGCTTGTGCCATAGTTGGGCAGCTATTGGTCTGGAATGGAGGGATGCCTATGGCCAAGCAAACAGCGCGCACCAATGCCATGCGGCTACTGGATCGGGAGGGCGTCGCCTACACGGCGCACGTTTTTTCAGACGCGATCCGATCGGCTACCGATGTGGCGGCAGCGGTGGGCGTGCCCGAATCACAGGTGTTCAAGACGTTGGTGACCCTGACCGACGAGAATGTGCCGGTGCTGGCGATGATCCCCAGCCATGCGGAGCTGGATCTCAAGGCCCTGGCGCGCGCGGCGGGCGCCAAACGCTGCCAGATGGCCAGCCATCGCGACGCCGAAAAGCTGACGGGGCTCCAGGTCGGCGGCATCTCGCCACTGGCGCTGACCCACCGGGGCTGGCGGGTCTTTATCGATATGTCGGCGCTGGCGCGGGAGAGCGTCTTGGTGAGCGCGGGCAAGCGCGGCATCAACCTCGAACTGGCTGTCGCGGACCTGATGCGCATCACCACGGCGACCCCCGCTGAAGTGATCCGCGGCCAGGGCTAGGTCGGTAGCCGCTACAGCCGCAGCTGCAAGGGCACCGTCGCATCCTGGTCGGGGGCGGCGGCATCGCCTTGGAGGTACACCCGCAACGTGACGCGGTCCACGCGGCACAGTCCCTCGTCGCTCTGGCAGAGGTAGGCGGTCACGTCGGCGTGCAGCGCGCTCTCCCCCATCGGCAGGTCAAGCTCCAGGGTTGGGCGCAAGCCGCTCTCGACCAAATCCACGGTCCCTGCTTGTCCCGCGGGAGTGGCTCGCCAATCCAGCCGCGAGGGAGCTTGGCTGTTGAGGTGGTACCCGGTTGGCGGGCGCAGCTCGATCGCCAGGCGGGTTGTGCCGGGGCGTAGGGTTAGTGGACCGGTGCGCTCCAGGCGCGCTCCAGAGCGCGGGCTAGGCTCGGACAACCGGAACATGGCAATGGGCAACGTGCGTGCCGAGCCGTCGGCGAGAGCAATTGTGCGAATGGTGTGGTTGTTGGTGTCGGCGATATAGAGCGTTTCCCCATCACAATCCAGCCCGGCCGGCTCCCAGAAGCGGGCTTGCTTGCCGTCGTCCGCTCCTGGAGAGCCATCCCCAGCGTACGTGGTGATAGAGCCGGTCGCGGGGTCCAGGTGCTTGATCTTGTGGTTGTAGGTATCGGCGATGTACAGGCCGCGCCCGGAGCACCAGGCCAACCCCTGAGGATGCTGGAGGCGCGCCTGGGGCCAGGCGCCGTCGCGGTCGCCAAAATCGAACAGGCCTTCTCCGACCAGGGTGCGCACCTCGCCGTCGCTCTCCAGCGAGACCGCCCGGATGGCGCTGGACTCGGCATCGGCCACATACAGGGATGTGCCGTCGGTGGCCATGGCGGTGGGCTGGGCCAGGCTGGCCAGCTTGAGCGGCGCGTCCAGGATGCCCTCGCGGCCGCTGCCAGCGTGATGGAGCAGGAGGCTTGTATCGAGGTCGATGGCCCAGATCTGGTGAACGCCCGCCATGGCGAGGTAGAGCTTTTGTTCCACGAGGCAGACGTCCCAGGGGGAGTTCAGCCGGCCGGGCAGATCGCCTTCGCTCAGGACGCCCCGTGCCTGCTGGCCATCGCCGGCGAGGGTGGTCACATGATGCGCGCTTGGGTCCACCACTCGAACGGCGTGGTTGCCGCTATCGGCCAGGTAGACGCGGCCATCGGGTGAGAGGGCCATCCCCAAAGGCAGGTTGAGTCGCGCCTCACCCCAGGAGCCGTCCACCAATCCGGGCTCACCGGCTCCCACGACTGCCTCCACCTCGCCCGAAAGCGTTGCGAACAGCAGTCGATGGTGAGCTGTATCCGCGATCCAGAGGCGCTTGTGGACTGGGTCTACCAGCACGGCGCCGGGGTAGGCTAGCGGGCCGGCTGGCAGCATGGGCTCCGTGGCGGCGATCATCTCGCCCGCCCTGAGCGTGCCCTCGGCTCGATGCTTTTCGATGGTCTCGACGATGGCGTCATAGTGGGCTTGGTAGACGCCCTCGCCGCTGTGGACGTTCACGATGCGGCCGGTGGGGTCGATCAGCACCGTGGTCGGCCAGGCGCGGACGGCATAGGCGTCCCACACCCGGTACTCGGCATCGCCGACGACGGGGTGGCTGATACCATAACGCGCCACGACCTGTCGCAGGCTCTCCACCTGCTTTTCATGGGCGAACTTGGCCGAGTGGACGCCGATGACGACCATCTCGTTGGCGAACTCGAGCTCCAGGCGATGCAGGTCTGGCAGGATGTGCAGGCAGTTGATGCAGCCATAGGTCCAGAAATCGAGCAACACGAGGCGCCCGCGCAGCCGCTCCAAGCTCAGCGGATTTGGGGTGTTCACCCACGGCAGGCCGTTGGGGAATTCGGGCGCCCGCACGTTGCCGCGATAGCCGCGCAATGTCACGAGATCACCCCTCCTCGCCACCGGATACGATGCGGAACTGGCCCGGTAGTTGGATGGCGTCGTCCACCATGTGATCCCGCGCCATGCCACGAATCGGCAAGCGCCTGAGCGAGGACGGATCGTACATGCCCACGATGATCTCGACGAGACCCGTGGCCGCGTCGGCGGGCACCGTCAACTCGTAGCTGTCGGTGATGTATTCGCCCGGCAGCCAGCCGCTGGTGGGGCGGGTGCCGAATACGGGCTGGGCATCCACCTGGCTCAGAATCCGCCCCTGGGCATCGAGTAGCTGCACGAACACGGTATAGTCGGTCTCGGTCTTGGCCAAGGAGCGCCAGACGAGCGTTAGTTCCAGGGGTGAACCCGGAACCAGGTCTCGCCTACTCCAATCGATGCCGACGAGGGCGCAGGCATTGCCCAAGCCGAACCGGACCGGGTGCGCGAGCCGGGGCGCGGTCATCTGCCGCGCGATGTGGGTGATCTCGGCGGTGCCCAAGGCGACCTCCTGGGCGTCGGCCACCGGCATCCCATGCGCATCGAGCAGCGAAAGATGCAGCGTATAGTCTCCTCCGGGCAGCGCCGCGTCCAAGGGTAGCTCGTAGGCTTGGCAGATGACGTCGCCCGGGCGCCAGGCGTTGGTTGGGTACTCGGCGCTGCCCAAAGAAACTGTCATGGTGATGGGTTCGGGCGTGACCGATGTCAGCCTGGCCTGAAGCTGACCTTCAGCGTCCAACTCCTGCACACATTGCCAGCATAGGTCCAAGGAGAGGCTCTCACCGGAGCGGCCCTGGAGCTGCCCCGGGCTGTAGCCGATCAGGCGCAGCGGGCCGAGCGATGCGTCCATCCTCTCCGCCACGGCGACCTCATCGACGCTGGGGGGATAGGTGGCCGGCTCGACGGTAACGGCCCCCAGAGACACGCCGGCTGGATGGGCTGTGCCATCGGAGGCGACCGGTAGCAAGGTGAGACCTTCTGCGAGAGAATAGAGGCCGACAAGCACTTCGTAGGTGCCGGGTGCTAGGCCGGCAGGCAGGCGGACGGTGTGGCGACTGATCTGCTCAGAGCCGCTCTGCCAGGCGGAGGTGGTCTCGCGCACGTCGTTCTGGAGCAGCTCGTCGGTCTGAGCCCAACGACGGCCCGTTGCATCGACGAGGTGGAGGTAGATCGAGAGGTCGGCACCGCTTTCCCCTTGGGCGAGCCAGGTCAGCGTCACGCCTATGTCACGCCCGTGCTCGACGGCAGCCCTGTGGAAGGCGCTGCTCATCAACAGCACCCGTCCCTCAAAGGCTGCGTCGATCGTCGTCTCTGGCTGCGACTGCCCAAAGGCTGGGGCGGACGGCAGGGCATAGCGCTGTAGCGTGCCGTAGGCAAAGGGGATCTCTTCCAGGAGGACGGCCTCCACGGCTAGCTGATGGGTGATCCGTTGCGTGCGGCCGTGCTCCACCGCAAAGCGCAGGTACCAGAGCTCATCATGCCCTAGCACAAGCTGTTGTAAGCGGGCTGCGATGGCATCTTCGGTGTCATCGCCGATGACGTGTGGTTGGGGGGCGTCTCCCTGCCCGCGGTCGAGCGTGCTGTGATCGTTGCTTACCACCACAGCCGAGGGCTCGCTCATGGCTTGCCAATAGGGCGCCAGCTCCTCTGACCAGTCGTTGGCATAGATCCAGGCATACTCCTGGCCGTTCACGCTCACCACGTGGATAGGCTCTTTTCCGGCAAAGCGCTCGGCGATGGGCTCGCTGTCCTGCACGTCGCTGATATAGACCAGCACCAGATCGGCGCGGTGCAGGTTCGAGTCCAGGGGCGGGATCACGGTGCCGTCGAACAGCGGCGCCACGCCGGGCACGCCCCAAGCCGCCACGGTGAGGTCGGCGGCATCGGGCTGTGCCTGCAGCCAAGAAACGGCCTCCTCCAGCCCCTCGCCCCAACCCACGGGCAGGGTCTCTACCGCACGGGATAGCCCGCCCATGAGGGGGTTATAGCCGGCCAGGTAATGGGCGGGAACGAGAGGTGCGAGGAGCGCCGCGGCCTGGACCGTAATGCCCAGCGAAACGAGCGCTCCAGCCCATGCGCTGGATCTCTCGGAGCGACGCCTCAAAGCTAGCACGGCTTCCAGGATGCGCGTCCAGGCGACGGCGGCGGCCACGTCGCATGCCAGGATCGCGGGGAGGAGGTAGCGATCGTACTTTTTCTGGCTCAGGCTGACGAGCGCTGCATAGCCAAGGGCGTACAGCAATAGGGCGCCTACCATCCGCCGCTGCTCCTCTTGGCCACGCCACAGGACGCGCCAAGGCAGCGTCAGCAGGGCTGCCGCCGTGCCCAGCAGCGCGACCGGGGTGGCCCGAAAGAGGTAGGCCAGCGGATAGAACAAGAGGCCAGGAGACACCGTCTGCTCACCCAGGAAAAAGGCGCTGGTGGCGGTATCGGGGTCCGAGGCATAGCCTAGCGCCATGCTAAAGACCTGTTTGAGCGTCTCTACGGGTTGGGACGCTGCCGCCGGCCAGATCACCAGCAGCGTCAGCCAAGCGGCCACGCCCCAGAGAAAGAGATGCGTGGCGGTGCGGCCCCAGCGACGACTCCCCGTCTCGGGGGTGTGGTCAGGTGCAAAGCCGATCATCACGAGCGCGCAAGGAGCCACGAACAGCGCATAGGTCTTGGTGGCAAAGGCCAGCCCCGCCGCTGCGCCAGAGACGCCTAGCCAGACGAGGGCGCGATGGCGTTGGTAGATCAGCAGGGCGATGATGGCCACGAGCATGAACTGGGCCGTCAGTGCGTCGAGATGGAGCAGCCGCGATAGCCCCAGCAGGAACGGGTTGCAGAACACGGCCAGGGCGGCGGCAATGGCTGGGGGCCGAGCCAGGATGCGTCGCAGCAGGAGGTAGGCCAGGGATGCCAAGGCGGCGTGCCAGAGGAGAGTGCCGCGCTTGGCGAGGGGGACCAGCTCTCCCAGGGCGCGCATCTGCTGGGCATCGTGGACATCGATGGCCGTCATGGATGCGGCCGCGCTTACCGTCTCAGGCGAGATGGCCCCCGTCACCTGGCTGTGCCACCAGAGGCTGAAAGCCCCGCTCCACATGGTGGTCACTCCAGGGTGGCCCGTGATCAGGGTGTCCTCCCAGCGGGCGTCCTGGAGCGCCGTCAGGAAGCGGGCCGAGCGGTGGGCCCACATGGGCTCATCCCACGAGACAAAGGTATCCGCGGCGAGGCCGCGGCTCATGAGGACGGCGACGGCCAGGACCAACGCGATCAGCGTGTCCAGCGCCCTGGGATGGTGGTCCATGGGAGGTTATCCAGCATCCTGCGCGCGCGTGCGCATCCGTTGCAGGCCCACGATGACATAGAGCCCGCCGCCGATCAGCCCCGACGCTAGCGTGGTGGCATAGGTGAGCAGCGAGAGGGCCAGCGCCTGGTCTTGCGGAACTCCCGCTTGGCCGTAGAGCAGCACATAGCCGCCCTCGCGGACGCCCAGGCCACCGATGGTGATGGGCACCAGCAGCAGCGTCGAGAGGATGGGCGTAAAGACAGCAAATTCGAGTACCCCCAATTGGATGCCGATGGCGCGGGCTAGTAGCCACTGGCTCAGGATGAGGGTGATGTTGAACACCACCGATATGCCCGCTGCCGCTCGCACGGCGCGGGGCGTGTACCCGTGGAACGAGGCGTACAGCGCGGCGACCTTGGGATGGTTCAGCACGCGGCCCGCCAGTGGCAGGTGCGCGGCCATCCAGGAAAACAGCTTGCGGCTCATAAAGAGCGCCGTCCCCACAAAGGCGGCCAGGACAAAGGCCACCAGCAAGAGTGCCACGTTCTGGGGAATCATCCTCCAGGCCAAGGGGAGCACCAGCAACGCCATGGCGAACTGCACCAGGAGGCCAAGGGCTCGCTCGGCGACCACCGTCGAGATGGCCGAGCGCGGCGTGGATCCGTCCTGGCTCAGCTCATAGATGCGGATGGCATCGCCGCCAAAGCCCGTGGGCAGAAAGGTGTTGAAAAAAGCTCCTACATAGTAGAGGTAGAGCAGGGTGCTGTAAGGCGTGGTGTCTCCCTGGCCGCGCATGAGGGCCATCCAGCGCCCCGCGCGGAGGATGACGCCTATCTGCACCACCACAAAGGCGGCCACCAACGCGCCCACGTGGGCATCCGCCACCAGGTTCCAAACGGCGCGCAGATCCGCTTGCGAGATGACCAGCACCAACAAGCCTGTGGAGACGACGACCTTGAGGACGTTGAGCCAGGGGCGCTGCCGGGTCTTGGTCGCGGCCTCTCCGCCAACCATGGCACGGGCTGTCTCTTCCGGCGAGGCTGGCATCATCCGTCGCTCTGCCCGTCGTGGGCGGGCTGTGCGGTCAGAGCGTTTCGGACCGCATAGATCGGCTTGCCCTGCGATTCGTGATAGATGCGGACCATCAGCTCGGCCAGCAGCCCCATGGAGACGAACTGAATGCCCACGATGATCAGCAGGATGGCCAGAAATAGCAGGGGCCGCGAGGAGAGCGAGGCTCCGTGGCAAAGCTTGAGCACGGTGAGATAGAGCCCCAGCCCCAACCCCACCGCGGTGGAGAGGAATCCCCATCGCCCAAAGATCTGCATCGGCTTGGCGGCATAGCTCAGCAGGAATCGGACGGTGAGTAGGTCCAAGATGACGCGCAGGGTGCGCGAGATGCCATACTTGGATCGGCCATAGCGGCGGGCGTGGTGACGCACGGGCATCTCAAAGATGCGCACGCCCATCCAACTGGCGAGGGCGGGCACAAAGCGGTGGAGTTCGCCGTAGAGGTTCACGTTCTTGACGACCTCGTTGCGATAGGCCTTGAGTGAGCACCCATAGTCATGCAGATGCACGCCAGTGACGTGTGAGATCAGCCAGTTGGCGATGCGCGAAGGGAGCTTGCGTAGCAGGAAAGCATCTTGGCGATTCTTGCGCCAGCCACTGACGATGTCATAGTCTCCCTCGCGCAGTGTGGCCAGCATGACGGGGATGTCGCGCGGGTCGTTCTGCAGGTCCGCGTCCATGGTAAAGACCACCTCGCCCTGGGCCAGGTCAAACCCAGCGGCAAAGGCGGCTGTTTGGCCAAAGTTGCGGCGGAAGCGCACGACCCCAAACCGGGGGTCGCGCTCGTGCATGGCGCGGAGTAGCGAGTAGCTACCGTCCGTGCTACCGTCGTCAATGAGGAGCACTTCCCAGCGCTCGTCGAGCTCATCCAGCGCTTCGTGGAGGGCCTCCTCCAGGCGTGGGAGGCTCTCTTCTTCGTTGTAGACGGGGATGACGACGGAAAGCGTGAGTGGGTACGCTTGGTTGGGTTCGGTGTGCGGCGTCATAGGTATCAAGACCTCGTGCTATGCTGCGTCGTCGGCGGCGCGGATCCAGGCAGCTTGCTGGGCGAGGCCCTCTTTGAGGGGGACGGTGGGTTGGAAGCCGAGTTCCTGTTGGGCCAAGGACGTGTCCGCCCAGGTATGTCGCACGTCCCCGTGCTGGGTCTCGATATGGTTCACACGGACGGGCAGCCCCGTCACCTGGCGCAGGATATCCAGGCACTGGTTCAGCGTCACGCGGGAGCCGCCGCCGATGTTATAGTAGCTGCCGGGTCGCCCGTGCTGCATGGCGCAGACGTTGGCCTCGACGGCATCGGCCACATAGGTAAAGTCCCGGGTCTGCTCGCCGTCACCATAGACGGCGATGGGCTCGCCGTGGTAGATGGCGTGGAGGAACTTGCAAAAGGCCATGTCAGGGCGCTGTCGCGGACCGTAGACGGTGAAATAGCGCAACGACGTGGTGGGCACCCGAAAGTTGGCGGCGTATAGCCGCGCGAGATGCTCGCCTGCCAGCTTGGTCACGCCATAGGGCGACACGGGCTGCAGGCGGTCGGTCTCGCGCAGGGGTAGCGAGTCGGTGTTGCCATAGACCGACGAGGACGATGCATAGACGAACTTGCGTAGGGTGGGTGAGCCGACGGCCGCCTCGAGCAGGCGCTGGGTGTTCAGCACGTTCAGCTCGGTGTAGAGGGCGAAACTCTGCCCCCAACTGGCGCGGACGCCCGCCTGGGCAGCCTGGTGAAAGACCACGTTGATGCCGTCCAACAGGCCGCATAGGTCCATGGTGCCGAGGTCATCCTCGACGAACTGGAACATGGGATGCCCCAGGACGCCCGCCACGTTGGCCTCTTTGAGGGCGCGCGCGTAATAGTCGGTAAAGCAATCCACCCCGATCACCTGGTGGCCATCTCTCAGTAGGCGCTCGCAGAGGTGCGAGCCGATGAACCCAGCGGCCCCCGTGACCAAACACGTCAACGCCATAGCTGTCCTCTCGTCTATGCAGTCCGATCGCTGGCTGGCATGCCAGCGCGCATTGTACAACGGCCCCACACCCACACCAAGAACCGCACTCCGCCGTCACCCGCACCTATCACCGGAGATAGGCTTGCTCCGCCTTGTGCAGGGCGGCGGAGATGTCGTCGACTTCGCGTTCGGTGAGGCACTCGTGCCACGGCATGATAAAGTGGCTGTTGATGGCGGCACGTGCGCCTGGGCAGGTGCCCTCGTAGGTGATCTGCTGGCCGTAGAACGGGCAGTTCCAGGGGCAGCCCGACTTGCCATAGGCCGCCCGCTGGCGGAACAGCGGGTTCTCATAGGCGATGTGGTCATAGTGGGGGTCCATGGGGATGCCCTCGGCCACACAAGCCCGCACCAAGGTTTCCTTGTCCACCCGGAGCGCCGCCTCGTCCACGTGCATGAGCATCAGCCAATAAGAGCTGATGGTATCGGGGATGAGAGTGCGCATGCGGACGGCGCGCAGGTCAGCGATCCGCTCGCCGAGCTGACTGGCCCGCAGGCGGCGGGCGGCCACGATCTCGTCCAGCCGCTCGAGCTGGACGCGGCCCATCACCGCCTCGAGCTCGGTCATACGATAATTGAGGCCCAGGAACAGGTTGCGCGTCTCGTCGCTATTGAACGGCTTGCCGCGGTCAGCGAGGCGCTTGGCGTTCCAATAGAGCTCCTCATCGTTGGTGATGACCATGCCGCCCTGGCCGCCCGACGTGTGGTGCTTGCCCCCCATAAGGCTAAAGGCGCCCAGGTGCCCGATGGTGCCTACCTTGCGGCCCTTGTAGACGGCGGCGTGGGCCTGGCTGGCGTCCTCGATGACGGGGATGCCGTGGGCGTTGGCGATCTCCATGATCGGATCCATATCGGCGGGCTGGCCACCGATGTGGGCCACGATGATGGCGGCGGTGCGGTCGGTGATCCGCTCCGCGATCGAGGCTGGGGCCACGTTCATGGTGTCGGGGTCGGCGTCGGCAAAGATGGGGATGCAGTTGTTCCACAAGATCGGAGCCACCGCGCCGGGATCGGTGATCGGCGAGCTGATGACCTCGTGGGCGATGTCGATGCGCAGGGCCCCCAGGGCGGCGTGGACGGCGGCCGTGCCCGAGCTGGTCGCCGTGGCAAAGGCCATGCCATGGTAGGCGGCAAACTCGCGCTCGTAAGCATCGACGTGTTCGCCGCCGTAGCGGTCCAGCCCGCCTCCCTGGGTGCGTTCCTTTTCCAGGAGCGTGTGCACCGCCTCGATCTCGCGCTCGGTGATCAGGAGGCGACGAGGCCACGGGTCAACGCGTACGGGTGTGCCGCCCTCGATAGCGAGCTTGCTCATGCCTAACCCTTTCTCGGCGTGTTGGTCCGGTCGTTTTCTACGATCTCGATCTGGGCTGCCTCGCACTCGCTACGCAGCAGTCCATACAGTACCAGATCGTACCGAATTTGCCACTTTTGCACATGTTCCCGCAGGATTCCCTCCTGGGTCATGCCCAGCTTGCGCATGACGCGACCCGACGCCGTGTTCGGCGCCAGATGGGACGCGTGGATGCGATGCAGCCCCAGTGTGGCAAAACCATGGTTGACCATGGCGCGAGCCGCCTCGGTGGCATAGCCTTGGCCCCAGTAGGGGACGCCGATCCAGTAGCCCAGCTCGGCGGTCTGGTTGGAGGCATCGATGCCTAGCCCCATGGCCCCGATGAGCGCGCCCGTATCTTTTAGGGTGACCGCCAGCGTCAACCCCTTGCCGTCTTCGAAGCGTTCCTGATGAGACGCGATCCACGTCTCGGCCATCTGCGGCTCATACGGGTGGGGGATGTGGAGGGTGTACTGGGCGATCTCGCGTGCGCCGGCCAGGCGGGCTACCGCGTGGACGTCGGAAAGCGCAAAGGGACGGAGCACGAGCCGCGCGGTTGTCAGCGTTGGTTGTCTTGCCATCGTCCCTCTATGAGCGCTCCAGGCGGCTGCGCACCGCACGCAGCTCGGCCAAGATGGCGTTCCCGATCTCGGCCAGGTTGGTTTCGGCACCTGCAGCGGGCATCTCGGTCGCCAGCGGCTGGGTGCCCACGTGGGCGCGGCGGGCCGCTTGCAGGACGGCGTCACGGATGGCTTCGTACTCGACCAGCCCCACCAGCTTGGCCTCCGCTCCCTGCTGCTGGCTGTAACCAGCCGTATGAACGTGCAGGTTCCCCATGCCCAGCCAGCGATCCAGCGGACCACGCCGAACGATGATGTTGGTAATCATCGAATAGGGGACCGTGTCTTCCGAGCGGGTGATGATGCCACGGCGCACCACCAGCTCCTCCGCGCCGATCTCGTAGGTGATGGAGCGGCAATAGTGAGGCACCAGGATCAGCGTCGGGATGAGCCACAGCGCGTTCGCCCCCAAATAGATCCAGAGGAACGCGGGTGGCATGTCTGGAATGAGGGCCAGGAGCGCCCATGGCAG
>CAZUZB010000007.1:29119-45109 GCA_964624695.1 uncultured Anaerolineales bacterium | reverse complement strand
GAATGCGCCACGTTGCGCCGTCTAGCCCAAGGAGCAGGACACGGCGTCGGTTCATAGATCGGCCCCCGTAATCATGATGCGTGCATGTGCGGGGGGATCTTGGCGAGTGCCCCGCAGGGAAACGACGACGGGAGTCATTGTAGAGGAGGGTTCTTGAAGGCGCAAGCGGGCGGCACGCGAGGTCGCAGGCGCTTGCGGTAGAGCCCGGCAGCTTGAGCTGCCTAGCCGCGAGGTCGAGGGGGGGCTAGAATGCGGCCGGGTGTGTCGGTGTTGGGTGAGAGAAGGGAGCATCACATGAGCGGCCCCGAAGTGTGCCACGAGCTTTGGCTAGACCGTGCCCCTCGGGCGCTGGGGTATCGACCAGATCGTGATCTTGGCGGGTGGCGAGCCGAGGTCAAGGAGACGCTCACTGGGTTGTTGGGGCTGATGCCCGATCGCGTGCCGCTGGAGGTGACCGTCGAGTGGGAGGAGCAGCACGCAGATCACCTGGAACGCCGCTTTTCCTTTACAGCGGAGGAGGGAGCGCGGGTCCCGTGCCATCTGCTGGTTCCCCGGAAGGGAGACGGGCCCCATCCGGTGATGATCTGCCTGCAGGGACATTCGACGGGCATGCATATCTCGTTGGGCCGCGCCAAGTATCCGGGCGACGAGCAGAGCATCGCGGGCGGACGCGATTTTGGGCTGCAGGCGGTGCGCCAGGGGTATGCCGCGTTGGTGATGGAGCAGCGCAGCTTTGGCGAGCGCCGCGATCAGCGGCCGGACAAGGTGGTCTCGCTGGGGCGCGGCTGCCATCACGCCAGCATGGTGGCCCTCATGCTGGGGCGCACCCTGGTGGGCGAGCGGGTGTGGGATGTCTCGCGGGCCATCGACGCGTTGGCCAGTTTTGGCGAGGTGGATAGCTCGCGGGTGGCCTGTATGGGCAACTCGGGCGGGGGAACCACCACGTTCTTTGCCGCGTGTATGGAGGAGCGGCTCTGTGCGGCCATGCCTTCCTGCTATGTTTGCACGTTCCGTCACTCGCTGGCGTCCATCGATCACTGCGCCTGCAACTATGTGCCTGGCATCCTGAACCATTTCGAGATGGGTGATCTGGCGGTGCTGATCGCGCCACGCCCTCTGGTGGTGGTGGCTGGCCGGGAGGACCCGATCTTTCCGCTAGAGGGGGTGCGCGAGACGTTCGCGACCATCCAGGCGATCTATGATCGCTATGGGGCAGGGGACCGCTGCCGCCTGGTGATCGGCGAGGGCGGGCATCGCTTTTACCCGGAGCTTGGGTGGCCAGCCTTTGAGGATCTCACGCAGGGTATCATGCGCTGACCACGGGTTGCAGCGCGGAAGCGAGGGGGCGCTGATGTCGTCAGCACCCCCTCGCCACGCTAGGGCTTCCAGTGGTGAAAGGCAGGTGCCTGACGGATACGTTCCTCGGGCCAGCCCAACATGTGGCATTTTTCCCAGATATAGTAGCAATAGTCGTCCCAGGCCACCTGGGCGGGGCAGCGGTGGTCCACGTGGGGGATGAATCCACCCTCGATGACGGCGGGCTCTAGCCGTTTGAGCTCGCGCAGGATGGCCTCGCGCCCCTCGTGCAGCGCGAACTTGTTAAAGCCGCCCATGATGAGCAGGTCGCGGCCATAGCGCTGCCGCAAGGCGATGGGGTCGTTCCCCGCGTTCACTTCGAGCGGGAACATGCAGTTCAGGCCAACGTCGAGCCAGAGGGGGACGAGTGTGTTGATGTTGCCGTCGCAATCGGTAAAGATCACGTCGATGCCGTGTTGCCGTAGCAGGCGCATGACGGGCCGCATGTGCGGCATGATCCGATCCCGAAAGAAACGGGGGCTCAGGAGCGGGCCGCTATTGAAGGCAATGTCCTCCCAGCCGGCAGCCACATCGATTTGGTAGCGCTCTAGGGCGGGTGGTAGCAGGATCAGCAGCATTTGCGAGAGATGAGCGACCATCTCTTCGACGAGATCGGGGTCGTCGACGGAGAGATAGGCCAAGCTCTCAAAGCCGATCCAGTCGCGGATCCAGCCGATGAACGATCCGAACCCCACGACGACGGGCTGGTCGGCCGCGCGGCTCGCATGGAGCATTGCGGCCTGGGTGGCCTCTGCGACCACCCGCGCGGGATGATGTGGATCGAGGAACTCGTCGCGAAAGGCCTCCCAGGTGGCGCGGTCACGGATGGGGAACTCGAGAAAGTGGGGGATGGTGCGAGTGCCCTCGGTGACCTCTTGCACCAGCACGCCCAGCCCATCACGAAAAACGACCTTGTTCTCTTCTCGAGAGATGATCTGGGCCTCTCGGCGCGGGTAGGCGCCAATGTAGGCGCCCACGTGCTGGAACTGCTCGATGCCAAAGTACTCTTCCACGGCCTGATCGGGGATCGAGCCGTTCTCTCGCCGCAGAGAGGGCGGCAGGTGCCCCTCAGCCATCCAGTCCTCTTTGAGTTCGTCCCAGTAACCGAACTCGTAGCTGGGGATGCAATCCACCTGCTGAAAGTGCATGAAACGGTTGAACCGCTCGCGGGTGGAAAGCGGCCCGCCGAACGGGCCCGAGCCGACGCGCAGATCCGTCATCTGGTCCTCCTGGGTGGATGGCAAGGCTAGCCGCCGAGCTCGATACACCGCTGGCGATAGTAACGATAGTCCTCGAGGGGCACCTCGGCCGGGACGCCGTGGTCACAGGTGGGGATATAGCCGCCGCGCTGACGCATGGCAGGGATGATGCGCTCCAGGTGCGCATCGATGGCCGTGCGCCCCTGGGCCAAGACGCGCTTGTCGATGCCGCCAAAGATGGCCAGCTCGGGGTAGCGCTGGCCGACCTCGACCACGTCACATCCCGCGGCCACCTCAAAGGGGCTCATGGCGTCCATGCCGATCTCTTGGTAGAGGGGAATCACGGGCAAGGCATCGCCGTCGGTGTCGATCTGGATATACAGATGCCTGGTGGGATCGAGCTGGCGACGGCGGATGTTGTCGATCAACTGTTGATAGTAGGGCAACAAGAAGGTGCGCATCATCCGTGGCGAGATCAGTGACCCGCCATTGTAGCAGATGTCCTCGGCCAGGAAGAGCTCGTCCAGGGTGACGTGTTCCTGATGCTTGGCGATGACGGCATCGGCCAAGGCGAGCCACGCCTGCATGCAGGCGTGTACGAGGTCCGGCTGATCGTGAAAGGCGTACAGGAGCAGCTCTGGTCCGATGAGGCTGCGCAGGTACATGTAGCCGCCGATGACCCGCTGAGAGATCATCAGGCCGCGGCGGGCGGCATCTCGGGCGGCGGCCATGCGGGGCTCCAGATCGGCATAGCGCGCGGGTGAGGTGGGATCCATGCGCCAGACGACGTCGCGCTCCCACGAGGCCAAGCCTTCCACGGGATGGGCGACGTACTCGGGCATGAACCCGCTGCGGCGTCCCTTGAAATAGAGCACGTGCCGACCCGCGTGGTCCTGCTCGAGCTCATAGTCGCCGCGGTCCTCGATGACCTTGGTTTCGAACACGGGCTCAAAAGCGGCCTCGCACCAGCCGAGCTCTCCCAGGGCGTGGTAGCCGGGGGGGTCGTACGTGAACTCTTCTGCGAGCGACCGCTCTTGTGAGAGGCCCTGGTCTTGCCAGGCCTCGAGCGAGTAGAAACCAAACTCGCGGCGGATCAAGCGATCGGTGGGGCGGATGGCGTAGGTGTCGCGGAGGCGGCGCGCGTGTTCGTCCATCTGGTCTCGCGGTGGCAGGGTGTACACGCCGTCGCCAAGGGGGTCATGCATCGGTGGGCCTCCCAGAGCGCGTCACGCTCATGTGTGGCAAGGTCGACGGCGGCATGGTAGCATGGAGGCGGCGGGGCCGCAACTGATAGGGCCTGGGCGCGCCAAGGGCACGGCTGTGAGGCCGTGCCCTTTTTGACGCAGACGGTGTGGCTATCAGCCGAGCTTGTGCCCGCAAGAATTGCAGAACTTGGCGCTGGGCGGGTTCTCGGCGTTGCACTCGGGGCAGTTGACGGTCCCCGCCAGGTTGGCGCCACACTCGGCGCAGAACTTGGCTGTTTCAGGATTGAGGTGGCCACACTTGGGGCAACGAACCTTGACCACCTGGGCCGGCGCCGCCGCGGCACCCTGACCCCCGCCGGTAAAGGCGCCGCTCATCACCTGGCCCATGGCGAGTCCCGCTCCCAGGCCCATGCCGGTTTGGGCGGCGCCCCCGGCGCCACCCTCGGCCGTGGCCGCGTCGCCCATGGCCCGGGCGGCCTTGAACTTGACATAGGCATCCATGTTGCCGATGGCGCCCATGGAGGCGGCCTCGTCGATGGCGGCGGCCGTCTCTTCGGTGGGGCTCACCGAGAGGATATAGAGCTGCTTGAGCGAAAGCCCGACGGCCGCAAAGTCGTCGGCCAGCTTGGCTTTGACCGCCGCCGAGATCTCCTCGAACATGGAGGGGAGGTCCAGGATGGACTTTGTATTCTCCCCGAGGAGGTCGGTGAGGCGGTTGATGATCATGCTCCGCAAATAGTTGGCGATATCGTTGGCGCTATAGTAGCCACGGGCGCCGACGATCTGGCCGACAAAGCGCTGCGGCTCGGCCACGGCCATGTTGTAGGTGCCGTGCGCGCGCAGCCGCACAAAGCGGAGCACCTCGTCACGCAGGGTGATCGGCTCGGGCGTGCCCCAGCGCTGGTCGACCATGTCTCGTGTGGAGACAAAGTAAGCCTCGGCGGTAAAGGGGGTGTTGCCGCTAAAGATGCCAGAGACAAGCTGCGAAAGGAGGGGGATATTAGCGGTGGTGATGGTGTGGCGCCCCGGGCCAAAGCTATCCAGCGCCTTGCCATCGCGGAAAAAGATCGCGGTCTGTCCCTCGCGGACGATGAGCTGGGATCCGAGGCGGAAATCCCCTGCGCCGCGCTCGGGAACGCGCCGCACCAGCTCCTGTGGCCCAAGATCTGGGCACTCGATGACATCAAGAATTCTGGCCATCACTACCTCCTAGGCGGGTGTATCGAGCGTTCTATGCGAGGATCACATCCTGCCGCTTGCTAAAGGTGTTGTTGAGCTCATCCAGCAAGCCGACCAACGCCTGGACCCCAGACGCCAGGGCGTCCGAATCGCCTCCAGCCGAGGCGAGGGCGTCCAACGCGTCATTGACCTGGCTGACGCCATCCAACATGGCGAGGTCAAAGGCATAGAGCGCATCCAGCGCCTCTTCATCGACCTTGATGGCGTCAAAGAGCCCCGAGTAGCCATAGCTGGCGGTCTTGATCCGATCGGCCAGCATCTGGAGCTTGACCACGGCGCGGTCCAGTTGGAACACCAGGCGTAGTTCGCCCGCATCGCTGAGGTCTCGCTGCAGGGCCGTGACGCGGCGGAGCGGCGCCTCGTACTCGCGGGCGATGTGCATGCGCAGCAGCTTGTCAGCTTCGCGACGCGTCTCTTTTTGTTTGTAGCCCTTGTAACCCGGTATCTTGGCGAGGAGTTCCTCGACCTTGTTACGCGACGCCTGAATCCGTTCTGTAAGATCGTCCACCATCTTGTCCTCGCCTCCTGCTAGCCACATCGAGAGCAACGCAACCTACCCGCTATACGGTTCTATCAGTCCTGGGTTGCACTGCCACCAGTGTACGCGGCGTGCAGTACAATGCAAGGGCTTGCGCGCGAACGGGCTCTGCCTTGTTCGGCTAGGACGCGCGCCCGGGACGGATCTGCCGATCACGCCGCTGGATCGGGTGGCTGCGAGCCTCTAGTAAGCGCCCTCGCCGCGGAGGACTTTGGGTATGGTGAGAAGGAGGATGCGTAGATCCAGCAGCAGCGAATAGTTCTGCACATAGTAGAGATCATCCTGGGTGTTGTGATACATGGGCCGATCGCTGCGTCCGTTGATCTGCCACCATCCCGTCATGCCTTGTGGCACGGTGAACCGTTTGCGCTGCCAGAGCGCGTACTTTTCGACGAGCCAGGGAAGCTCGGGACGGGGGCCCACCAGGCTCATCTCTCCTCTTAGGACGTTGATGAGCTGTGGGAGCTCGTCTAGGCTGGTGCGGCGGAGGAACCTGCCAACCCTGGTCACCCGTGGATCATCGGGCCGTTTGTACACGGCGGGATCCTCCGTGGCGGCGTCAGCCATCGGCTCAAGCTGTTGTTCGGCGCCCGCGTGCATGGAGCGGAATTTGAGCATGTCGAATAGGCGGCCATTCTCGCCAACCCGCTGCTGCCGAAAGAGCACGGGGCCGGGCGAATCCAGCTTGATGGCCAGTGCGATCGCGCCGAGAAAGGGTAGGCTCAGCAGAAAGGCGACGCCACCGACGGCGAGATCGAAACAACGCTTGATGAGGCGCTGATAATCGCTCAAGGCGGGGGCCCGCACGTCGATCATGGGCACGCCGGCGAACTCTTCAAAGTCGGCTTTGTGGAGCGCCAGCGAGAAATAGTCCGGCACGATGCGCACATGCACGGGCAGGGTGTGAAGAGAGGCCACCGCCTGGCTGAGGCGCTCCCAGGCCCGCAGGGGCAGGGTGACCACCACCTCGTTGATCTGGTATTCCTTGACGACGGCGGTGATGGCGTCGAGTGAGCCCAGGATACGCACCTCGTCCGAGGCCTTGGAGGGGTCGTCATCGAGATAACCCACTAGCTCCAGCCCGCGCCAGGCATGTTCCTGAAGGCGCCCCGCCACCTCTCGCCCCAGGACGCCAGCCCCGACGATGACCACGCGGGCGATCTCGCCGTTCTTGCGGTGTCTCATCTGGGTGGCCATGGCGATGAGCCGCCAGCCGGCCATGAGGCCCCACAGCAGGGCCACGATGATGACCAAGAGCCAGCGCGAGGTCTGGCGGTAGGTCAGATAGACCAGGCCCGCGAGGATGAGACCGCAGAACAAGGAGACTCGGGTAACGTTGGCGAATTGCTGACGGTAGGTGCCCGTGCGGGAGGGATCATAGATGCCTAGCGCCAGCCCTACCAGCAGCCAGGAGACCGGCACCAACCACCAGAAGAACGGCGGCATCAGACCCTCGCGGGGGAGCGGGATGGCCCAAGGCCAGTTCGGGCGTATCAGCCAGGCGAGTAGCAATGCCGCCAAGGCCATGACGAGATCCATGACCAGCGAGAGGATGGCATAGTTGACGCTATGGCGACGAAACATAACGCGTGCCTTCTCTCATTCTGCGGTTGCCATACTTGCCGACATTCTACGAGCAGGGGGCCGTGCGCTCAAGTGCTCCCTAGCGGACGCTCACAGGCGCTCTGCCCCCATCCAATCGGGCGCGGTGATGCCCAGGCTCTCGAGGATGGAAGGCGCGACAGCTCGCCAGGTGCGTGGCGTTGGCTCAGCGCTGGGGTCTCCATCTGTGGCGATATAGAGGCCGTTCTGGGCGTGGTTGGCATCGTCGGGTCCGGTGTCGTTCTCAAAGACATGCACGGTGCCGTGCCCAACCGAGCCAACGGAGCGCCAGGCGAGGTTGCCCAGGTAGACGATCAGGTCGGGCGGGATGTTGTTCACATGGCGGTAGACGTCCTCGGGGCGGAAGGCGCGGGTTCCCATGGGCTGGCCCTGGTGATCGGTGGTCGCCTGAAGCTCGGCTGCTAGCTGCTCGCGGAACTGGGCGTACTGCGCCATGGGCACGACGCCCTGCGGCTCGCGGCCGGCCACATTGAGGAACACCCGCGCATAGTAGCCGCCCGATGCCCACGCACGGGTGCGCTCCCAATCCACGTGGCAATCCTCCAGGCGGGCGATGCCTTCTGGCTGCTCCTTTAGCACCAGGTAGCCGCGCTGGATCAGCCACTCGTTGATGCAGAACCCGCCCATCATGGGCTGGCCGCCGTGATCGGAGAGCACCAGGATGGTGGTGTCCTTGGGCAGGAGGGCCAGCATCTCTCCGATCTGGCCATCGAGGTAGATGTAATAGTCGTGCATGGCGTGCTCAAAGGGGTTGCCGGGCTGGTATTGGGGATGGGCGGGATCGCCGTACTTCCAGAAGCCGTGGTGGATGCGATCTACGCCGATCTCGACCCAGACGAACAGATCCCAGCGCTTCTTTCCCAGGAAGTACTTGACCAATCGGCAATGCTGCTCGGTCATGGCGTGGATCTGCGCCAAGAGCTGCTCTTTGTGATCGGTGCGGAAGGGCTGCACATCGACGGCGTAATCGACCACCAGTTCGCGGATTTCGTCCTTGAGCTCGGCGGGCCAGGTGTATTCGGAGCGTGTGCTGGGGGTGAGAAAGCCGCTGACCATCAGCCCGTTGACGGGGCGGATGGGGTAGGTCTGCGGCACACCGACGACCGCGACGCGTTTGCCCGCCTCGCTGGCCAGATCCCAGACGCGAGGCACCGCGATATCGGCCGCGGTGGCGATGCGCATCTTTTCGTAGGAATAGTCCGCCCGGTTACGAAAGCCGTAGAAACCCAGCTCGCCAGGGTCGCGCCCGCTGAACATGGAGGCCCAGGCGGGGACGGTGATGGCCGGGATGGTGCTTTCCAGGGGGCCGTGGCGCCCTTGGGCCAGCAGGCGGGAGAGGTTGGGCAGATCGGCGGCGTATCGGCCAAAGACCAGGCTGGGCTCGGCGCAATCCAGGCCGATCACGAACACCTTGTGGCGGCCTCGTCTGCCCAAGAGCCTTCCTAGCACAGCAGCGACACTCCTCTCGATCGCATGACGTCACGGCAAGCGCCCGCGGCGGCGCCTGGCTTTTTCTGCGCCTGTGTACCCAACGCTGACAAGTCTATGCAGGGCCGATAGCTATGCCAAACAGCGCGATCCTGCAGGCGCGCAGGAGCTGGCCTAGACAGGGTCGCTCCGCGAGGCTATCATCGCAGTTGGGTTTGATGAGCAGAGGATAGGAGGGCGATGTGTCAGGCAAACTGCGTGCGGGGGTCATTGGGCTGGGAATTCTGGGCTCGCAGCATGCCGAGTTCATGGCGGGCCATGCCAATGTCACGTTGGAAGCGGTGGCCGATATTCGCGGCGAGACGGCCAACGCGGTGGCGGCCACGCATGGGGCCGAGGCCTACACCGACTATGGGCGGATGCTGGCGGAGCATACGCTCGACCTGGTGGTGGTGGCGACGCCGGATCCGTTGCACAAGAACCCAACGCTGGCCGCCCTGAAGGCGGGGGTGCCGGCCATTTTTCAGGAAAAGCCGCTGGCCACCACGCTGGCGGACGCGGAAACCATCTATGAGGAGGTGGAGAGACGCGGGGCCAGGCTGTTCGTGAACTATGCCAACCGGGCGGCGCCGCTGGATATGGCCACGCGCTATGTGATGCAGCGTGGGCTGTTGGGGCCGGTGGTGTATGGCGAGTCGCGCCTGGACGACAACATCTGCGTCCCCACGCAAATGTGGGGCGGCCGCAGCCGCGATTGGGCCGCGGGCTCGTCCACGGTGCACTTTTTGTTGAGCCACGTGGTGGACCTGCTGCGCTACTGTTTCAGCCCAGCCAAGGTGACCGATGTGTACGCCATTAGCCAGCAGGAGGTGTTGGGGTACACGCCGGACGTGTACGATGCCTTTCTGACGTTCGACTCGGGGATGCGGGTTCGGGTCAAGGCCGAGTGGATCAAGCATATCGACGAGCTGGTCGAGTTCTACATGTGTTTTTCGGGGCACAAGGGCACGCTGATCTATAACAAGCGGGGAGGGTTCGGGACCGAGCCGGGCTGGCGCGCGAACCTGCCGGACGAGATCGACGCAGCGGCGCTGCTGGGCCACCAAGAGGCCCTTTCGGCGCTGGGGGCCAATGTGCGCGCCATGTTCCACCGGCCCGAGCCGATGGCCGGGACGCTCCAGGCGGGGACGATGGGGCGCGTGCCCGCGCTCGAGTTCCGCGGGCTGGGCTATGGCAAGCCGATGGCGTTTTCGGAGGCGGTGGTGGCGGCGATCCTGGAGGATTCCACCGAGCCGGCGGGCTGGGAGGGGTTGGGGCCGCTGCCGACCCACGAGGACGGGCTGGCCCAGACGCGGATCACCGAGGCAATCATTCGCTCGGCAGAGCTGGGCGAGCCGGTCAGCCTGTAGCGCGGGGCAACGGGACGGCCGCGCCCGATATAAGGGCGCGGCCGTTTTTGGCTGGCTATTCGGCTGGGGCCTGCGGCGGCAGGTCGCCCCCGAGCTCGAACTCTGCCGTCAGGCTCTTTTGGGTGAGGTACCAGATGGTGACGGCGCCCACGGCAGTGCCGGTGGGGAAATCCAACAGGCTGAGGATGGCCAATACGAGCGCCCCCCAGCGGGACCAGGGCTGCATTTTGAGCAGGCCCCAGCCCACAGCGACGGAAAGCGCAGCATAGGCGAACACGACCAGCGCTGTCATGCCCAGCAGGGCCACCGCCAGCGCGATCCCCACCAGGTCATTGGCAGCAAAGAGCATCGGCAGCGCCAGCAGCATCACGAGCCCGGCGATGAACAGGGCCACCGCCCCCACAAAGAAGCGATAGATCGCCAACAGCGTCACGCCCTGCGGGCGTCGGTTCTGTCCTCCAGCCATGGTGCCTCCTCGTCGATCTGTTCTCCATTCACAGGCTATACGGCTGTGGGGGTGTGGTGTTGCGCTCTAGGGGCGCCAGCGCCGCCCTTCGTCGAGCATGATCAGGTAGCTCTCCAGCGGGATATAGTTGGCCACGCTGTTGCCCGTGCCCAGGCAGTAGCCTCCGCCAGGCATGCAGGCGTCCAGCGTCTCGCGCACGCGCGAGCGGATGGCCTCCTCGTCCGCTCGGCAAAGGAAATCCACGTCGATGCCGCCGAGGGCAGAGAGCCGACCGCCGTAGAGCTGCTTGTGCTCGGTGACTGTGATGATGGTGTCCTCGAACGAGTGCTGGGCGTCGATGCGGACGTCCTCGATGAGATCCTCCATGATCTCGTGAAGGTTGCCGCACGAGTGCAGCAAGTAGGGACGTCCCGCGGCATGGGACATCTCCGCCATCAGCTTGTGGCCGGGGAGCACGAACTCGCGCAGATCGTCGGGGCTGATCAGTGTGGCAGAGCGAAAGCCCATGTCGTCGCTGCCCCAGACCAGCTTGACCCGATCGAACTGCAGGATGCGCTCCAGCGCCTGGCGGAACATCTCGGTGATGCGGTCGGCGATGGCGCGCACCAGATCCCGTTGATCGTACAGGGCATAGCAGAGCATCTCATAACCCATCAGCCAGGTGAGGAATTCGGCGAAATGGCCGAACCCGCCACCGCCGATGATGCACATGTCGTCGGGCAGGTTCTCTTGATACCATTCGAGCATGCGCGTGTGGGCGTCGGTCATCTCGGGCCAGGGGTAGGCCTCGAACTCTTCCCAGGTGGCGATGGGGCCTCGTCCCTCGGACATGAACTGACGCCCGCCGGCGCGCCCCAGCCCAGCGGTATCATCGGTAGCGTCATAGTTGAACGCCATGGTCAGGCCTTCGACGCCGGCCCGCACATGGTCATAACCCAAGAAACGCTGGATGATGACCTCGGACTTGACGTCAAAATACGGGTCATCGGCATCGAGAGCATCCCACAGATGGAACCGCTGGGCCACAGCCTGGCGGACCTCCTGATCGAGAAACAACTCGATGTGGTGCGCGCGTTGCGGCGTGCCTTGGCGGAGGATGCAGCGGTCGCGCAGCTCCTCCCAATCGGGGGTCACCGCATCGCGTAGCAATCGTTCAGCCATGGTTGCGCTATGCTCCTTGCTCGTCCCGTACGCTACCAGTTGGTGTAGGAGCCGTCCTCTTTGTGAAGGTGGGGCGGCTCTGAGAAGCGGAATTCGCCCGCGGCAGCGAGCTCCTCGTTGACCTCCACGCCCATGCCAGGCGAGTCGGGCACCACGTAGCGCGGGCCATCCAGCTCCACCTGCTGCGGGAACAGGTCGGTGTTATCCGCGCCGAGCTGCTCGGTGGGCGTGGCGCGGCACTCGAGCCAGGAAAAGTTGGGCACCGCTGCCGCCAGGTGCACCGTGGCCGCCGTGCAGACGGGGCCCAGCGGGTTGTGCGGCATCAGGTCGATATAGTGGGCTTCACACCAGCCCGCGACCTTGACGGCCTCGGTGAGGCCGCCGACGTTGCAGACGTCCACCCGCGCATAGTTGGTGAGCCCCTGCTCGATATAGGGCAGGAACTCCCACTTGCTCGAGATCTCTTCGCCGATGGCCAGCGGCACGTCGATCATGGTGCGCAGCGACTGATAGGCGGGAGGGCACTCGTCGCGGATCGGCTCCTCGAGAAAGTCTAGCGTCCCGTTGGGCATGCGCTGGCAGAATGAGGCCGTCTCGGCCACGCTGAGGCGGTGATGGTAGTCGATGCCGAGCACGGGATCAGGGCCCAGTGTTTGGCGGAGCTGGGTCAGCAGCTCGGCGGTGGCGCCGATGGAGCGCCAGGGCTCAAAGGCCCGCGGATCCTCGGAGCGGCCACGGTAGCCGATGCTGGTGCGGATGGCCTGCCAGCCGTGTTCCAGCAAGAGGCGGGCATCGGCCTCGGCCTTTTCAAAGTTGCTCAAGCCGATGGTGGCGAACACGGGCACATAGTCGCGCTGTTTGCCCCCTAGTAGCTGATAGACAGGGACGCCCAGGGCCTTGCCGACGATATCATAGAGGGCCAGATCGATGGCCGAGATGGCGGCGGTGAGCACGCGCCCGCCCTCAAAATAGGCGCTGCGGTACATCTCTTGCCAGTGACGGCCGATGGCAAAGGGGTCGCGCCCGAGGAGGAACTCGCGAAAGTGCTTGACGGCGCCCACCACGGCGAGCTCGCGCCCCGAGAGGCCCGATTCGCCCCAGCCGTACACGCCATCGTCGGTCTCGACCTTGACCACCAGTTGGTTGCGGCTGCCCACCCATACGGGATAGGCCTTGATGTCCGTGATGCGCATGGCATTCCCCTTTGACTGCTAGATATCCGTGTGCATAGTCTACGAGCGGTGTTGGACGGTGGCAAGCGCGATGAAGCGAGCGTTTATTTCTAACTAGATAACTTGACTTTACGGGCTCGGTGACTAGACTAGAGAAACGAGCCAACGGGGGGCGTTCCTCCTGGTATAGGGTGCGAATCGATGGCAAAGGCGTGGGGATGAGAGGACAAGCGCGGTTGCTCGTGGGGGTTTTTGTGGCGGCGTTAGCTGTGGGGCTGGCGCTAAGCCTTTCGCGGCCGCCCGATAACCGGGTGACGCTGACCCCCAGCCCAGCCGCCACGGCGCCAAGCGGCGAGAACACGGCAGCTCCCCCAGCCACGAGCGTTGCGAGCCCTACCACCATGCCCAGCGCGACGCCCAGCCCGGTGATGACCGAGGAGGTCGCTACGGCGACGTCGACGACAACGCCGACCGAGGCGGCCACGCCCACCTTGAGCGAGACCGCCACCAGCATACCAGCGCCGCCGACATCGCCCCCTTTGACCACCGTCCCGACCAGGAGTTCCGGGGCAGCCAGGTTCGTGATCGGTGGCGTGGATTTTTCATCGGTATCACAGCCGCTGACGATGAGTTACCCGACCGACTGGGAGCGGGCGAACTGGTTGATGCTGGAGAACGTCGGCATTCTGCTATCCGACGTCACGGGCGAGAGCTTGCGCGTTTTTGATGACATCGGCTCGTGGCGGCCGGGCCACCGGATCTTTGTTTATGCTGATACGCCGACGGGCGTGCCGATCCTGAGCATTCACGATGGCTACTGGTCCCGCCAGCCGCTGGAGGCGGAGCCGCTGCGCGCCATGATCGAGGGGGCCGTGGGGGCGCCGTTCGCTTTGAGCAGCATCCAAGCCAACCTTGAGCGGTTGCGCGGACACCCGATGCTCTTTGGTCAGGCTGAGCGGGAGGCCAGGTTCACCGTACGGAACGCGGTGCGGATGGATGCCAACACCACCAGCGCCTACCTCTATCGACCCGCTCACCTCAGCGAGCTATTCCCAGAGGGCGAGGTGACGGGGGATACCCTCATGATCCTGATCTGCAGCACACGCCAGCCCGACGAGCCCGACGAGGTCTTTCCAGCGCGCTTTTTGATCTTGCTGGCTCTCGATGCGGGCTAGGCTTGCGCTAGGATGGACTGTGGCGACGGCCAGGTAGCGCGATTGGACATTCGCGCTGCCTTTGCGTATACTTGGATCTTGCTACTGCATCTATCCCGTGTGGGAAGCTTGGGAGGATCACCTTGGCCAATACAGCTTCTGCCGCCAAGCGAGCGCGGCAATCGGAGAAACGACGTGTGCGGAATCGCCTGATTCGCACCCGGATGCGCAACAGCGTCAGGCGGGCGCGGCTGGCCCTTTCCGCGGGCGACCGCGAGGCCGCTGCGGATGTGGTGGGTCAGGCTTGTCGTGAGCTGGACAAGGCGGCCCAGAAGGGCATCATCCATCGCAACACGGCGGCGCGCACCAAATCGCGTCTGGCTCAGAGGCTGAACACGCTCTAGCCAGCCCCACAACGATTCCCCCAGGGCGCCAGGAGCATCTGGCGTCCTTTTGCTGCGTTTCTGGGGCCGCTAGTCCGTGTCGGGACTGCGCAGCAAGCGTACATCTCCGCTGACCCAGGCTGGCTCCAGCCACCCCTCGAGCTGGGCCAGACGCGGGCCATCGAGCTCGTACAACGCTCGTTCTCGCGGGCCGATATAGAGATAGTTGGCGCCATAGTGCGCCAATGTTTCACGGACCTCGCTCTCGTCCCCCAGCGCATAGATGGTCTCCAGGTCGGCCAGGCGCGGCGCCAGCATGGCATCATGCCCTCGCCACTGGACGACGTGGCCGGGCCAACCGAGGATAGTGGGCATCCCGGTGAGCGCCGACAGGCGGCTGGTGGCCGGATCGTACGCCTCGCCGGGCGCCTCGACCAGCACGTCGTCGGATGCGCCGTGCTCTAGCAGCCAGCGATAGGCTGCGTAGACGTCGGGCTCCTCGTGCGCCAGGTAGGCCGCGCCATCCAGAGTCCAGGGATGGGGGTTGTCGGCCCAGCGGCTGTGGGCGGCCAGGGGCAGGTATGGCAGCGAGAGGGCCAGGAGCAGCGCCACGGGCGCTAGGGCCCAGCGGGTGGATCCCTTGGCACGATGAAGCCGATAGGCCGCGCAGCAGGCGGCGCCAGCCAGCAGAACCCAAGCCTGCTGGTACACCTTGAACACGGTGTTCATCCGCGTGCCGAACAGGTCGCGGATATAGACGAACTCGACGCCGACGAGTGCCAGGCTCGCTATAAGGGCCAGCAGGCGGCCCGCCAGAAGGATGGGCGTGTCGTTGCTGGTGGAGGCTTCTACCCGCGCCCACAGATCCTCTGTCAGGAGAGCCAGCACGACTGCCAGCAGCAACGCCGTCCACGGCCCCGCGGCCAACGCTCCCGCCGCCGCCAGTCCCCAAGTGCCGATGCCCCCGAGGACCAACACAGCCAGCCATGGGAGCAATGCGATCAACAAGCTCAACCAGGCCACGCGCCGCCACGAACGTCCAGTCGGACGTGGCGCCAGCAACAGCTCCAGCGCGATGGGTAGGTACCAGAGGCCGAACTGTAGGCCCAGGCTCCGCAGGCGCGTGCGCGTGAGGATCACAAAGCCTAGCCCTTGGACCTGCGACTCTAGCTTGGCATAGAAGGGCGCATACAGCAGCAAGCACAGGCCCGTGAGGACGATGGCTGCCAAGATCGCGAGGCCCAGCGAACGCCAGAACTGCCCGGAGCGCATCCATCGCCCCACGCACCAGGCCAGCCCGGCCAGGGCGATGATGACGGGCAGGTCCCAGGTGTTGACCATGCCGGCATACCCCAGGGGTAGCGCTGCCAGGGCAAGGGCCCTTATGGGCGAGCGCCCCTGACGGCTGCGCGCCAGCAGCTCGATGGCTACCGCCATGCCCAGCGCGAGAAAGGGTAGCCCCATCAGGTGGGGGTGGAGATCGCCCAGCAAAAAGCCAAAGGCGGGGAACTCGGTGATCAGCGTGTCCGAGCGCCCCCAGAGCGAGGTGTCGGCGGCGATGCGGCTGGCGCGCCACCACCAGGTGCCATCGGGCAACCAACTTCCCGTGACGGGCGCCTGGGCCAAACCGGGGACGCCGCTCCAGCGCGCCAGCGTG
>CAZUZB010000007.1:24163-29019 GCA_964624695.1 uncultured Anaerolineales bacterium | reverse complement strand
CCCGTGACGGGCGCCTGGGCCAAACCGGGGACGCCGCTCCAGCGCGCCAGCGTGACTATGCCAAGCCGCGCGTGGAGGAATTCGAGGATCGGCTCCAGGTTGCTGCCGCCCACGGTGGCTAGCGCTCCCAAGAGGGCGAACGTTCGGCTCTTCTGAGAGACTCTGCCGGGCGCCAGCATGGCATGGAGGGCCCCATAGATGCCGACGGTGGTTAGGGCGGCATATAGCCCCAGTCCCAAGTTATACGCTGTTGGCGCGGGCGTGGCTGTGACCTGGGCCAGCAGGCCCACCAGGAGGTAGCCCCCATAGTAGTAGCTGACCGACTCGCCCGCCAGCCAGGGGTCCGCGGGCGGCATGGACGTGCTGCGCAGGGTGGCCGAGAGCATGGCCAGGTCCATGGGCTGCTCGGTGTGGCGGATGGCGGGCGTGCCGCCGCGGAAGAGGAGATAGATCGCCAGGCTGCCAGCGAATAGCAGCTCGACGGTGATGACCTCGCGGCGCAGATCACGGAGCGCGTGCGGTTCAGCGCGGAGCAGTCGCCACCAGGCTATCGCCCCGGCCAGCAGGCAGGCGGCGCACACGGCGATGGCCAGGGCGCGGCCTGCGGGGAAAAGGCCAACGCTACTGGTGAGCCAGTAGAGGTAGGCGGCCAGGATCAACCCGAGGAGGCGGGCGGCGGCCCAGCCGCGACCAGATGACTGGGCGAACAGCCACCTGGCTAACGGCCAGGCGGCCCATCCGAGCAGGCTGATCAGCAGCCACCAGAGGAGGGCAGACGCCATCGGGGACTCCCACACAGGCGTACGCGGTTCGACGGGGGCATTCTAGGGTGTGGGCTCGCATCCGCCAAGCAGAACGGGGCGAGAGCACGCTCCCGCCCCGTTGGCTAACCGTTGGGCTTAGCGCTTGACGCGAAAAGCCTGCATCTGCGGGAAGACGGCGACCTCACCCAGCTCCTCTTCGATGCGCAAGAGCTGGTTGTACTTGGCAACGCGGTCGCTGCGGCAAGGGGCGCCCGTCTTGATCTGGCCCGTGTTCAGGCCGACGACGATGTCCGCGATGGTGGCATCCTCGGTCTCGCCCGAGCGGTGCGAGACGACGCTGGACCAGCCCGCGCGATGGGCCATGTCGACGGCGGCGATGGCCTCGGAGAGGCTGCCGATCTGGTTCACCTTGCAGAGCAGCGAGTTGGCGGCCTTGAGGTCGATGGCCTTGCGGACGCGATCCACGTTGGTGACCAACAGGTCGTCGCCCACGATCTGAACCTTGTCGCCGATGGCCTCCACCAGCTTGACCCAGCCATCCCAGTCGTCCTCGTCCAGGCCGTCCTCCAGGGAGATGATGGGGTATTTGGCGGCCCAGTCCGCGTAAAAGGCGACCATCTCGTCGCTGGTGAGCTTGCGTCCCTCGCGGGCCAGGACGTACATGCCATCCTCATAGATCTCGGAAGCGGCGGGGTCGAGGGCGATCCAGACATCCTCGCCAGGGCGATAGCCCGCGCGCTCGATCGCCTCGAGGATGACCTCGATGGCCATGGCGTTGGAGCTGAGCGAAGGGGCATAGCCGCCCTCGTCGCCTACGGTGGTGTTCAGGCCCTTGTCCTTGAGCACCTTGCCCAGGCTGTGGTAGATCTCGGTGCCCCAGCGCAGGCACTCGCCAAAGGTGGGCGCGCCAGCGGGCATCACCATGAACTCTTGCAGGTCGGTGCTGTTCATGGCGTGCTTGCCGCCGTTCAGGATGTTCATCATGGGCACGGGAAGCACGTGGGCGTTGACGCCGCCGATGTAGCGGTAGAGCGGCAGGCCCAGGGCCTCGGCCGAGGCCTTGGCCACGGCCAGGGAGATGCCCAAGATAGCGTTGGCGCCGAGCTGTTCCTTATTGGGGGTGCCGTCGAGCTCGCACATGAGGGAATCGATGGCGAGCTGGTCCAGGGCGTCGGTGCCGATGAGCTGCGGGGCGATGACGTCGTTGACGCTCTCGACGGCCTTGAGGACGCCCTTGCCGCCGTAGCGGCCCTTGTCACCGTCGCGTAGCTCGACCGCCTCGTGGACGCCCGTCGACGCCCCCGAGGGAACGGCAGCGCGCCCCTCGGCGCCGCAGGAGAGGATGACCTCGACCTCGACGGTCGGGTTGCCGCGCGAATCCAGAATCTCTCGCCCGTGGATGTTTTCGATCAGTGTCATGTCTAGCTCCTTTACAGCTTCCATCTCGGCAACAAAAGAGCCTCTCGTGGTTCGAGAGGCTCTCTGCATCGTTGCTGGCCACACGCGCTCGACGGGAGAGCGCGGCTCACGAACGCGGCGTCATACTAGCTGAGGATCAGCCGCATGTCAACCGCGACGGCGCCCTGGCCTTGCTCGCGCACGAGCAGCGGGTTGATATCCAGCTCGGCGATCTCGGGGAAATCGGTGACGAGCTGCGAGATGCGCAGGATGGCATCCACCACGGCGTCCAGATCCGAGGCGGCCTGGCCGCGCACGCCCGTCAACAGCTTGAACGAGCGGATGGAGCGGACCATCTCATCGGCCTGGATACGCGACATGGGCGCCACGCGGAAGGTGACGTCCTTGAGCACCTCCACATAGATGCCGCCGAGGCCGAACATCACCAGCGGCCCGAACTGCGGGTCGCGGTTCATGCCGATGATGATCTCGCGGGCGTTGCTGACCATCTCTTGCACCTGGACGCCCCAGATGGTGGCGTCGGGCTGGTGTTCCTTGGCGCGGGCGATGAGGGTGTCGAACGCCTCACGCATCTCGTCGGCGCTAGAGACGCCCACGATGATGCCGCCGATATCGGATTTGTGGAGGATGTCTGGCGAGGCGATCTTGGCCACCACTGGGTAGCCGATCTCTTTGCCGAGGGCCACGGCCTCATCGGGCGTCGGGGCCACATCGCTCTTGGGCGTGGTGAACCCATAGGCCTTGAGGATGGTCTGGGCCTCGGCGTCGCCGATGGCCGTGCGGCCCTCGGCGCGCACCTCTGCCAGCAGGTCGACCACGGCCTTTTTGTCGACGTCAAAGGTCTCGATCTCGACGGCGGGCTGCTGCTTCCAGGTATGGTAGCGCAGCATGGCGCCGAGGGCCCCAACGGCGCGCTCGGGGAAGGGATAGTTGGGAACCTTGTTCTTGGCCAGGATCTGGGTGCCTCGCGAGGCCTCCTTGGCGCCCATCCAGCAGCCGAGCAGCGGCTTGTCGGATTTGGCGCTCTCGTTGACCAACGCGTGGGCCGTCTCTTCGATCTCGGTGGAGGTCTGCGGCGTGACGATGACGATGACGCCATCGACGCCAGGATCGGCGATGACGACGTCCAGCGCGGCTACGTAACGGTCGGCGCGGGCATCGCCCAGCACGTCCACGGGGTTGTGGATGTTGGCCGCGGCGGGCAGGACCTCGGCCAGGCGCTGCTCGGTCTCGGGCTGGAGGGTGGCCAGGACGAGGCCGTTCTTTTCCAGGGCATCGGTGGCCATGACGCCAGGGCCGCCAGCGTTGGTGACGATGGCAACGCGGTTGCCCTTGATCAGAGGCTGGTAGGCAAAGGCGGTGGACCAGTCAAACAGCTCTTGCACCGACTCGGCGCGAAGCACGCCAGACTGCAAAAAGGCCGCGTCGTAGGCCGCGTCGGAGCCCGCCAGGCTGCCTGTGTGCGAGGACACGGCCTTGGAGCCGGAGGCGGTGCGACCGGACTTGACGGCGATGATCGGTTTTCTGGCGGCAGCCGAGCGGGCGGCCTCGATGAATTTGGCGCCGTCGGTGATCCCTTCCACATAGGCGATGATGACGTTAGTGCTGGGGTCATCGCCCCACACGTTCAGCAGCGCCACGTCGTCCACGTCGGCCTTGTTGCCCAGGCTGACGAACTGGGAGAATCCGATATACTCCGCCAGGGCATGGTCGAGGATGGCCGTGCAGAGGGCGCCCGATTGGGACATGAATGCGATGGTGCCCTGGTCCGGGGTGCCGGCGGCAAAGCTGGCGTTCATGGGGGTGTGGGTGTCGATCACGCCCAAGCAGTTGGGCCCCACCAGCCGCATGCCGTAACGCCCGGCCACGCGCAGCAGCTCTTGCTCCAGGGCCACGCCCTCGGCTCCTGCCTCGCGGAACCCCGCGGTGATGATGATGGCGGCCTTGACGCCCTTTTTGCCGGACTCTTCCAGGACATCGGCGACGAATTTGTTGGGGATGACGACGACGATCATGTCGAGGTCCCCCGGAATATCGCTGACGCTGGCGTATGCCTTGAGCCCGAGGATCTCGTCGGCCTTGGGGTTCACGGGATAGAGGGCTCCGCCGAACCCGCTGGCGATCAAGTTGGCCAGAACCTGGTGCCCCAGCTTGCCGGGGTTCTCGGAGGCGCCCACAACGGCGACGGACGACGGGGCAAAGAGCTTGTCGAGCATGCGATTCTCCCTTGAATTGGTAGATTGTTCCGAGGGTACAACGAATCGAAAGAAAACGCAAGCGGCCCCAGGCGCAGGGCAACTGGCAGGGTGACCGTGCGCAACGTTCTGACTTTATTCAGTTCTGGATTGGTGCGCAAATGCACGATCTTGACAGGATATTGGCCCGGGGGCTATAATCGGCCCAACTGAACAATCGCACAGGCGATGATGGAGAGTATGGGTAGGGAATGCCCCTCAGGGAGGGGGGACCACCGACTGCAAGTCCCCCTGGGAGACGCCTACCGAAGTTCGCTCCTGAGCCGACGGCTGAAGTCAGAGTCTAGTGCTTTGATGCGTAGGTCGCTCCGGCCGCCCACCGTTACCGGGCACCCGGCACGCGGGCCCAATGGGCTCGCCAGCCGCTGATGAGAGGGTCTCGCGAGAGGCCAATCAGGGTGGTACCGCGGAGTGGGCA
>CAZUZB010000007.1:21256-24063 GCA_964624695.1 uncultured Anaerolineales bacterium | reverse complement strand
ACGCGCAGCGAGCACATGTTCCACCAGGTGGAGGGGCTGGCCATCGGCCGCAACATCACCATGGCTGATCTCAAGGGCGTGTTGACGCGCTTTGCCCGCGAAATGTTCGGCGGGGAACGACGGCTGCGATTCCGTCCCAGCTATTTTCCCTTTACCGAGCCCAGTGCGGAGGCCGATATCGACTGCATCCTCTGCCACGGCGAGGGATGCCAGATCTGCAAGTATACCGGCTGGCTGGAGATCCTGGGGGCGGGGATGGTACACCCCAACGTGCTCAGGAATGGCGGCTATGACCCCGATGAGTTCAGCGGATTCGCCTTTGGCATGGGGCCCGAGCGCATGGCCATGCTCAAGCACGGGATCCGCGATATTCGCCAGTTCTTTGCCAACGACCTGCGATTCCTGCAGCAGTTTGCCTAGCCAGATTCACGCTCAACGGAGGTTGATGCGCTATGCGTGTTCCATTGCAGTGGCTTCGAGAGATGATCGATGTGACGTTGCCCATCGACGAGCTGGCCGACCGGCTGACGCTGGGAGGCCTGGAGGTTACGGCCATCGACCGGATCGGCGAATGGTGGGATGCTGAGCGGATCGTGGTGGGCGAGGTGGTGGCTGTGCGGCCGCATCCCAACGCCGACCGGTTGGTCTTGGTGCGGGTGCGGCTAGGTGCCGACGAGGAGATCGAGGTCGTCACGGGCGCGCCTAATCTGCCGGTGGGCACGTTCGGGCAAAAGGTGGTCTTTGCCAAGAGCGGGGCGCGGCTGATCGACGGCTATGCCGACGAGGAGCGCTATGTGACGCTCAAGCCGGCCAAGATCAGGGGGGTGCGGTCCGAGGGGATGGTCTGCTCGGAAAAGGAGCTGGGCCTTTCCGATAGCCACGAGGGCATCCTGATCCTGCCCGATGACGCGCCGGTGGGCTGTCCTCTGGTGGACTATTGGGGAGACACGGTGCTGGATCTCGATCTGACGCCCAATCTGGCGCGCTGCTTTTCCGTGCTGGGCGTGGCGCGCGATACGGCGGCGCTCACTGACGTGCGCCTGCGTTGGCAGCCACCCGAGATGGTGGCCGAGGGCGAGCCGATCAAAGGCCGGGTGGAGGTCGAGATCGACGATCCGGACCTATGCCCGCGCTATGCTGCCGCCCTGATCCGGGGGGTCACCATCGGCCCCTCGCCGGCCTGGATGCAGCGTCGGCTGGTGTTTGCCGGCATGCGCCCGATCAACAACGTCGTGGACATCACCAACTATGTGATGTTGGAGCTGGGGCAGCCCTTGCACGCTTTCGATTATGCCAGGCTGCGGCCCAAAACCCCTGGCGGGGCGCCGACCATCATCGTGCGGCGCGCCCAAGAGGGCGAGCGCATGGCGACGCTGGATGGCATGGAGCGCGAGTATACCGCCGATGACCTGCTCATCACCGATGGGGGCGGGCCGGTGGCCATCGCGGGGGTGATGGGCGGCCTGGAGAGCGAGGTCACCGAGGAGACCTGCGATGTGCTGCTCGAGGCGGCCAACTTTGACAATATCAGCATTCGTCGCACCTCGGCCAAGCAGCATCTGGTGAGCGAGTCGGCGCAACGCTTTGGCCGCGGAGTCGACCGAGAACTGCCCCCCATCGCGCTGCGTCGGGCGGCCGAGCTGATGCGCGAGCTGGCTGGTGGCATCATTGCCCAGGGGTTTGTGGATGTGTATCCGCGTCCCTACGAGCCGCTCTTGCTAGAGCTGCCGGTTGCTGAAATCCAGCGACTGCTGGGCATCAGCCTGACGCCCGAGCGCACGGCCGAGATGCTTGCCAGCCTGGGGTTCGATTGCTCCACATACGACTCGGGCGTCTCGGTCACCGTGCCCAGCTTTCGCTTTGACGTGTCGCTGCCGGCCGATCTGGTGGAAGAGATCGCCCGCGTGTACGGGTACGATCGTCTCCCCACGACGCTGATGGCGGAAGAGACGCCGTCGCACCTGCGCAACCGAGACCTGATGCGGGAAGAGAGCGTGCGGGACATCCTAGTGGCTTGCGGGCTGACCGAGGCGATCAACTATTCCCTGACGAACTTGGAGAGCGTGGCCAAGCTGGATCCGTTGGGGGAGCCGCCCGTCGCTGAGGACTATATCCGGCTGGCGAACACGCTGACCCGCGAGCAGGAATACATGCGACAGACGCTCATGAACGGATTGCTGGAGACCGCGGCGCGAAACCTGCGGTTCGTGGAGAGGGTGTCGCTGTTCGAGATTGGAGCGGTGTTCCTGCCGCGCGAGGGCGCCGAGCTGCCGGACGAGCCTCGCCGACTTGGGCTACTGCTGGCCGGACCGCGCGAGGACGCTTCGTGGCTGACACCGGATCCGGCCACGGCCGGGTTCTATGACCTCAAGGGGATCATCGAGGAGCTGGCGGACCGGATAGGGATCACCGATCTGCGCTTCCGGGCGGAGGGGCATGCTACCTTTTGTCCTGGGCGGACGGCGGCTTTGTACTGCGGTGAGCAGCGGGTGGGCCTGGCTGGCCAGGTGGATCCGCGCGTGTGTGCGGCATTCGACCTGCCGAGCCAAGCGGTGCTACTGGCCGAGCTGGATCTGGAGACACTGCTGGGGCGGATGCGGACGGTGCAGGCCAGCCGCCCCATCTCGCCCATGCCGGCGCTGATCGAAGACTTGGCCTTTGTCGTCGATGAGGCGGTGGGCGCCGATGCGGTGGAGGAGGTCATCCGGCAAGCGGCCGGTCCCTTGCTGGTCGGGCTGAGCCTGTTCGATGTGTATCGGGGCGGGCAGATCGGTGTGGGCAAGGTCAGCTTGGCCTACCGGATGACC
>CAZUZB010000007.1:7492-21156 GCA_964624695.1 uncultured Anaerolineales bacterium | reverse complement strand
GCAGTTGAGCGGGCAGCTACGGACCTAAGGCCTGGTGTCTTGGCGGCCGGCGGAGCCATCCTCCGCCGGCCGCGCGTGACGCCGGTGTGGGGATCCTTGCGAGCCGAAGGGTAGCAGGGTCTTGACATGCCCTGGGCCCCGATGTAGATTGCCAAAGGTTGTGGAAGACCAAGGCGGCTGCGGCCGCCATTGACCATGTTCATCTGTAGGATCTCTTGATCGGAGACAGACGTTGGGGCAGAGGTTTGTTCGCCTATCGGATCTGGCGACGAGTGCCAAGGCATCAGTGGTTCGTATCGATGGAGGGCGCGGGTTCGTCGCGCGCATGTCCGCTCTCGGTTTCACCCCCGGCGCTGAGGTGACCATCCGCGCCAACCCCGGGCACGGTCCGTTGATCGTCTGCATCATGGATACGCAGATCGCCCTCGGCCGCGGCCAAGCGGCGCACGTCCTGGTCAAGCCCCAGTGAGATGAGCCGCTGAAGGAGCGCTTTGACAGAGCAAAGGGCCGTTATCGCTCTGGCCGGGCAGCCCAACGTTGGCAAGAGCACCGTGTTCAACATGCTGACGGGCCTGAACCAGCATGTGGGGAACTGGCCGGGCAAAACCGTAGAGCGGCGGACGGGGGAGCTGGTCCATGATGGGCTGGCGATCCACCTCGTCGATCTGCCCGGCACCTATTGCCTGACGGCGGCATCGCCCGAGGAGACGGTCACGCGCGATTACATTATGCGTGAGCGCCCCGATGTCGTCATGGTGGTGATCAACGCCGCCAGCCTCGAACGGAACCTCTATCTGGTGGCGGAGCTGTTGGCTCTGCCGGCCCCGCTAGTGCTCGGCCTCAACATGATGGATGTGGCGCATCAGGAAGGGTTCGAGGTCGACGCGGAGGTGCTCTCGGCCGCCCTCGGCCTGCCCGTTATTCCCATGGTGGCCAGCCGCAATGTCGGTGTGCACGAGTTGATCGACGTTGCCGTCCAGGTGGCCCGGGATGGCCCCACGGTGGAACCCAATCGCCCAGAGATCGAGGAGGATCACCGCGAGGTGCTGGCGGCCATTCTCGACCTGGTGCAAGGCCGGGTTCCCGAGCCGTACCTCGATAGCTGGGTGGCTCTCAAACTGCTGGAAGGCGACGAGCAGGTCACGGAGCTGATTCGCCAAGCGCTGGAACCCGAGCGCTGGCAACGCGTGGAAGAGATTCTGCGCGACCATGAGGATGCCATCATCGCGGTGGCGGGCGGGCGCTATGCTTGGATCCGCCGCATGACGCGCGCCGCGCTGCGCCGCCCGCGGGTGGGGCGAGTGACGCTCACCTATCACCTGGACAATATCGCCACGCATCCGTTTTGGGGCCTGGTCGTTCTTGCGGCGGTGCTGGCGCTGGTGTTCGGCCTGACGTACTCGGTCGGCGGGCCGCTGCAAGAGTGGCTGGATCGGGGCGTCATCGGGCCATTGGCCGATCTGGCCGAAGGGTGGCTCGCGGGAGGGCCCCGTTGGCTGGCAGGGCTGGTGACCGAGGGCGTCATCGGGGGCGTGGGGACGGTCCTCACATTCCTGCCGATCCTGGCCTTGTTCTTTGTAGCCATGGGCATTCTGGAGGACACCGGCTATATGGCGCGGGCCGCCTATGTGATGGATCGCTTTATGCATGCCATCGGATTGCATGGCAAGAGCTTTTTGCCGCTGTTCCTGGGGTTTGGGTGCAACGTTCCCGCGATCATGGGGGCGCGGGTGGTCGAGTCTCAGCGGGGGCGCCTGCTGACCATCATGCTGGCGCCGCTGGTCCCCTGCGCGGCGCGATTGGGCATTGTGGCAGTGCTGACGCCCGTGTTCTTTCCGGCCAGGCCGGCCCTGATGGCATGGCTCTTGACGGCCTTGCCCTTGGTGGTGCTGGCCATCGGTGGCTTGCTGGCGCACCGGGTGATCTTTCGGGGGGAGCAGGCGGCGTTCATCATGGAGCTGCCGCTGTACCACGTGCCCAATTGGCGCACCATCGGGATCTCGGTGTGGGAGCGGATGCGGGCGTTCCTGGAAAAGGCGGCCACGGTCATCATGGCGGCCTCGGTATTCGTCTGGTTGCTGGCATCGGTGCCGACGGGGGACATCGAGACCAGCGTACTGGCCGGCATCGGTCGCTGGCTCGAGCCCATTGGGGCCCTGATGGGCCTGGGGTGGCGCGCCCTGGTGGCGCTACTGGCCAGCTTTGTGGCCAAGGAGAACTCGATCGCCGTGCTGGGCGTCTTGTATGGCTCTGGGCCAGGCGGGTCGCTGACCGAGGTATTGTCCAGGGCGATCTCGCCCGCGGCAGGGTTGGCGTTCCTGGTCGTTCAGATGCTCTTTATCCCCTGCGTTTCCACGGTGGCGGCGATCCGGCAGGAGACCGGGTCGTGGAAGTGGACGTTGCTCAACCTAATGCTTCTCGCCGTAATCTCGCTGGTGGGAGGCGTCGCGGCCTACCAACTGGGCGTTCACATCTTTCCCTAGCGCTGACGCACGGTCCGTTGCTGGTCCGTATGTCTGCAGGTATACTGGCGGCGGGCGAGTGGCTGGGAGGCTGATCGGGAGGCGGCGGTTCCATGGATGCGGGCCAGCAGGTTGGGGGGCGCTACCGGCTGGAGGAGCGGCTGGCCTCGGAGCACCGGCTGACGATCTATCGCGCCCTGGACGAGGACGCGCAAGAGCCGGTCATCCTGCACGTATATCCGCATCTACCTCTATCGGAAGGTGACCCCTGGCTCGACCTCGGGTTAAGGGTGCCCGAGCTGGTGGAGCGGCTCGCGGAACTCGTTCATCCGCATCTTGCCGGCCCGCAAGCCATCGTAGGCCTGGGTGGTGGCGGGGTCGCGGTGGTGTACCCCTGGCTGGAGGGGCAGCGGCTCGATCAGCGGTTGGCGGACGGGCCGCTGTCGCCAGAGCAGACTCTCCGCCTGGCTACCGATCTCTCCTCAGCCCTGCAAGCTCTCCACGCTCGTGGCCTGGTCCATCGCGATATCAAGCCTCGCAACGTGTGGCTGACCGATCACGGCGCCGTGTTGACGGGGCTGGAGTGGGCCCAGATGCCCAGCGATCTGGTTGCCAGCGGGCCGCGCGCGCGTCATCCGGGCAGCCTCGCCTACATGTCGCCGGAGCAGGCGGGCTCTGGCGGCCCGTTGGATGCGCGTTCGGACATCTACAGCCTGGGCATGGTGCTGGTTGAGGCGCTGGGCGGCAGCCCGGCGGCGGGCTCTGGCGCCACCGCAGGCGATCCTCTGGGCGGCGGCCATGGAGCGTTGGGATTCGTTCTGGCGAGGGCGACGAGGCCGGACCCGACGCGCCGCTACCAGACCGCGCGCGAGCTAGCGGAGGATCTGGCGCTCCTGGCTCAGGGCTCGGTAGCTGGCCGCTTGCGCCTGTATCTACAGAGGCTGCCGCGTGCGGCCTGGGCTCTTGGGTCGCTGGGCGCGGTTGTCCTTGTCTGGGCACTGTTGGGAGCGGGCAATCCAGACAACACAGCGACGGGCCTGGCTGCTCAGGAGCGGGTGGGGGCGGGGGCTCCCATCGCATGGGTGGTCGAGACCGAGCTTGCCTCCATGCCGGCTGACTCATCACCGATCGAGGCCGCTGCCGCGCTGCGACCGGCGGATGCGGAGGCTAGCATGGTGGACGCGCTGCCTGTGGAGTTGCGGGTGGGGCAGTTCATCGAGCGCGCGTTCCTGGCCGATGGGGAGGTCCACCATGCGACGGTGCGGGTGGCCGGGGGGCGTGGTTATAGGATCGCCACGGCGAACTTGGCTCCCGGCGTGGACACGCTGTTGGACGTATCGTACAACGGTCAGCGGACCAGCAACGACGATGCCTGGCCGGGGACGCTGGCCTCCAGCGTGTTCGTCCTGCCCTCGCAGGATACGACGCTATCGGTGCGGGTGACCAACCGAGGGGTGGTGGGAGAGACCGCCACCTATGAGCTATTGGTGGTCGAGGCCGATCCGACGCCGACGCCCACCTCTGAGCCGACGGCTACTGCTGTTCAGCAAGAGGGCGTGACCATGACGCCGCGGCCGACGTATACGCCGCTCGTTGCGGCGACATCCACGCCGGCGGCGACGAGAACTCCACGGCCCACCAGCACGCTACGCCCAACGTACACGCCGCGACCGACCGTGTCACCGACGCCCAGTGTGACGCCCTCGCCCGTGCCGACCTCGCACCCCACGGCAACGGCTACGCCGCCTCGGACGGTGCTGCCCATCAAGACCGCCACGACCCCCGTCTGGTAATGCTGGGGGAAGTCTCGAAGGGAGGGGGCAGCTAGAAGGCGTCGTCGTCCAGCGCGTCTTCCAGGGGCGGCTCCTCTTGGTTCTGGCCGATCAACTCGGTCAGGCGTAGCTCGGCTGTGCGGAGTTGCTGCTCGCATTGAGCCGCCAACCGCACACCCTCTTCGTATAGAGCGAGAGATTCGTGGAGGGGGCGGTTGCCGGATTCGAGCGCCTCGATCACCGCATCCAGTCGGGCGTAGCATTCCTCAAAGGTAAGCGATTCGATCTCTTGGCTCTGCATTCTAGCTCCCCTTGTTATGCCGCCGATGGTCGATGTGGGCGTGATCTATCGCGACAACGTCGGCCTGAATCTGGCCGTCGTGCAGGCGGATGCCCAGGCGTTGCCCGATGGTGGCCTGGGAGGCCCGGGCTAGCGGCTGCCCGGTGGCAACGTCCTCCAGCGCAGCGTACCCTCGTTTGAGGACCAGCATGGGATCCAGCGCGACCAGGCGAGCCCGCGCACCGTCCAGTTGGACGCGGCTGACGTCGAGCCGATGGGAGGCAGCCCTGGAAAGGGCGCGGGAGGCGTCATCGAGCTGCTGCCACAGCTCGGGCAGCCTCCGCATGGGCGATTGCAGATTCAGGCGGCGCTGAGCCCAGTCGAGATCGTTTCGCGCCTGCTCGATGGCGGCTGCTGCCAACGAACTCGCCCGCCTGCGCTTGAGGGCGATCTGGTGGAGGAGGGTGCCTGCCTCGGGGACGGCCGCCGCGGCCGCGGCCGACGGCGTGGGCGCGCGATAGTCGGCCGCCATATCGGCGATGGTATAGTCGGTCTCGTGGCCGATGCCCGTGACGATGGGCACCGGCGCTCTGGCGATGGCCCGTGCGAGGGACTCGTCGTTAAAGCACCAGAGATCCTCCATGGAGCCGCCGCCGCGCGCCAGGATGATCAGGTCGAGGTCGGGCATGGCATACAGCCGCTCGAGCGCCGACGTGAGGGCAGCCGGCGCCTCGGAGCCCTGCACCACGCTGGGCGAGAGCACAACCTCGACGACGGGATAGCGCTCGTTCAACACGTTCAGAATGTCGCGAAGGGCTGCGCCGGTGGGCGAGGTGACGACGCCGATGCGTTGGGGCCAGGTTGGCAGCGGGCGCTTGCTGGCGGCATCGAACAGGCCCTCGCGGGCGAGCGTCTCCTTGAGCGCCAGGAACCGTTCCCAGAGCACACCTACGCCGGCACGTTGTAGGGCGGTGGTATAGAACTGATACTTGCCGCCCCGCTCGTACACCGAGACCGACCCCAGCCCCTGCACCCAGTCGCCCACGCGTGGCTCAAAGGTCAGGCGATCGGCGGCCCCGCGCCACATGACGCAGGGGATCTCGGCCTTGTCGTCCTTGAGGGTAAAGTAGCAGTGGCCCGAACTGGCACGCGACCAGTTGGACAGCTCGCCGGCCACCCAGAGATCGGCCAGGCCGGGGGCGCTATCTAGCAGCTCTTTGATATAGCTGGTCAAACCGGACACAGTCCAGATGTCCATCGGCTCTACCTCGTGGCGACGCGCATGCTCCGAATCTGCCCGTCGCTCGTCTATGAACGTATCACTGAGTGAATCAGTCCCCATCGGCCGCTGGTAAGCCACTCCGGGTCGCGCTCCGCCACACTTTTGGCCAGGCCCTGGGGCAGGCCGACCACCAGCTCCGCCTTGAGGGTGCGCAGGCAGGCATAGGAGAACGGCAGGTAGCGGGTGATCTCCTCTAGGGCGTCGGTGGTGGCCCAGTGGCGGTCATCGAGCAGCCGGCGGTAGTTGGCGTCGCCCTTGAATAGGACCAGATCAGCCTGCCCCAGGGCGGCCATCAGATCTGGAGGCATCTGGTCGAATCCTAGAGGGCTGGTCCAGAAAGGATCGGCATGGGCTTGTAGTTGGCCGCTCTCAAGGAGAGCCGATATTTCGGCTCCCAGCGTCGCCAAACGGGCGCTGGATGAGCGGCGTAGGGTCTGCGTTGTGTGCTCAAGATCAGAGGGCAAGGCGTCTGAGACGAAAAAGGGCGTGGCCTTGAGGTGGAGGGATACATGATCCACCAGGCCAGCGGATACGAGATGATGGAGCAGGATCAGATCTGCCACGAGCTCTGGCCCGGCGTTGTCGCAGACGATATGCAAGCGCTGCACCTTGCCACGGAAAAACTGGGTGGCCAGCAGCAGCGAGTGATCGATGAGCAGGCGGCTGCTGCCCGTTCCGGGGGCGGCTGGCCGGGCGGCGGCCACATCTTGGTTGCTCAGGTCGGTCTGGTTCCCCCAGAGCGCCCGCAGGAGCAGCGCACGGAGGAACGCGATGGGATCATGGTCGGCGGCTGGTTCCGGCTGGAGGGAGTCGAGGGCACGATGCAGGGCCTCGGCCTTGTCAGGGGCAAAGGGGTCATGCTGATGCCAGGGGCCTTGGTGATAGTAGTGAACGGCCTCCAGCAGTCGCTGGTAAAAGTAGGCCTCGGCGAAGAACCAGGGAAGCTGGAGCCAGGTGCAACTCTCCCAGCGGGACCAGGCGCCATGCCAGAGGCCGGCCGGATCGCCGATGGGACAGGGCGCGGCGACCAGGCCGCCGTCCAGCTCGTCCTGGAGCGCGGCGAGCCGAGCGCGGATACCATGAGGGTAGGCATTGGTAGCGACGACGCGATCGATGATGCGGGGCTTGCGCTCGGTGATGGTGCGTTGGGCGAACGAGCCCGGCTCTGACGTCATGATGGGCGGGGGCAATTGGCGCACCTGGGGCTCCTTCCCGTATCGCATCGAGGCGATTATAGAACGATGCCAAGAAGGCTCAAACAAGGGGCTTGCGCTGGGGCCGCAGAGGGTCGACAAGGGGCATAAGCTGACTATACTGGGCCCCGCCCTTTGCCAAGGGCATTGGTCTTTTTACGTAGCCTTTCCGCAGGCTACTTTCCGGCGTGCTATAGTCCTGGTGTCAGCCGGTAAGAGACTGGATAGCCGCGGCCCGGAGCGCGAATCGATCGAGCAGGTACCACCATGGAGACCGAAACGACCCTCCTTCTCGTGGATGACGATGAAGCCCTCACCAAGGCCGTTCAGCTCTACCTGGCGCACGCTGGCTATGAAGTGCGCACGGCCGGCGACGGTAGGGATGGCTTGCGCAAGCTGCACGCCTTGCGGCCGGATCTGGTGCTGCTAGACGTGATGATGCCCGAGATGGATGGTTTTGACGTCTTGAAGCGGGCCCGCCAGGACTCGATGGTGCCCATCATCATGCTCACCGCCCGAGGTGAGGAGACCGACCGCATCCGCGGGCTGCGGCTCGGCGCCGATGACTATATCCCCAAGCCGTTCAGCCTGCGCGAGATGCAGGCACGCATCGAGGCTGTGCTGCGGCGCTCGCAGCCCTCGGCCGATCGCGAGCTTTCGGGCACCCAAGAGGTCTATGGCGACCTGCTGATCGATCCCGATCGCTGGGAGGTTCGTGTGCAGGGAGAAAAGGTGGATCTCACGCCCACCGAGGCCCGTCTGCTGTTCTACCTGGCCGAGCATGCGGGACGGATCCTGTCGCATAACCAGTTGCTGTCAGCGGTGTGGGGGCCCGAGTATGTGGGCAACACCGACTATACCAAGCTCCTGGTGTGGCGTCTCCGCCAGAAAATCGAGCCGGATCCCGCCGAGCCGCGCTATATCCACACAGAGCGGGGCATGGGCTACCGGTTCGCTCCTCGATAGGTCTGTGAGTGCGCATAGAGGGCCCTCATGCGGGGCCCTCTTTTTGTTGGCTGGTCGCTTGCGTTGCTCCACTCGCGGCCTATAATCGCTCCACCTCGCGCGTACGCGCAACGTGATGATCGCCTCGGGGTTCTCGATGTAAGCGGCGACTGGGCATGCAAGGAGCAGCCATGGCAGACGCACAGGTTCAGATCGAGCAGGTTACCACGCCACGGGAGCTGGAGGCTTTTATCCGCTTCCAGTTTCACCTGTACCGTGATGATCCCTTCTGGGTGCCTCCGTTGCTCTCGGAGCGACGCGACCATTTCTCCACCGAAAAGAACCCGTTCTTTGAGCATGCCGCCGCCCAGCTCTTTGTGGCCAAGCGGGGGGGCGAGATCGTGGGGCGAATCGCCGCCATCGACGACGAGATACACCGGCAGGTGTGGAACGAGAACCTGGGCTTTTTTGGCGAGTTCGAGGCCATCAACGATGAGGCCGTGGCGCAAGCTCTGGTGGGAGCGGCCTCGGATTGGCTGGTGGCGCGGGGCCGGGCGGCCATACGGGGCCCGATGAACCTGAACATCAATGACGAGTGCGGGCTGCTGGTCGATGGGTTCGATGGCGCTCCCGTGGTGATGATGCCCTACAACCCCGCCTACTATGTGACGTTGCTGGAAGGGTGCGGGCTGGCCAAGATCAAGGATCTGTATGCCTACAAGGCCGATATCTCGCGCTTTGGCCCCAATCTGGAGAACTTGCCCGAGCGGGTCAAGCGTGTTGCCAAGATCGCCCAAGAGCGCTATGGCATTAGCGTCCGCAAGATCGTCCGCAAGCGCCTGGATGCAGAGGTGGAGTTGATCAAGCCCGTCTATCGGCAGGCCTGGGCGCAGAACTGGGGTGCGTTGCCGATGACCGACGCCGAGTTCGATCACCTGGTCGACAACCTAGGCATGATCGTCGACGAGGATCTCTGCTATCTGGCGTTCGACGGCGATCGGCCGATCGGCTGTTCGGTCACGCTGCCCGACCTGAACCAGATTGCGGCCAAGATGAAAGGGCGCCTGTTCCCCTTTGGCTGGTATCATTTCCTGTTTGGGCGGCGCAACGTCACGGGATTGCGCGTCCTGATCATGGGTGTCTTGCAAGAGTATCGCCTCAAAGGCGTCGAAGCGCTCTTTTATCAGGAGACTTGCCGCGCCGCGGTGCAAAAAGGGTTCGAGTGGGCCGAGATGTCCTGGATTCTCGAGGACAACTATAACGTGCGGCGCGGCATCGAGATGATGGGTGGCGAGATCTATCGCACCTATCGCTTTTACGAAAAGGCGATCGGCTGAGGTGATTCGCTAGAGCAGGCCCGCGATGAATCCGCCGTCGACCTGGATGGTCGTCCCCGTGATGTAGGCGGCCTGCTCGGAGGCGAGAAAGGCGACCAGCGCCGCCAGCTCCTCTGGGCGCCCTAGGCGGCGGGCGGGGATGGCGCTCTCCCACGCGGCCAGGGCCGCGTTGACCTCAATGCCCTCGGCGGCTGCGCGGGCCTCCGCCAGCGCCCGGACGCGGTCGGTCAGCGTATAGCCGGGGCACACGTTGTTCACGGTGATCCCCTCATCGGCCACCTCGTTCGCCAGGGTCTTGGCATAGCCGACCACGCCGGCACGGATGGCGTTGGATAGCACCAGATCTGGCAGCGGCTGCTTGACCGAGACCGACGTGATATTGATGATCCTGCCCCAGCCGCGCTCGCGCATGCCTGGCAAGACGCCCTGGATCAGCCGCACGGCGCTCAACAGGGTCAGCTCATAGGCGGCATGCCACTCGGCCTCGGTGACGTTACGCGCGCCGCCCGGCGGCGGGCCGCCGGCGTTGTTTACGAGAATGTCCACCCGTCCGTAGGCATCCAGCACGGTCTGCACCAAGCGGGCGATATCGCCGGCGATGGCGAGGTCGGCGACGACAGGCAGAACCTGCCGACCTGAGCTCGCCGCAATTTCACGCGCGGCACGCTCGAGCTCCTCTAGGTGACGAGCGGTGATGGCTATATCGGCGCCTTCGTCCGCCAAAGCCTGCGCGGTGGCTCGCCCCAGCCCGCGACTCGACGCTGCGACGATCGCTACCTTGTTCTTCAGCCCCAGGTCCATGGCTCCACCTCCTTGCTGACAAGTAGCCCTGCAACCAGTGTACGCGAATCCCATGGCTGCGTCACGGGTGCGGCGGCAGTGTGTTCCTACGTTTGTTCGGGAGCAATTGGCCAGCTATAATCGCGCTGATGCGCAAGCTGGTATGGGTCGGAAAGATGAGCCAAGGGAGCGACCTGTGATCAAGCTCTCGGTCCTGATGCCCGTCTATAACGAAGAGGCGGGCCTCGCCACCATCTTGGAGCGGGTTGCCGCGGTCGACGTCGAGAAAGAGATCATCATCGTCGACGACTGCTCGTCGGACGGAACGGCCGAGATCCTGGCGCAGGTCGACCTGCCCGAGGTGACCACGGTACGCCATGCCGTCAATCGGGGCAAGGGGGCTGCCATCCGCAGCGCTCTGGAGGCCGCGACAGGCGATGCTGTCATCATCCAGGACGCCGACCTGGAGTACGACCCGCAGGATTACCATGCCCTGTTGGCGCCGTTGCTCTCTGGCGAGGCGCAGGTGGTGTATGGTGTGCGCAGCTTTGCCAACCAGAAGCTGATGTTCCGCTTGGGCAACCAGTTCCTGACCTGGCTCACCAACCTGTTGTACGGGGTGCGCCTCCACGACATGGAGACCTGCTACAAGCTGATGCGCATCGAGATCGCGCGCAAGCTGGACATCGAGTGCAACCGCTTTGATATGGAGCCCGAGATCACTGCCAAGATCATCCGCATGGGCATCAAGATTCACGAGGTGCCCATCTCGTACGATCCTCGCGAGGAGAAAAAGCTCTCGCCGTGGCGCGATGGCCTGCCCGCACTCGAGGCATTGTGGCGCTATCGCCGTTGGGAGCCGTCAGCGCCGCAGCAGGGGGCCGAGGTGTGACCACTGCGGGACTCCTAGAAGGGACGGTCGTCCGCTCTCATGGCGGGCACTATTACGTGGAGCGCGACGGCGCGCCCGACGAGGTGCTGGATTGTGGGGTGCGGGGCCGTCTCAAGCAGGAGGCGGCCGAGAGCGATCTGATCGCCATCGGCGACCGCGTGCGCTACACGCTGCTAGGCGAGGGTCGTGGCATGGTGGAGGAGGTGCTCCCCCGCAAGAGCGCCTTGTCACGATGCCCTCCGCCGCCACGGCCGCAGGTCGAGCAGGTGATCGTGGCCAACCTCGATCTGGTGTTGGCTGTCTTTAGCGTGGTGAACCCTCCGCTGAACCCCTTTATGCTGGATCGTTACCTGGTGGCCTGTGAGGTCGAAGAGCTGGACGTGGCTATCGTCGCCAACAAGGTGGATCTGGTCCGCCACAAGCGACGGCTGCGGGTTCTGGATGTGTACGAGAGCATCGGCTACCGCGTGTTGCGGACCAGCGCGACGACGAGAGAGGGGCTGGGCAAGCTGCGCGAGCTGATGCGCGGCCGCCTCACCGCGCTGACGGGCCCTTCTGGCGCGGGCAAGTCCTCGTTGCTGAACGCGCTATGGCCGCACCTCGAGCTGGAGACGGGCGAGGTGAGCAGCTACCACGACCGAGGAACCCACACGACGGTGGTATCACAGATTCTGCGCCCCGAGGAGGGGTTCCAGGTGGCCGATACGCCGGGGCTGAGGCAGTTCCGCCTGTGGGATATCGCGCCCGAGGACCTGGATGGCTTGTTCCCCGAGATGCGCCCCTATGCGCCGACCTGTCGCTTTTCACCCTGCTCTCATCGACACGAGCCCGGCTGTGCCGTGCAGGCGGCGGTGGAGCGGGGGCAGATCCCCGAGATTCGCTATGAGAGTTACTGCCGCATGTACGAGCACGGATTCTAGCGGCGCCTCGCTTGTGGGAGGCGCCCCCAGTGACGGAGGCACATCCTATGCCGTACCCACAGTTCGATCGTACGCGCCTCTTGCTGCAGCCGCTGGCAGCGCGGCAACACGATCTCTTGGTGGACCAGCTCGCCCAACTGGGCGATCCGCGGCCCGCGTTCGACCACCCGGCGCTGCCCATCCTGGCGCAGCGGATGCTGGCGGCTCGCGATGCCGGCGCGTCGGTGATTCTGATGATGGGCGCCCACGTCATCAAGTGCGGGCTGGCGCGCTATGTGATCGACCTGATGGAACGTGGGGTGATCGGTGGCGTTGCCCTCAATGGCGCCGGCTCGATCCATGACTATGAGCTGGCCCTGGTGGGTGGCACCAGCGAGAGCGTGGCGCGCTATATCCGGACGGGCGAGTTCGGCCTGTGGCAGGAGACGGGCGCGCTGAACGCGTTCGCCTCCCAGGCCGCCGCAGAGGGCATCGGATTGGGCGAGGCGGTGGGGCGCGCCATCTGGGAGGGCGACCTGCCCTACCGTGACACCAGCATCCTGGCGGCGGGCTACCGACTCGGCATTCCGGTCACGGTGCACGTGAGCATCGGCTATGACATCGTCCACATGCACCCCAATTGCGATGGCGCGGCCCTGGGCGCCGCCTCATACACCGATTTCATGGTCTATGCGCAGCTGGTTTCGGGTTTGGAGGGCGGCGTCCTGCTCTGCTTTGGGACGGCCGTCATGGGGCCCGAGGTCTATCTGAAGGCACTCTCCATGGCCCGTAATGTGGCCGGTGCGGAAGGCAGGGAGATCGCTCGCCTGACCACGGCGGTGTTCGACCTGCAGCACCTGGGGGATGACCTGGATCAGGAGCCGGACAAGTCACAGCCGGCCTACTATTTCCGGCCGTACAAGACGATCCTGGTGCGGACCGTGCGTGACGGCGGCGAGAGCCACTATGTGCGGGGCGATCATCGCGATACCCTGCCCGCGCTGTATGGGCATGTGGTAGACGCCATGGATCGGTCCTGAGGGGGGCGCTGATGCTGACCCGCGAACGCCTATCGGACATCCTGTCACGGATGAGCGCTCTGCGCATCTTGGTGGTGGGGGATCTCTTTCTGGATCGCTACCTGGAGATCGAGCGGTCGTTGGCCGAGATCTCACTGGAGACGGGACTGGAGGCTCATCAGGTCACCGAGGTGCGGGCCAGCCCAGGGGCGGGCGGCAACGTGGTGGCCAACGTCCGGGCGCTGGGGCCACAGGTCGGCGTGGTCAGCATCATCGGCGACGATGGCGAGGGCTATCTGTTGCGACGCTGCCTGGAGGAGCTGCACGTGGATATGGCCGGGCTGGTGGTGGCCTCGGACCGCTTTACGCCGACCTACACCAAGCCGATGATGCACGAGCCCGACGGGCGGGTACACGAGCTCTCGCGGCTGGATATCTGCAATCGCGCGCCGACGCCGGCACGGTGGGAGCGACGGGCCATCGAGGCGTTCCGCGATCTGGCGGCCGATACCGACGGCGTGCTGGTGGCCGACCAGGTGACCGGTGACGAGCTGGGGGTGATGACCACGGGGCTGCGCGAGGCGGTGATCGAGAGCGCTGGTGAGGCCTCGGATCGGCCCTCTCTGGTGGATTCGCGCATGCGGCTGGGGCTGTATCGGCATCTCATTGTCAAACCGAACGCCGCCGAGGCGCTGAGGGCGCTGGGGCGTGAGGCCGAGGGTGCCGTTTCGCTGGACGATGCGGGCGGCGCCGGTGTGGAGCTGGCCCGTCGCGGGGGGCGCACCGTGTTCTTGACCGTAGGC
>CAZUZB010000007.1:3118-7392 GCA_964624695.1 uncultured Anaerolineales bacterium | reverse complement strand
CGCCGGTGTGGAGCTGGCCCGTCGCGGGGGGCGCACCGTGTTCTTGACCGTAGGCGAGCGCGGCGTTCTGGTCTGCGATGGTGAGCGAGCGCAGCGCGTGCCGGCGGTGCCCGTCCGTGGCGAGATCGACGTGGTGGGGGCGGGCGATACCACCATCGCGGCTATCGGGGCGGCTTTGTGTGCCGGCGCCACGTCTTTGGAGGCGGCCGAGATCGGGAACCTGGCGGCCTCGGTGACCATCCAGTGCATCGGGACCACGGGCACCGCCTCGCCGAACCAGGTTCTGGCCGCGTGGGAGCAGCGTTCTCGCTAGTAAACGCTAATGCCAGGGATCGGCTCCCGTTGCCCCAGGATGGGGGTGGGGTGCAGGATGTTCAGATCCCACCAGGCGGCCCAGGTGGCGGCTATCTCGCGCCAGCGGTAACGCTGGATGTAGACGTAGGATCGCTTGTCGGCCGGGACGCCCACGGCGTCGATGCCCAGGCGGCTGGCTGTGTAGAGCGCCCGATCGAGATGGTAGGCCTGGGTGACCAGGATGGCCTCCTGGACGCCAAAGATGTGCAGCGCCCGATAGCAAGAATCGTAGGTGCGGCGCCCGGCATAGTCGAGGACGATGGCCTCGGCGGGCACGCCAGCGGCGACGGCGTATTCCAGCATGGCTTGGGGCTCGTTATAGTCCAGGCGCGAGTTGTCGCCGCTCATCAGTAGCACGCTGACCTTGCGGTCGTGATAGAGCTCGGCTGCGGTGGCGACGCGGTCGGCCAGCACCGGCGTGGGAGAGCCGTCGGCCCAGATGCCGGCGCCAAAGACCAGGGCGACGCTGCGAGGTGGGACGTCCGCCACGCTGTAGACGCGATCCGCGTAGCGCCGCTGGGTCCAGGCGCGCAGCCCGAACGGCCAGGCGGCCAGCGCTGCGGCGCAGAACAGGGCTCCGATCAGTACCATCATCCGCTTTCTGGGGACACGGGTCTTGCTGCTAGGGGCGCTTGCCATCATCCTCTCTCGGTGGGGGTTCGTGGTTGGGTTGGTTACGGTATAGACTCCCCTCGGGGCGCCCGGGTTCCGTCGGGCGGCGCATCCCGCCCGCGTACGCGGTGTTCCCATACTAGCAAGGAAAGGGGGATGCGGCAATGACCCACTCGGAGACGGGACGCTGGTTCGAGGATTTGGCTGTGGGCGAGGTGGTGACCAGCCCCGCGCGCACGGTGACCGAGGCCGATGTGACGCTGTTCGCCGGGCTTTCGGGCGACTATAACCCGCTGCACACCGATGCCGTCCACGCGGCGGCCACGCCTTTTGGCCAGAGGATCGCCCATGGGCTGCTAGGGTTGTCCATCGCCTCTGGCCTGGCGGCGCGCGCGGGCCTGACCGATGCCAACGTGCTGGCGTTCATGGGGCTAAGCTGGAAGTTCCGCCAGCCGGTGTTCTTGGGCGATACCATCCACGTTCGGGCCGAGGTAGCGCACACCCGGGCCATGCCCAGCGCCGGTGCGGGCGTGGTGACCCTCAAGATCGCGGTGGTCAACCAGCAGGGCAAGGTGGCGCAAGACGGCGAGTGGAAGCTGATGGTACGCGCACGCGGCGCGGCTCCTGGCGATAGCTGCTAGTCGCGGAGCCCGGTCAGCGGCACCAATAGGCGCCAGAGCCATTGAGCGATGCTGCGTCTGGTTCGCCGGCTGCGGCTGCGCACGCGGGCCCATCCGTAGAGGGCTTTGCGCCCCAGCGAGTGCCACCAGGGAATGGGTCTGGCGGGCTCGGTCTCCCCCCACTGGAGCAGGGCTGCCGCCCAGGTGAGGCCGGCGCCAACCCCAACCAGGATGATATGATCGCCGGACCGGAATCGCCCTTCCTCGGCTGCCTCGCACAGGGCGATGGGCACCGACGCGGCCGAGGTGTTGCCGTAACGCTCCAGGTTGCAGACAAAACGACTCTCATCCACCTGGAGCCGCTTGGCGGCCTGGGCGATGATCCGCTGATTGGCTTGATGGGGCACAAAGTGGTGGATCTCGTCCACGGGCAGGCCGGCGCGCTCGGCCACGCGTTCGCAGGCATCAGCCATGGTCTGGGTGGCAAAGCGGTATACCTGGCGGCCATCCATGCGGAGGGCGTGTTCTTTGTTGGCCACCGTCTCGGCAGAGGCGGGTCGGGCGCTGCCCCCCGCAGGCACATAGAGCATCTGGCTGCCAGAGCCATCGGATCCGAGCAGCGTGCCGTGAATGCCCGCCGATCCCTCGGTTGCGCGGAGTAGCACCGCCCCGGCGCCATCACCGAAAAGCACGCACGTGGCGCGATCGTCCCAATCCACCATGCGGGAGAGGGTATCGGCGCCGATGACCAGCACCAGCTCGCTCTCGCCGGAGGCGATGGAGCGGTGCCCCATCACTAGGGCATAGACAAAGCCCGAGCAGCCGGCGCCGAGATCGAACGCACCGGCATTCACCGCACCGATGGCGTCTTGGACCAAGCAGGCGGTGCTGGCCAGAGGATAGTCAGGCGTGGCGGTGGCCACGATGATCAGATCCACCTGGCGTGGGTCGGCATCGGCGCGCTGCAGGGCCTGGCGGGCAGCGGTGATGGCCAGGGAGGCGGTGGTCTCGCGGGCATCGGCGATGCGTCGCTCGGCGATGCCGGTGCGGGAGCGGATCCACTCGTCGGAGGTATCTATCCTCTCGGCCAGGTCGGCGTTGGTCACCACCTGCGTTGGCAGCCCCACGCCCCAGCCGACGATTGCGGCGCGGCGCGCCAGCCTACACCTCCCACCGGCGAAAGGCGAGGCAGGCGTTATGGCCGCCAAACCCGAACGAATTGCTCAGCGCCACGCGGATGTCAGCCTGCCGCGCTGCGTTGGGGACATAATCTAGATCGCATCCGGGATCTGGATCGTCCAGGTTCATGGTGGGCGGCAGGATGCCCTCTTCCAGGGCCTTGAGGCTAAAGGCCGCCTCGAGAGCGCCGGCAGCCCCCAATAGGTGGCCGGTGACGGATTTGGTGGAGCTGATGGCGACGCTGTCGGCCGCCTCGCCCAGGGCTGCGCGAATGGCGCGGGTCTCGGTGACGTCGTTGAGGGGCGTGCTGGTGCCGTGGGCGTTGATATAGCCGACCTCCTCGGGCGCGAGACCCGCCTCGGCGAGCGCGAGGCGCATACAGCGCGCGGCCTCGGCGCCATCCTCCAACGGCGCCGCGATGTGGTAGGCGTCATCGGTGGAGCCGTAGCCGACCAGCTCGCCATAGATGCGCGCTCCGCGTGCGAGGGCGTGGTCCAGCGATTCGAGGATGAGAATGGCGGCGCCCTCGGCGATGACGAATCCGTCTCGGCTCTTGTCAAAGGGTCGGCTGGCGGCCTGGGGAGCGTCGTTGCGCTCCGAGAGAGCTCGCATGGCGCAAAAGCCGGCCACGCCGATGGGCACGATGCTGGCCTCGGTGCCGCCGCATAGCATGGCGTCGGCCACGCCGCGGCGGATCATGGCATAGGCCTCGCCGATGGCATTGGCGCCGCTGGCGCAGGCCGAGGTCACGGCCATGTTGGGGCCGCGCAGGCCGCAGTCGATGGCCACCTGGGAGGCAGCCGCGTCGGGGAGGATCATGGGCACGAGAAATGGGCTGACGCGTTCGGGGCCGCGGGTGAGCAGTACCTCCACCTGTTGCGAGGTGGTCGTGAGCCCACCGATGCCGGAGGCGACCACGGCGCCTGTGCGCTCGGCGTTGGGCGGGGGCGTGGCGAGCCCGGCGTCGGCCATGGCCTCGCGGGCGGCGATGACGCCATAGACGAGGACGGGGTCCATGCGCTTGGCCTCGCGCCGATCAAAATGGTCGTTGGGATCCAGGTTCTTGACCTCGCCGGCGATCTGGCTGCGAAAGCCCTCGGGATCAAAACGGGTGATGCGCGTGATGCCAGAGTTGCCCGCCACCGCTGCTGCCCAACTGGTGGGCAGATCGTTGCCCAGAGGAGATACCGCACCCATGCCCGTTATCACCACGCGGATCGCCATTGCATAACCTCCCGTTGCCTGCTCGCTCGCACTATCGATGACACTAACACTGGGCAGGCAAGAAGGTTGCACCCAATCGAGGATTGACGGTTGGCGCAACCCTCCGCCAGGACGGGTGTTAGAGCCCACAGACCGGCTTTGCTTAGCTGGGCATGGCGCCTGGGCTCGCTGGGAGGGTTGCACCTGGCTCCAGCTTCCCTGGCCCTTTGCCGAGGCCTACTTTTATCAGCGGAGGATGGATGCTGCATACACCGCTCACCGAGCTCCTGGGAATCCAACACCCCA
>CAZUZB010000007.1:0-3018 GCA_964624695.1 uncultured Anaerolineales bacterium | reverse complement strand
GGAGGATGGATGCTGCATACACCGCTCACCGAGCTCCTGGGAATCCAACACCCCATTGTGCAGGGGGGCATGGCGTGGGTTGCGACCTGGGAGCTGGCTCTGGCTGTCTCCGAGGCGGGCGCCCTGGGCATCTATGGCGCCGGCAACGCCCCGCCGGATCTGGTGCGCGATCAGGTGCGCCAGATCGCCCAACGCACGCAGCGACCCTATGGGCTGAATATCCCCTTGTTCAGCCCGTATGTGGACGAGGTTCTGGCCATCTGTGTGGAAGAGGGGGTGCCGGTGGTGACCACCGGCGCGGGCAACCCGGCGCCGTATCTGGAGAGGCTGAAGAGCGCGGGCATCAAGGTGATGCCGGTGGTGGCTTCGGCGGCGCTGGCCAAGCGGCTGGAGCGGGCTGGCGCCGATGCGGTCATCGCGGAGGGGGCCGAGTCTGGTGGGCATATCGGAGAGGTGGGCACGCTGGCGTTGGTGCCGGCGGTGGTGGATGCCGTCGATATTCCGGTCATCGCTGCCGGCGGGATTGCGGATGGGCGCGGGCTGGCGGCTGCGCTGGCGCTGGGCGCGGCTGGGGCGCAGATGGGCACGCGGTTCATCTGCACCGAAGAGTGCATCGCCCACGCCGACTATAAGCAGGCCATCGTCCGGGCCAGCGAGCGTTCCACCATGGTGACAGGGGTCACGGTGGGGCATCCGGTGCGCTGCATCCGTAACCAGATGGCCCGCGCGTTCGACGAGCTGGAAAAGCGGGGGGCCTCAGAGGAAGAGATTCTGAACTTTGGGACGGGCCGCCTGCGCCAGGCGGCCATGGAGGGCGATGTGACCTCGGGCTCGCTGATGGCGGGCCAGGCTGCGGGGCTGGTGCACGACGTGGTGCCGGCGAGAGAGCTGGTGGAGCGCACGATCCGCGAAGCCGAGGAGGCTATGGATCGGTTGGCGAGCTGCTGCCGAGGAGAGGGGTCATGACCGAACGGCAGGGCGGGCTCGCGCTGGTCTTTCCCGGGCAAGGGGCCCAGTTCGTGGGCATGGCCACCGGGCTTCTGGAGGGCTCTGCGTGCGCACGGGAGCTGTTTGCGGCCGCGGATGACTTGCTAGCGATGCCGTTGACGCGCATCATCCAGGAGGGCCCGGCGGAGCTACTGGACGATACGGCGGTGACCCAGCCCGCCATCCTGACGGTGAGCGTGGCTCTGTGGCGCGAGATCGAAGCTCGTTGTGAAGAGGCGCCGTCCGTTGCCTGCGTGGCCGGCCATAGCCTGGGGGAGCTGAGCGCCTTGACGGTGGCGGGAGCCTGGTCGTTCGAGGAGGGGTTGCGGCTGGTGCGGCGCCGTGGCGAGGCCATGGCGGCGGCCGGCCAGGCGGCGCCGGGCGGGATGGGGGTCATCCTGGGCTTGAGCGACGATGAGGTGCGGGGCCTCTTGGACGAGGTGGGCGGGAGCGAGCCGGGCGTGTGGGTGGCCAACCTGAACTGCCCCGGCCAGGTGGTGATCTCGGGCCTGGAGCAGCCAGTGCAGACGGCCTTGGAGCTGGCGCAGGCGCGCGGTGCCAAGCGGGCCATGCCATTGGCGGTGAGCGTGGCGGCGCACACGCCATTGATGCAGGCTGCCAACGAGGCGTTGGCCGAAGCGTTGGACCGGATCGCTGTGCAGACCCCCTGGGCGCCAGTGGTGTGCAACGCGTGGGCTCGGCCTATCTCGGATCCGCAAGAGATCAAGCAGGCCCTGCTCGCGCAACTCACGCATCCCGTGCAGTGGACAGCGTCGGTGGAGCGGATGGCGGGGATGGGCGTCCAAGCAGCGCTCGAGATCGGCCCCAAGGCGGTGTTGGGAGCGCTGATCCGACGGATCGCGCCCGACATGGCGCGGCTGGCCGTGACCGATCTGGCCGAGGCGCGCGACTTGGCGCTGGAGGAGTTCACGCCATGACGGATAACAAGAGCCGTGTCGCCATCGTCACGGGCGCCTCGCGGGGCATCGGCCGGGCCATCGCCCTGGCCCTGGGCCGGCGGGGGACGACCGTGGTGGTGAACTATCGCAACAGCGCCGAGGCCGCCCAAGCGGTGGTGGAGCAGCTTGAGGCGATGGGCGTGCGAGGTCAGGCGGTCCAGGCCGATGTCTCCACCGAGGCCGGCGCTACGGGCCTGGTCAAGAGATGTCTGGAGCTCTATGGCACCGTCGATATTCTGGTGAACAACGCCGGCATCGCCCGTGACCAGCTATCGGCCCTGATGAAGGAAGATGCCTGGGACGAGGTGTTGGCCACCAACCTCAAGAGCGCCTTTCTCTGCGCCAAGGCCGTGCAGCGGACCATGCTGCGCCAGCGCTGGGGCCGGATCATCAGCATCGGCTCGGTGGTGGGGCTCGTGGGCAACGCGGGGCAGGCCAACTATGCGGCGGCCAAAGCGGGGCTGGTGGGCCTGACCAAGACGCTGGCGCGCGAGCTGGGGCCACGTGGCATCACCGTGAATCTGGTGGCGCCCGGCTTTGTGGAGACGGACATGACCGCCGCGCTAGGCGAGAGCTTGGTGGAAGAGGCGCGCAAGCGGATCCCCCTGGGGCGGATGGGCCAGCCGGATGACGTGGCCGCAGCCGTGGCGTTCCTGGCGTCGGAAGAGGCAGCCTATATCACCGGCCAGGTTCTCTGCGTCGATGGCGGGATGGCGATGTAGCTGCGGCCTTTGCAGGCCGCTCCTCCTGAGCGTCGGCGTTGCCCATGCGGCTGGGCAGCGCCGACGCGTTTTGACAGGCGGACTCGATGCAGTATACTTGGGGGCTGTGCAGGGGGCTGTAGCTCAGCTGGGAGAGCGCATCAATCGCACTGATGAGGCCAGGGGTTCGAGTCCCCTCAGCTCCACCACCGCAAACCAGGCAGCTTTCGCCCGGCGCAAGCCGCTTATCAGGGCCTGATTGGCCAGACAATCGATAGATACGGGGCTGTAGCTCAGTTGGGAGAGCGCTTGAATGGCATTCAAGAGGTCAGGGGTTCGACTCCCCTCAGCTCCACTGATCGCTCCCCCGC
>CAZUZB010000006.1:50038-53424 GCA_964624695.1 uncultured Anaerolineales bacterium | reverse complement strand
GGATCTCGGTCACCGAGTATCAGGCGCTCTACCGCTTCCGCTACTGGACCTATGACACCTACATGCAAGAGCTTCTGGGCTATGCCCAAATGCTGGCCTCTAGCGAAGAGGATCAGACGGACCTGCTCACCTCTCTTCAGCAACAATACCAGCAGTTGCAGCTTGAGCTTTTGCAGTTGGACATGGTCGTGCTGGAGCAGCTCATCGAGGATCGCTTGGTACGCCAGGCCGCAGCGGCACAGGGCATCACCGTAACCGAAGAGGAGATCGAAGCCCAACTCCGCCAAGAGTTCACCTATGGACTGGATGAGACGGAGGAGGACACCGACTCGGTCTTTGAATCGGCCTATGCCGACTGGATCGCCGCGGTCATTCGCGATACCAAGGTCTCGGAGGCGCAGGTGCGTGACTATGTCGCTGGCGATCTGCTGCGCGCCAAGCTGGAAGAGGTGATCGCAGCCGATGTGCCGACCAGAGCCGAGCAGGTGCGGGCACGGCATCTCTTGGTCGACACCGAAGAAGAGGCCCAGCAGGCGATGGACCGCCTCTTGGGGGGCGATCCGTTCTATGAGGTGGCGGCTGAGGTCTCCACCGATGCGGGGTCGGCCGCCGCAGGTGGCGATCTGGGATGGTTCCCACGGGGCTTTATGGTGACCGAGTTCGAGGAAGCCGCCTTTGGCACGCCGCCAGGCCAGATGACCGACATTGTCGCCACCGACTATGGCTACCACATCATCCTGGTGGAGGAGTATGACCCAGATCGCGAGCTCGACGCCTATGCGCTGTCACAGCTCAGGGATCGGGCGGTGAATGAGTGGCTCACGGCTCAGTACCAGACCGCCGACATTGTCCGGTCCTGGGACAACTCGATGGTGCCCGGTAACGGCTAGCCGCCGACCCTGCGTCGCACATCCAAGACATCGCGTACATTTTGCAGCTTGGTCAGCAGCTCAGCGAGCTGACTGACGCTGTGGATGCCAACCGTGGCCACCAGAGTGGCTGTGTTGTCGCGATTGGTGACCACATTCACAGCGCTCATGCTGACCCCCAGATCCGCCACGGCTGTGGCCACGTCGCGTAGCAGCCCGCTCCGGTCAAAGGCGTCCAACTGGATCACCACAGGGTAAGCCTGCTCCACTTTGCCCCAGCGCACATCGATGAGTCGTTCGCTATCGGGAATGTTCAGCACATTGGCGCAATCGGCGCGGTGGACGGTGATGCCCTTGCCACGGGTGATATAGCCCACGATCCGGTCACCTGGCACGGGATTGCAGCAGGCGCCGATGCGCGTCAGCAGGTCGCCCACGCCATCCACCTGGATATCCGAGATGGCGGCCTCGGGGATGGCCTTGAGGCGCAGGACCTGGTCTTTGGTGCTGGCATCATCGATCTTGTGGGCGATGGTGCTGGGGCTGATATCGCCATAGCCCACGGCCGCCATAAAGTCGCTCACGTCGCTGTACTTGAAGAGCAAGGCGATCTCGCCGTAAGACTCTTGCTCGATCCCCAGGCGGCGTAGCTCGCGATCCAGAATCTCTCGCCCCGCCTGCACCATCTCTTCGCGCTGCTGCCGCCGGAACCACTGCCTGATCTTTTGGCGAGCCCGCTGCGTCGCCACATAGGCCAGGTGGGGGTTCAGCCAATCGCGGCTGGGCCCCCCCTGCTTGGCGGTAAGAATCTCGACCTGCTCGCCCGTGTGCAGTTGATAGTCCAGCGGCACGAGGCGTCCGTCGACCTTGGCGCCGCGGCAACGGTGCCCGATCTCTGAGTGGATCTGGTAGGCAAAATCCACGGGGGTGGCGCCCCGTGGCAGCGCGGCGATGTCGCCCTTGGGCGTAAAGATATAGACCATCTCGGGAAAGACGTCGCTCTTGACCGAATCCACGAACTGCTCGGCGTCCTCGACGTCCTCGCGCCAGTCGGTGGCCTGCCGTAGCCAGGCAACCCTCGCATCGAGATTCGGGTCTCGCGCGTTGCCGCCTTCTTTGTAGCGCCAGTGGGCCGCGATACCATACTCGGCCACGCGGTGCATCTCTTCGGTGCGGATCTGGATCTCGAGCGTCTTGCCATCCAGCGCCACCACAGCGGTATGTAGCGACTGGTACAGGTTGCCCTTGGGCATGGCGATATAGTCGTCGAACTCGCCGGGGATGGGGCGCCAGATGCTATGCACCAGGCCCAACACGTGATAGCACTCGGAGACCTCTTTGACGATGATGCGCACACCCCGCAGGTCATAGATCTGGTCAAAGGTGCGGCGCTTTTCGTCCATCTTGCTGGCGATGGAAAAGATATGCTTGGGCCGACCGGTGATGCGCGCCTCGATGCCCTCTCGCTTGAGCCGCTGGCGCAATACAGAGACGACCCGCTCTAGATACTCGGCCCGCGAAGCACGCCGCTCCGAGATCAGCTGGGCGATCTCGTGGTAGGCATCGGGGTCCAGGTATCGAAAGGAGAGGTCTTCGAGCTGCCACTTGAGCTGCCAGATACCGAGGCGGTTGGCGAGGGGAGCAAAAATGTCGAGCGTCTCGCGCGCCTTGCGTTGCTGCCGCTCAGGGGCCAGGTATTGCAGCGTACGCATGTTATGCAGGCGATCCGCGAGCTTGATGATCACCACGCGGATGTCATCCACCATGGCGAGGAACATCTTGCGCAGGTTGGCAGCCTGATCGGCGGCGAGATCCTGATGGTCGACGTTGCTCTTTTGCTTGATGCGGCGCAGCTTGCTGACGCCCTCGACCAGGTGCGCCACTGTGGTGCCAAACTCTTGCTCCAGCGTCTCGATGGGCACACCACAGTCTTCGAGCGTATCATGGAGGATGGCGGCAATGATCGAAGACGCATCCATTTGCAGGTCGGTCAGGATGGCGGCGACCTCCAGCGGATGCATGATATAGGGATCGCCCGATTCGCGGACCTGCCCTGTGTGCGCCTCTTGGGAAAAGTCGATGGCGTGGCGCATGTCGTCCACGGCGTGCGGATGCAGAGACGCCACCTCGCGCAAGAGCTCTTCGGCGTACTGCTCCCAGCCCATCAGCCCTTCAGCGTGCGCACCATCCCAGGATGACGCGCTACCTATGTCCTGCACAGGGCTCCCCCCTCACGGCGAGATATCACCCACACCAACCCCATCGCCACCGTCGCCCCGAGGGCATCGGCCAAGACATCCCACAGAGAGGCTGTGCGGCCAGGGACAAAGGCCTGGTGGATCTCATCGGCCAGGGCATACGCCACGGCAAAGAGCCAAGCCGACCAGCGCGGCAGGGCTACCACGACGTCTGGCAGGCGCCCAACGCCCTCCCGAAGCGGCCGCCACACCAGCCAGGCGAGCACCGCATAGCTGAGCGCGTGGGTCGTATAGTTCACCACGTCATCGGAGACGCCGA
>CAZUZB010000006.1:45100-49938 GCA_964624695.1 uncultured Anaerolineales bacterium | reverse complement strand
CGGACCGGCACCGTGGGAGCGCAACGTGGTCATCACCATCCTCGCCTTTGTCCTATCGCTGGCTCTTCAGGTTCTTGCCCCTGTCGGGTTAGCGATCTGGCTGCGCAGGCGCATTGGCGGATCCTGGCGCGCCTTTGGGCTGGGGGCCGTCGTGTTCGCGCTCTTTCAGCTAGGCACCTGGCAGCCCCTAAGCACCTACCTGGATCAGATTGTGGGCTCGATGCTTCGGGACCCCACCCATAGCTTTTTCTGGCTTGTCGCCATGGCGGGGGTTGGGGCACTCTTGGAGGAAGGTGGCCGCCTGATCGGCTACCGCTGGCTCTTTCCCAAGCTCGATCTCGAGCTCGAGCCCCCCGAGGCGCTCATGGTCGGCCTGGGGCATGCCGCGTTGGAGACTTCGCTGCTCATTGCCGGGCTGACGTTCCTCCACCTGGTGCTGTTCCTGCTCTTGCGGAGCGTGGATGCCGCCTCGCTGCTGGGATCGCTCGGCGCCGAGCCGCAAGACGAACTGGTTGCCACGCTGGTCAACCTGGCTGATACCCGCTGGCACCAACCGCTCTGGATGGCGCTGGATCGCGCGTTGAGCCTGCCCCACCAGATGGCCTGGGCGCTCCTGGTGGCCCAGAGTCTACTCTCCCGCCAGAAGCGCTGGTTCGGCTATGCCATCTGCTATCACTGGGGGGTGGCGGTCATCGTCCCTGGCGTCGCCACCTTGGCGGGGCTCCCCATCGCCGAGATGCTGAATGTGGTGCTGGCAGGCTGCAGCCTTCTGATTGCGCTTTGGCTCCTCGCCGTGCATGGCGTCGACCTATGGCGGAGCGAGACGCCCCGCGCTCGCAAGCCATCGCGTTTCTGACTCTTCCTCACCAGCCCGATCGGAGGTACGAAATGCTGGAATCGCTCAAGGATGCCGTCTGCCAAGCCAATCGGCGCCTTCTCACCGAGGGGCTGGTCACCTGGACCAGCGGCAACGTCAGTGGCCGCGATCCCGAGAGCGGCTTGGTGGTGATCAAGCCAAGCGGGGTCGCGTACGATGATCTCTCGCCCGATGCCATGGTGGTGGTAGATCTGACGGGCAAGGTACGAGAGGGCCAGCTGAACCCGTCGGTGGATACACCCACCCACCTGGTGATCTACCGCGAGCGCGACGACGTGATGGGCGTCACCCATACCCACTCGACCTTTGCCACCGCCTTTGCGGCGGCGGGCATGGCGATCCCCGTCTATCTCACGGCCATCGCCGACGAGTTCGGCGGGCCGATCCCCCTGGGAGCCTATGCCCAGATCGGCGGCGAGGAGATTGGCCGTGAGGTGGTACGCAGCATCGGGCCCAGCCCGTCCATCCTGATGCGAAACCACGGCGTCTTTACCATCGGTCCCAGTGTGATGGCCGCTGTCAAGGCCGCGGTGATGACCGAGGACGTGGCGCGGACGGTCTACTATGCTCTTCAGCTCGGCCAACCGCAGGAGCTGCCACCCGAAGAAGTGGAACGGGCTCATCGCCGTTACGTGACCAAGTACGGGCAGTAGCGCCAAAGGGGGCATCATGACGACGGAAGCCAAGATAGGCCCGAGCAAGCCGCGAGAGACGGTCCAGATCACCTTGGGATCTGCCGACACCTATGAAGGTCCGCGCGGCACACCGCTGGGCGCGTTTGCGGCAGCCAGCCGCCCCGACGCCGAACTGCCCATCGTAGCCGCCATTGTGGACGGCCGCCTGACCGAGCTCTCTCAACCCGTGACCAAGGATTGCCAGGTGCAATGGCTGGACATTTCGCATCCTGACGGCATCCGCATCTACCGACGGTCGCTCTGCTTTGTGCTCATCGTCGCGGCGCGAGAGCTCCACCCCGAGGCTCGCATCGTCGTCGACCACGCTGTGCCATTGGGCGGCTTTTACTGCCAAGTCAAGGGCCGCCAGCCGTTCACGGCTGACGAACTGGCAGCCATGGAACAACGCATGCGAGAGATCATCGAGCGAGACGAGCCGATCATCAGCGAGCGCTTGCCGCTGGAAGAGGCGCGTAGCGTCTTTGCCGAGCAAGGCTATGACGACAAGGTGCGCCTGCTCAAGTATCGCACCAAAGAAGAGGTTCCCGTCTATCGGCTCCGCGGCCTCTGTGATTACTTTTACGGCTATATGATGGCGAGCACGGGGGCGCTGCATTGGTTCCATCTCCAGCCCCATGCCCCTGGCTTTATCCTGCGGGTGCCCCAGGAATCAGCCCCTACGCTGGTGCCCCCGCAGCGCGACCGCTCGCAACTGATGCGCGTGTTCCGCGAGTATGGGCATTGGCTCGAGATCCTGGGCATGGAGAACATCCCGTCGCTCAACGAGGCAGTGGACGGGGGCAAGATTCTGGAGGCGATTCTGGTCTCCGAGGCGCTGCACGAGGCCGACATCGCCGGCATCGCCCAGGCCATCATGTCGAGAGAGCCAACGCCCCGGGTGGTGCTGGTCGCCGGGCCGTCATCATCGGGCAAGACCACCTTTTCACGGCGGCTATCGATCCAGCTCAAGGTCAAGGGGGCCGCGCCTTTTGCCGTGGGTCTGGACGACTATTTCGTGGATCGCGTCCGCACGCCGAGAGATGAGAACGGCGAGTATGATTTCGAGGCACTAGAGGCCGTGGATGTGGCGCTGTTCAACCAGCACTTGATGTCGCTGCTGCAGGGCAAGCCAACGCCGTTAGCGCATTATGACTTTGCCACGGGCAGCAGCCGCATCGGCCCCGAGGTCCAGTTGGCCGATGGTAGCATCGTGATCGTGGAGGGGATTCACGGGCTGAACCCGCAGCTCTTGACCGAGATCCCGCCCGAGTGGGTCTATCGCATCTATGTCTCGGCTCTGACGCAGCTCAACATCGATGACCACAATCGCGTGCCGACCACCGATTCGCGCTTGCTGAGGCGGATGGTTCGCGACGCCCGCAATCGTGGCTATGATGCCCAGGCCACCATCGAGCGCTGGCAGAGCGTCCGCCGAGGCGAGATGCGGCACATCTTCCCGTACCAGGAGAATGCCGACGCCACGTTCAACTCGGCGCTAGCGTACGAGCTGGCCGTGCTGCGGCCCTTTGCCGAGCCGCTGCTATTGCGCGTGCCGCCCGATACGCCCGCCGCCATCGAGGCGCGGCGACTGCTGGCATTCTTGGAATGGGTGCGTCCGTGCGATGCAGAGTTGGTGCCGGACAACTCGCTGCTGCGCGAGTTCATCGGGGGATCGATTCTACGGCATTTCCAGTTCTAGGTGACGCCGGGCGCAAGGGGTCAGTCCAGCAAGCCCATGTGGGCCGCACCGCCAACGCTGGCATGGATGAACGACAGCGAGATGGCCGTCAGGCTCGCCCCGAGCCTGTGCATGGTCTTGCGAGGCACCACCAGCAGCTCGCCCTGGCCCAGAGTCAGCTTGCCCATGCCCGTTTCCACGTCCAAGAGCCCCTCCTCCACATAGAGGAGCTCGTCGTGCGCCTCGTGGAGATGCCAGGGCGTTCGATCACGGATCCAGGTGATGCGCAGCGACATCTCGTCCACATGCAAGAGGTCGCGGGGGACCAGTGGCGTCTCCAGGCACCGTGCCTCGGCCTCGATGGTCCACTTTGGTAGGGAGGTCCCGTTAGCGGGGGCAGAGATGCGGCCGTGCCCGTTGCTCTTTTCGGGCTCGCCCTGAGCGCGAAAGAACATGACCACGGTACGCTCGTGGCCCAACGAGGCCGAGACATGCGAGACGCCTCGCGGCACGACGGCGGCCTCACGGGCATGCAGCGTGGCCTCTCCCCACTCGGTGGAAAGCGCCATCTCGCCCGTATGCACATAGAACAGCTCGTCTTGGGTATGATGCCGATGCTTGGCGACCGCGCCCTCACACAGGTACAGATAGACACCAAAATGGTCCACCCGTGCGATGTGGACCATCTCAAAGGGCTGGTTCAAACTCTCGGCGATTGCGGCAACGTCGATTTTGTAGAGGATCATCTGAGCTCGCTCAAGGGCCACCCGACGCGGTCCCGAGTGTAGCATCACTGGGCCAGGGCGTCCAAAGCTGATCCGGCACCCTTTTTGTTGCTGCGCGCATCGTACACCAGACGGCCGCCCACCAGCGTTGCCAGGATCTCGCCCTGGGACCCCCACACGGCCAGGTCCGCGTCCATCCCCTCGGCGATAGCCCCTTTGCGGTCGCTCAGGCCCAGCACGCGGGCAGGCACTTGGGAGGCCATCGTCCACGCCTCTTCCAGCGGAAGGCCCGCCACCTCGGCCATGTTTGCCACCGCGCGATCCATGGTCAACACGCTGCCCGCCAGTCGGCCGTCCTCCAGGCGCGCGCTGCCCTCGGCCACCACCACGGGCAACCCACCCAGCGAGTAGCGACCATCGGGCAAGCCAGCGCCACGCATGGCATCGGTCACCAGTGCGATGTTCGAAGCGCCCTTGGCCTGCAGGGCCAAGCGTAGGATGGCGGGATGCAGGTGCACCAAGTCTGCGATCAGCTCGCAGGTCAGCGATGGAATCGTCAACGCCGCACCGATGGGCCCCGGCTCGCGATGGTGCAGGGGCGCCATGGCGTTGAACAGGTGCGTCACCAGGCTGGCGCCAGCCTCGGCGGCAGCCACCATCTGCTCATAGCTGGCGGTGGTATGCCCCAGCGCCACCACCACACCCTCGCCCACCAGACGCTCGATGGCCTCCATGGCGCCGGGCAGCTCGGGAGCCAGCACCACCGCGCGCGCCGCCCCCGTCTGCAAGATCGCCTCGACCTCATCTCGGGCCGCCTGGCGCAATGTAGCCGGGTCGTGGGCGCCCGCCCGGGCCGGGCTCAGGTAGGGCCCCTCGACGTACGA
>CAZUZB010000006.1:40807-45000 GCA_964624695.1 uncultured Anaerolineales bacterium | reverse complement strand
GTCGCGATACGCCCGCCGGCAATGCCTACGTAGCCGAGCGATAGCAGCCCCGACTTGGCAAGGACGCGCCCATTGGAGAGCAATAGGTCCAGCATGCTCAGATCCCTCCCTGGCCACACGCGCACACGCGACGGCCCCGAGCAGCCAGCCTCGGGGCCGTGGAACAGCTAGCAATCGGCCCGTCCGCGTCTATGCCCCGAGCAGATCGAGCCAGCGCCCGTAGGCGTCATCCCACGGAGCAGCATCGCCCGGCTCATAGGTCGCCAAGGCGAACGAGTTACGCACCACCTCGCGGGCCTCTTCCAGGCTGCCGATGCGCCCGCGGGCCATGGCTTGCATGAGCACATTGCCGGCCGCGGTGGCCTCCACCGGCCCCGCCACCACCTGGCGCTGGGTGGCGTCGGCAGCGAACTGGCAGAGGAGCTGGTTCTGGATGCCGCCGCCCACGATGTGAATGCGGTTCAGCGGGCGGCCCAGCATCAACTCGAGCTTTTCCAGGGTCCAGCGATAGCGCAGCGCCAGGCTCTCCAGGGCACAGCGCACGATGGCGCCCTTGGAGGCCGGCGGTTCCTGGCCCGTGCGCTGGCAGTACGCCCGGATGCGACTGGGCATATCTCCGGGGCGGAGGAAATCGTCGCAATCCGGATCCACCAAGGCGGCGAACGGCGTCGCATCGGCGGCCATCTGCGTGATGACATCATAGCCCAGCGCCTCGCCTTCTTGAGCCCAAGTGGCACGGCACTGCTGCACCAACCATAGCCCCATGATGTTCTTGAGGAAGCGGTAGGTGCCGCAGACGCCACCCTCGTTGGTAAAGTTATAGCGCAGGCTCTCATCGGTGATGATCGGCTCGGCCGTCTCGATGCCCATGAGCGACCAGGTGCCCGAGCTGATGTAGGCGAAATCGCCCTCGGTGGCCGGCACCGCCGCGACGGCCGAGCCGGTATCATGGCAGGCGGGCGCTATAACCGGCACACCGTGCAGGCCCGTCTCCTCGGCGATGCCACGGTAGAGCTCGCCGATGACCGTGCCCGGCGGCACCACCGGCGCAAAGATGTGGGTAGGCAGCGACAGCCGCGCCAAGAGGTCGGTCGCCCAGGTCCCGCGACGAGGATCCCAGAACTGGGTGGTGGTGGCGTCGGAGAACTCGCACCGTTTGATGCCGGTGAACCAGTAGTTGAACAGATCCGGGATCATCAGGAACGTCTCGGCCAGATCTAGCACGCGATCGCCGGCCAGGCGCATGGCATAGAGCTGGTAGAGGGTGTTGATCTCCATGAACTGGATGCCGGTCTGCGCAAAGACCTCGTCCCGAGGCACCCGCGAAAAGACGGCCTCAAACATGCCGGTGGTGCGGGGATCCCGATAGTTGTAGGGCAGCGAGAGCAGGCGCCCATCATGATCGAGCAGGGCATAGTCCACGCCCCAGGTATCCAAGCCGATCCCATCGAGAGCTTTGCCATACTCCCTGGCATAGATCCGCATCCCCTGGCGCATCTCGGCATAGAGGCGAGGGGTATCCCAGTACAGATTATCAAAGATGGCGATGGGCCCATTGGGGAAGCGATGGATGGTCTCGAGGTCGATTCGCGCTCCGTCATAGCTCCCGATGATCGCGCGTCCGCTCTCGGCGCCGAGATCAAACGCCAAATAGTTGCTGGTGGCCCCCATGGCAGCTCACTCCTTTGGTAGCTCTATCCGTCCATCGGCCCCAGTATAGGCGGGCCAACGCGCCGCGACAAGGCCTAAGCGATGCCTCCCTGGGACTCGAGGCGGGCCTGTTCGGCGATGCGCCGCAGCTCGGCCGCCCCCTCGGCGATGGTCAGTCCTTGCCGGAAAATGCTGGATGTGCCGCCCACCAGCCAGTTGGCCCCGGCCATGACCATAGCGCGCGCGTTCTCCAGGCTGACGTTGCCATCCACCTGGATATCGATCGGCCGGTTGTGCGCCGTGAACATCCGCCGTGCATCGGCGATCTTGCGGATGGTAGCCGGCACCAGCTTTTGCGCCACGAACCCCGGGTTGACGGTCATAATCAGCAACAGATCGATGTCGTCCACCACGTACTCGAGGGTTTGCAGAGGCGTGGCGGGGTTCAGGGCAACGCCCACACCTACCCCCAGAGCACGGATGGCCGCCAGGGTACGCTGGAGATGCGTGCAGGCCTCCTGATGCACGACGATCAGGTTGGCGCCCGCCTGGGCGAACAGCTCGATGTGACGCGCGGGGTCGACCATCATCAGATGGGCGTCCATGGGCAGATCGGTGACACGGCGCACCGCGCGCACCAGATCGGGAGAGAGCGCGAGGTTGGGCACAAAGGAGCCATCCATGACATCGATATGGATCATGTCGATGCCGGCGGCCTCGATGGCCTCGATCTCGCGTGCCAGGTGCAGCGGATCCGCGCACGCCAGCGAGGCGCAGAGCTTGATTGGTGGCAGTATCATGGTCGCTCTAGCCCTCCTGCGGATGAACGATCACCTTCATGCCATCGTGCGCCTCGGCCGCGGCGAACGCGTCCAGGATCTGTGACAAGGGGTACCGATGCGTGATGTACGCCTCTGCGTCGATGACCCCCGCGGCCAGCACTTGCAGCGCCAGGTGGTGGTGCCGCGGCACGCTGCCGTGCGAACCCGTGAGCATCAGCTCTTTGTAGTGAACCAGGTTGCTATCCAGCGAGATGGCCGGCGAACCTTTGGGAAGCCCTCCGAAAAAGTTGATTCGCCCACGGTTACGGGCCATCTGCAACGCCTGCTCGTGGGTCTGCACGGCCGAGTTGGCGGTGATCACCACGTCGGCGCCCTCGCCGCCGGTGGCCGCGCGCACAGCATCCACCGGGTCGCCGTCCTGGGTGCAGATGACCAGATCGGCCCCGCCCAGCTGTTCGGCCGCCTCCAGGCGCGCCCGTGAACGCTGCACTGCGATCACCTTGGTGGCGCCGTAGGAGCGCGCCAGACGCATCAGCATGCAGCCGGCCGGCCCGGCGCCGATGACCACGACGGTATCGCCCAGCGTGATGTTGCACATCTCCAGGCCGTTGATGCAGCAGCCCAATGGCTCGGCGATGGCAGCCTGGTCATACGATAGCCCATCGGGGATGCGATGCACGGCCCCAAAGCGCAGCGTGGTGGCATTCAGCAGCATGTACTGGCTGAACCCTCCCGCGAACTGGTAGCCGATGGCATAGTTGATGGCGCAGTTGTTGCCCAGCCCCGACCGGCACCAGGAACAGACCCCGCAAGGCACGTCGGCTCCCGTAGCCAGGCGATCGCCCAGCCGGAACTGGGTGACGCGGCTGCCCACCGCCACCACCTCGCCGGCGATCTCGTGCCCGATGATCTGCGGCGGCTGAACGCGGGGGTTGCCGTGATGATAGATGCGAATGTCTGAGCCGCAAACGGCGCAGGCATGCACCTTGAGCAGGAGGCTCTCCTCGTCTTCCAGCGCAGGGATCGGCAGCTCCTGCAGATCTATCTGTTCCAATCCTGTCAGAACCGCCGCAAACATGCTGCTCATGCTTCCTCCAAAGGGTTCACCAGGACGACACGGTGGTAGGGCTCCGAGCGATCGCGCATCATCGCCAGGGCCGCCACGCCGTCTTCCAGCGGCACACGGTGCGAGATCAGCGGATCGAGGCGCAGCCGTCCTTGAGCCATCATGTCCAGCGCCACCCGCCACTCGTCCACAGGCAGTTCCACCATGTGCGAGTTCCAGGTGCCCCGGATGGTCAGCTCTTTGCGCAAGACCTGCGAGACAACAGCCTGAGGCAGCGTGACGTCACGCGAAGGGTTGCCCATGATGACCACGCGGCCCAACGGGCGGACCATCTGTAGCGCCTGCACCAGGGTGGCGGGCACGCCGGCAGCCTCGATGGCCAGGTCGACGCCCGATCGGCCGGTCTCGGCCACCACCCGGGCCACGGGATCCTCCAGCCGCGCGTCGATGGGCACTCCCAGCCCGAGCTCTACCGCCAGGGCCAGCTTGGCGGCGTCGATATCGATCAGATAGACCTCGCCGGCACCCCAGATGCGCGCCCACTGAGCCACCAGCATCCCGATGGGACCGGCCCCCAACACCGCCACCTGATCGCCAGGCTGCACGCCGCCCTGGCGCAGCGCATGCAACGCCACCGCGGCCGGCTCGGTGAGGGCAGCCTGTTCGATGGGAACACCATCGGGCACCGGCACCAG
>CAZUZB010000006.1:38895-40707 GCA_964624695.1 uncultured Anaerolineales bacterium | reverse complement strand
CAGACGCCGCAAGCGGCCACGTGAACCAACGCTTCGCCGGGCCCTGGCTGTGGCTTGGGCACCCGCTCCAGACGGAGATCGCCCACGGCGTGCAGCACCAGGGCCTGCATCGTCCGCTCGCCCACGTCGCCACCCATCACAACGCCCCCTCACCGGGGCGCCATGGGCCGTCCGTCGGCAGGTAGCGGCGCCAGTAGGCCGCCGACGCTGCCAGCTCGGGCACCACCTTGGGCTCTTCCTCGTAGCGCTCGCGGTGAGCGATCTCGAAGGCGATCAAAACCTCTTGCGCCCCCGCCTCGCAGAGGCAGCGCAGCACCCGCGCGGGCTCGATGATGCCCTGGGCGTTGTAGGCCTCGGCAAAGGGCCAGTGGCGGCTATGCCCTTGCTCGGTCTGGTGCACGTGCACAATGCGGGCATCGCCGCCCAGCTCCGAGAGCCACTGGTAAGGGTCGCGCTGATCGGGATGCGGCGCGTGGCCGGCATCCAGGCAGTAGGCCATGGGCACGCCGACGCGCGCGTTGACCCGATTCAGCAGAGCGCGCGCCTCTTCGATGGTATGTCCCATCTCGCGGGGGACCGACATGGTCTCAAAGTAGACATACTCCAGGCCCAGTCGTTGGGCATAGAAGGTCAAGTCCTGCCAGTGACCGATGGCCTCGTCGACGCGGGCCTGGTAGCGGGCAGGGTCGGCCAGGTCCTGGTAGGAGAGGATGCCAAAGTGGCTTCCGACCGCCCTGGCGCCCAGCTCGGCGGCCAGCTCGGCAAAGCGGCGAAACCACGCCACCCAGGCGCGGCGCTGCTCGGCATGCGGATGCATGAAATGGTTCACCCGCGTATAGGTGCTGGTCATCAGCGAATGGATGGTGATATCATAGCGCGCCACGGCCTCGCGGACCCGAGCCAGCTCGGCGGCGATGACCTCTTTGGGCCAGAACGGGTTGAGCAGGTCAGCCACAAGCTGCACCTGGCTCAAACCCAGCTCCTCTCGGACGATCCGCGCCCATACATCGGGCTCGGGGAAGCGGTTACTGGCAAAGCCCGTGTTGATGCCCAAGGTGAACGATGCCATGCATGACTCCTTGCTACGCTAAAGCCCACCGCATGGGGTGGCTAGGCGAGTATGATCCGGACGTTTCGTTGCCGCAGCCGCTCCAGCTCTTCGGCGGGCGCGGCATCGTCGGTGATCAGCAGGTCGATCCGCGCTACGGGTGCGATCTGGGCCACGGCGTCTCGCCCGACCTTGGCGCCATCTACCAGTAGGATCTTTTGGCGGGCCGAATCGATGGCAATCCGTTTGAGCGGGATCTCGTCCAGGCTGGCGTTGGTGACGCCGCCCGCCGCCGAGACGCCACTGGCGGCCAAAAAGGCGCGGTCGAACCGCATCCCCTGGGCCCGAAACAGCTCGTGCGCCAGGGTGCCGCCCAGGGTGTAGGTGCGATGATCCAGCACCCCGCCGATGGCGATGACCGTCACGCCTTCACAGCCCGCCAACCCCGAGATCAGGTTCAGCCCCAATGACACCACGGTGAGCCCTGGGATCTCTCGCAAGAGGGGAACCAGGCATTCCACCGTGGTGCCGCCATCTAGGAACAACGTGTCGCCCGGCTCGATCAGGGCGGCGGCAGCGCGGGCGATGCGCCGTTTGGCTTGGGCCCGGGTCACACGGCGTTCCGAAAAGGGTCGCTCCTGGGCCCCCAGCAGCGGGGCGGACGCGGCGCCATAGGTGCGCTCGAGCAGGCCCGCCCGCTCAAGAACGTCGAGGTCGCGGCGGATCGTTGAGAGGCTGACGCCGAAACGCTGCGCCAGATCGCG
>CAZUZB010000006.1:36058-38795 GCA_964624695.1 uncultured Anaerolineales bacterium | reverse complement strand
GGAGGACCAACGGCGGTCATCAATAACAGCTTGGCGGGCGTGATCCAGGAAGCGATGGAGCACGAGGCCATCGGCGGCATCTATGGCATGGTACACGCCATCAAGGGGCTGCTGGATGAGGAGCTGGTGGATCTCCGCCAAGAGTCCCCCCGCACCCTTGAGCTGCTTCGCTCAACGCCCGCTTCGGCTCTGGGCACCGTCCGCTACAAGGTGACCGACGCGGACTATGAGCGGATTTTGGATCTCTTGATCAAGTATGACATCCGCTACTTTTTCTACATCGGCGGGAACGACTCGATGGATACCACCCACAAGGTGGCCAAGCTGGCCGCCTCGCGTGGATACGACATGCACGCCATCGGCGTCCCCAAGACCGTGGACAATGACCTGGCCGTCACGGACCACTGCCCTGGGTTTGGCAGCGCCGCGCGCTTTGTGGCCACGGCGATTCGCGACACCGGCTATGACACCTGGGCCATGGGCGAGAGCAGCCCCATCAAGCTGATGGAGATCATGGGGCGCAACGCGGGCTGGCTAACGGCCGCCGCCGCCTTGGCCAAGGACGAGCCGGATGATCCGCCCCACCTGATCTATATGCCCGAGCGGGGCGTCACCATGAGTCAGGTGGTGAGCGACGTACTCGAGGTCTACGACCGGCTGGGCTATTGCGTGGTGGCGTGCAGCGAGGGGATGCAAGACCCCGATGGGCACCCCATCGGCGAGGGCAGCGGCGACGTGGACGCGTTTGGCCACGTGGCCAAGGGCGGTGTGGTGGAGGCAGTGGAGGCGGCCATCCGCGAGGTCAGCGACGTCAAGACGCGTCATGACAAGCCGGGCTATCTGCAGCGCTCCTTTGCCGCATTGCAGTCATCGGTAGATCGCGAAGAGGCCTATCAGGTCGGCCGGCGGGCTGTGCGCGCCGCCATCGAGGGCGAAACGGACGCCATGGTGACCATCGATCGCGCCGATGGGCCCGGCTACCAGATCAGCTATGGCCTGGCACCACTGGACAAGATCGCCAACGTCGAGCACGTGCTCCCCGATGCCTACATCAACGCCGAAGGCAACGGCGTGGCCGAGGCGTTCCTGGCCTATGCCCGGCCGCTCATCGGCGAGCCCTTGGCTCCCTATGCGCGGCTGGCGATGCATCCCGTAGCCAAGAGAGCATAACCATTCTCGATCACAGCGCCCCGCACCGGTTGGTGCGGGGCGCTTTCGCCTCTAGGGCAGGCCCAATGGCAGCGCATAGGGATGCGCATTGCCCTGGACATATACAGGGCCTGGCAGCGCATCTAGCGCCAGCATGGTGCCGCTGCCATCCAAGACGACGGCGCGCAGCCACACCGCGGTCCCGTTGGCAGTTTCACGGGTGTCCCAGGCAAGGCTGCCCGTCAGCTCTAGCCCTGACGCCACCTCTTGCCAGGTGGCGCCGCGGTCATCGGAAAGCTCGATCCGCACCGTCACCGCCTCGCGCGGGTTGGGGTTGAAGCCCCACCAGCGGATCTCTTGCAGGCCTGCGCACCGCTGATCGGCTTCTGGCGCCACCAACTCCACCCACGGGCGGCCTGGATCGCGGACGGCAACGGGAGCGGCTCCCACGGCGCTGGTGCGAAACACGCCATCGGATGCCGTGATCCGCAGATATACGCGATCGGCGTTGGGGAGCACGCTCGTATCCAGTAGATAGGCCCCTGTATCGTCCAGGCCTCTGGCGATAACGTACCAGGTGCGCCCATCGTTGACGCTGTACGCCAAGTTCATGCTCAGATCATCGCCATCGGCATCGTGTGAGACCCACGTGATGCGGCGCGGGCCAGACCAGGGGACATCTTCCTCTGGCATGGTCAGCCCGACGATGGGCGCATGGCGGCCCGGATTGCTGATCTCTAGCCCCACCACCAGCACGCTCGAGCGCCAGCCCTCCTGGTCCAGCGCCACTTGGAGCAGACACGGCCCGTTGGGAAAGCGGACCGTATCCCAGGCGTAGCGGCCCTCCTGCGCAGAGATTGTGGCCAGCCTTCGCCACTCCAGGCCCCCGTTGCTGCTCACGCTGATGGTGATTTGCGCATCAGGATGCGCCGTCGGGATGGCCCACTCGATGGGGATGGTTCCGCTCACCACGTCACCGAACAGGGGCGTGTGCAGCTCGGGCGGGGGCAGCGGCTCCCGGGCAGGCAACAATGCCGCACCTGCTAGTGTAGGTGTGCGCACCCGAAAGAGTTCATCGCTGACCGTGAGACCCAGAAGCGCCCCGCCAAAGGCCCCCGCCTCCTCGGTCGTTAGCCAATAGGTTCCATTGGAGGCCATCTCTGTAAGAACGGGCTCCAGCGCCAGGCCATCCGCCGTCTGCCAGACCTCGGCCGTGACGGATCTGCCACCGCTAGTGGCCACCTGCCAGGCCAGCGCATGATCGTCAGGGGAGAGCTCATGCCCACGAAGTAGGTGCAACTCTGCGGTGGGGGGGCTGCCCCCATAGTGGCCCAATGAGATCACGGGGCCGAGATCAAGCTGCGCGGCATCACAAGCGGAACTGATCGAAAGGGCCAGCTCTGCGGTTGCCACATCGCCAAGCTGGCGTGCATCCACCAGCAGCCGCCCACTGGTCGGATCGAACGTGGTGACGGCTTGCCACTCGCTAGCGCCAGGTGCGCGCAGGAGCAGCGTGCCCGTCAGCGTCTCGCTCGCCGTCGGCGTCAGCCGCCAAACCAGCTCTCGCACGCCCGTCCAGGGAGATGAC
>CAZUZB010000006.1:32791-35958 GCA_964624695.1 uncultured Anaerolineales bacterium | reverse complement strand
AGGTGAGCGCGTTGTGTCTCCGCGCGCCAGCGCACGACCGTATGCCCAGACACCTCTTGGCCCGCCTCAGGCGCCAGGAGCGCGAGGCGAGGGGCCGCCTCAGGGCCGATACCGAACGTCCCGCTGGTCGCCTGCGCCGTATGCACGCCGTCAGACACGGTGACGCGCAAGCGGTAGGAGCGCCCCGGCGGAAGATAGGCCACGTACCACTCCAAGTAGCCGGAATCGGCGATATCCTCCGCCACGGGCAGCCAGGTCACGCCGGCGTTATGGCTATAGTCAACGGTGACTCGTAGCCGGTCGCCATCGGGATCGTTGGCCTCCCACAACAGCCCCACCTCGCTCTCGAACACCGCCCCGGCGCCGGGGGCGATCAGTCGCACCGTGGGCGGAGCGTTGGGGCGCAACGTCAGGTTGTCTGCAATGGCAATCGCCTCGTTGCCAGCCTCATCGCGGACGATCAGCCTCAACGCGTAGCCATCCCCTGCCGGCAGAGCGCTCAGGTCCCATAGATAGCGGCCGGTGGCGTCCAGATCATCGGCCAAAGGGATCCACTCGTCATGATGGTGGCGGTAGGCGAGCCCAGCCCGCCATGCCGCGCTATCCACGCCCAAGCTCTCCCATGCCACCACGGTGGATCCGCCCAGCAGTTCTCCGTTCTGAGGCGTCAAGAGCCGCAGATAGGGCTCCTCGTTCACGTTGTTCACCACCAGTGGCCGCACCGTCGTGGCGATGGCTCTCGCCCCATCTTGCACCTGGATGCGCAGCCATCCATCGTGACTATCGGGTAGATCCCTGGTTTCCAGAGTCACGGTGCCCGAGAGGGAGAGATGGCTGGCAATGGGAAGCCACGTGCGGCCTCCGCTCGGGCTGTACGACAACGATACGGATAGAGTCCCCGCCTGGCGATCACCCAGATCGCTCACGGTCCACGCCAACTCTGCCAGCCCGGCCAGGTCCTCATCACCCTGACGCACAGCAACTTCCAACGACGGCGTGCTATTGGCGACCTCTACACGTACCTCGGTGGTGCGCAGGGCGACGCCGTCGACATACGCCACGAGATCGTACGCGCCATCGAGGAGCGTCTCCGTCGGCCAGGATGCCACCCAGGCGTCATCCTGGGGCCGGGCCGGGCCGATGGGGAACAGCTCCCCTGAGGCATCACGCGCATAGAGCATGACAGAACGGACCTCGCCCCCAGTCGCCGAGGGCACCAAACGAACGAACTGCCAACCACGCACCGCATCGCCGGCGCGCGGCCACACGATGCGGAGCGCCACCGGGTGGTTGGCGATCTCGGCCTCAGTCTCGACCAGGGCGGTCCGGCCTCCGGCGAACTCGAGCAACGCCGCCAGCCTATAGACGCCATCGGGCCAACGGCTCGTATCCCAAGAGTAGCGCAGCTCGCCGGCCTCGGGCACGAGCGCGCCCAGGATCTCATAGTCGCCCTGCTCTGGCGCTATCATCAGGGTGGTACGTTCCACCGCGGCGCCGCCCGAATCCACGGCCAGGCGCACCGTCTTGTCGCCCCGCACAACGCTGCCGTCGCGAGGCGTCACAAACTCGGCCTTGGGCAGGGCCGGCGAGGTCAGGAGCATCACGTCGCCCGAGAGCGCCACGTTCCGCTGGCCGTCGTCATCGATGGCCTCTGCGCGGAGCTGCCATAGCCCCTCCTCGCCCGGCCGCGCCCGAACGGACCAGCCATCGCTGCCATCGGTGTCGGTCCCCAGCCAGATGGCCCGCTGCGATGCCGCCTCAGGGGGCGAGACGAGATAGAAGCTCACTTGGGTAACCGAGCCGTCAGCATCGCCGGCCTCGGCCTCAAAGAGCAGTGTCTCCTGTGCCGAAGCGGTAGCAGCAGGCACCTCCACGCTCAAACGAGGCAAGCCGCTGCTGCGGATGACAACCGGGGGAGCCACAGGGAGCAGGTATCGCTCCCCTTGGGCCTCCACCCAGAGTCGCAATGAATAGGCGCCATCGGGGAGATCCGTCAGGGGCAGATCGAGCGTATGCCGTCCTGCATGCTCGGGAAACAGCGAGCCGACAAAGATGTGCAAGAGATCCTCGGGATAGGAGGCGGGCAACACGGCCGCTTTGACGGTATCCAGCCGAGGCTCGAGGTAAAGGTCCAGTCGGGTGGGCAGAAGAGATTCCTCCCCTGGCAAGTAGACCACCACCCTGGCGTCATCCTCCACCCACAGAAGCGGCGCGTCAGCACGGGTCAGAGCGAACCATTCGCCCCATGCCCAGCGCGCCGTTCCGTCGGTGCAATGCATTTGCGCCACCACGCGCTGCAGAAACGGCGCCCCGTGCACGGCCCCATCCAGCCGCGTCGACCAGCCATCGTCGCTGGACCAGGTCGTCTCCAGCGCCAGCAGGGTTCCGCTCACCGCATCGTCAGCCTCCGGAGCGGCCTCCAGGTAAAAGCTGACATACGCCACCTCGGCACGGTCCAGGTTCGTCTCCAGAAATACGGCCATATCGCCGTAGACGCATTCGCCCGCGGCCGGCCCAACGATGCGCGTCTGTGGGAGACGAGGGTCCCATTGCAGATAGCGCAGGGTTGGCGCCTGAGCCTCGCTGGCCTCGGCCCAAAGCAGATGCAAAGCGCCCTGGCGCCCAATGGCGGCAGCCATACCCACTATGCCGGCCCCGTCGCCCAGGCTCTGTCGGGTGGCCGGCCAGTCGTCCGAAAAGGCGTGCCACAGACCGCCGTCTTGCGCCCAAAGCAAGTGGACCTGCCCCATGGAGCCCGCCGCGGGGGCCCAGGTCGTCTCGCCCTCGGGCATTGCGCCGGTGGGCACGGGTGCGCCCCAATCGGGGCCGGTGGACGTCCACACTTGGCCCTCTTGCAGCCAAAAGAGGTGGCACCCCAAGCTGCCGCACACCAGTTCAGGACGCTCCCCCGCGGCAGCAAGCTGAACCGGGCGAGACTCTGCCGCCTCGACGTGAGCATAGATCGCCCCGTCAGCCCCGCGCCAGGCCAACACCAGCCCAGCGTCTCTTTGGGCAGCAACTAGATCCGCCGCGCCCTCGACGTCCGAGACAACGAGCCGCTCGGCGCCTGTATCGTCCATCGCCCAGAGAGCCCCATCAACCCACCAGACCAGACTTTCCGCCCGACCGGTCGCCGAATGTGCGGGAACCGCCCCAGGCGGGACAGC
>CAZUZB010000006.1:26295-32691 GCA_964624695.1 uncultured Anaerolineales bacterium | reverse complement strand
CCGCGACCAGCGGTATCCAGACGCACAGCATGAGACCACGGCGCCGCCACGTGATGCGACCGTCTTGGCAAGACCGCCTACACTGGCGGCATGCGTTCACGATGCCTAGGGCTCCTCGGGGAGGATCAGGTACTGACCGACCACCAAGCTGTTGGGATCATCAATCCGGTTCAGCTCGATCAGCACGCGCATGTCCACTCCCAGCTTGTCGGCGATGCGCTGGAGCGTGTCGCCGCTCTGTACGCGATAGACGCCTTCGGTGGGAACGGCCGTCGGGGTCGGCGTTGGCCAAGGGGTGAGCGTCGGCACGGGCGTGGGCGGAACGTCGACAATTGCTCTAGCACGCGCAGAGCTGGCATCGGCCAAGCCCTGTAGATGGCCTGCGCGCTCGGCGCAGTTCTCATAGGCGCGAACCGAAGCCGTGATGTTGGACTCGAGCTCATAGGCCAGGCCCAGCATGGCATAGGCCGGAGCCCAATCCGGTGCGAGAGCCACCGCCCGGGTGGCCGCGCCGATGGCGCGCGGCGGCTGCTGCTGGTCGATACTCACGGCAGCCCACGTCAGATACGCCATCGCGTCGTACGGATCTTGCTCGATAGCCCGTGCCAGATAGGTCGCCGCCGCGGCCAGATCGCCCCGAAAGTAGCTGGCCAATCCGAGCCCCGCATCGCCCTGAGCACCCAGCGCAGCATCCCCCCCATACTGCTGCGCCGCCATGTCAGGCCGGCCGGCTCGCAAGAGCGACATGCCCAAGAGTCGCTTTACCGCACCCTCGCACTCGCTAGAGAGACCATTCACACCCAAGACGGCGGAATAGTACCCCCCCGCCTGAAGGGCATCACCGGATACCATGGCTGCATGGCCTGCGGCGATCAGCGGAAGGATCTCTTTGGCTTGCGCCGTAGCCTCGCCCAGGGCGGGCACCTCGCGCATGCTGAAGGAGACCTCGCTCCCTGCGAGCAGTAGCAGCGCCGCAGGGGTCAGCGCCATGTCCGGATCGTTGGCCCCCAGGCTCAGGACGTGATACTCGATGATGGACGCATCCAGACCGCGATCGATGCCCCAGACCACCACCTGGGCGCCAAGCCGGGCGGCCATCGCCTGGGCCTGCGCTTCAGAGGGGATCGGGGCCACCAGCCGCGTCTCGATGGTCGCGTCCAGCCCGCTGCCACGAAGGAGCGCATCGATCTCGTCGCGCACGTCCGTCGCGGTTGCCAGGGAATCGCCCTCGTTACTGACCGGTGCGATGAGGATGCCATAGGGCGCCTCCACCGGCACGACAGACAAGGTCTGCAGTTGCATTTCCGCTTGTGATCGCCAGACGCGAGCCCCATAGCCAATGGCCACGAGATTGGCCGCAAAGGCGATGACAGCCAGGCCACGCATCACGGGCATGGCAGTGCGCTTGGCGATCAACGCTGCCGCGCAGATGCCCGAGAGGGCCAGCAATCCATAGTGCAGCCCCACTGTCCCATAGTCGCCCCAGAGGAAGGCAATTCCCTGGCGCGACAGACTCAGTAGATGCATTACGGGCCCTGCCGCGGCCACGAGCAAGAGCGCCGGGGCCATGCAGCCACCCATCGGGGCTGAAGGTGTTCGATCGTGAGCCAAGGAACAGCCTCTCCTTGTAGCTTGTCAGGCGTGCGGCTAGTATACACACCCTCGGCCTCACCTGTCCACCAACGCACACGCATGATCCCAGTTGCTCAGGGAGAATGGCCCCCCTATACTCTAGGCTTACCTAGCAACATGACACTCGGAGCGACATGCGGCTACTGGATGCTATCATCGCGTTCATCTTGATCTTGGCCCTGGCCGGTTGCAGCACGCCCGCAACGCCGACCAGCGAAACTGTGATGGCGCCCACAGCCACCGCGGCCCCCAACGCAACCCAGCCCCCAACGCCCGAGCCGGCGTTCACGCCCACACCGCCCCCCCTGCCCACCGCGGTGATGCAGCTCACGATGACTGACGAGCCCGTACAAGCTTGGACGGACCCCAACCTGGTGACGGGGCTCTTGGCGCTGCCGGGGGAGGTCTGGGCGGCGACCCAGAGCGGGGTCGTTCGCTGGGATCTGGGCACCAACGCGATGGTGCGCTACGGAATCGACGAGGGCCTGGCGGCGCCCGCAACCCGGGGCATCGCCATGGATTCCGATGGGCGCATCTGGATCGGCTATGCCGAGATGGATGCCTGGAGCGCATGGGATGGGCAGTCATGGCAGACCTATACCGAGCGGGAGAGGGCCGTAGAGGCCCACTATGACGCCATGGTGTCTGCGGAGCGGACCGACCCGCGCCTCTGGACAAACCGGTCGGAGAGCACGTGGGTATGGCTACCCGAGATCGCCGGTCGAGCCGAGAGCTATGATGGGCAGCGCTGGCGCCTCTATGGCGAACAGCATGGCGTGCGTTCCGGCACCTGGCTGGTGGACGTGTCGGTCGACGGCCAAGTCTGGGCCATCGGATCGGCGGTGAGCACCGTCTACGAGGGCCAGGTCTACTGGGATGACCACAGCTACTATTCGGGGATGGGCACAGGATGCACTGTCACCAGCGCCTCCGTGGACGCTCGCGGTGGCTTGTGGGCAGGCTATGCCTGCGAGAGCGGCCAGCCCGGTGGGCTGATGTACTGGGATGCGCTACAAGGGCGTTGGCGGGGTTATGAGCAGGCCCTCAATCCGGCCATTCCTTCGCAGGTCTACTGGACACATATCGATAAGAACGGAACGGTGTGGGTTGGGGGCGAGGGCGCGGTCATTTGGAAGGACCCCGAGAGCCCGTGGCGCCGCCTCGATGTTTCCGGCGTGCAGGTGCGCGCCGTGCAAGAGCCGGGCAGCGATGGCCTGATGTGGCTGGGGACCGATCAGGGCGTGGTAGCGGTATCGCCCGACACCGGCGCCATCGAGGCCCATCTACGAATCCCGGCGCCCGCCATCCCGCCCAACGTTCTGGATGTGGCTCGTGCGCCCGATGGCTCGATCTGGCTGGCCACCGAGCGGGGCGTCCTCTCGGTCGATACCGGCACAGGCAAGCTCGGCCAGATCCACACGGACCAGACCGTGGCGCTGGCCAGCGGACAGGGTGGCGTCTGGATGGCTGGCCCCTCTGGCCTGCTCTTTGCCAGCAGCGCCGAGGACCTACGCCAAGTCTCCCAGGCCAATGTGCGCACCCTCGCCCTGACGCCCGACGGACAGAACACGGTCGGCTGCACCGTTGGCGGGGAACTCTTCCGCATTGAGCAAGATGGCACGCTGACTGTGCTGGGGAACGTCCCCGCGCTGTTCGGCGCCACCGCCAAGGCGTTGGCCATTGGGGAAGACGGCACCATCTGGGTCGCCACGGGTGTGGGCTTGGGGCGTATCGATCCGGAAGGGCAACCGCAACTCTTGACGGTAGATGACGGGCTGCCCAACAATGACGTGTTGGCACTGGCCTGGGGGCCTGAGAACGAGCTCTGGATCGGAACGCGCAGCGGGTTGGCGCGGCTTCGAGCGGACGGGCGCTGGACCCGTTTTACCACGCAGAGCACCGAGGGCGGGCTACGCTCGATGACGGTGCGCGACCTGACGGTGGGATCGGACGGGGTGCTCTGGATGGCCACAAGTGCGGGTCTGTCGTCGCGCGAACCGGAGGAGGCTGACTGGGCCTACCATGACCTCGCCGGGCCGCAGGCGATAGCCGTGGACGACGCCGGCAACGTTTGGGTGGGAACCAACGCCGGCCTGATCCGCGTCGCGTCGACGGCGATGACGCCGGTGCCCTAGCTAGACCGGCGACGCTGAGCCGTTGTTGTGTTCCAAATGGATCCAGCGCCTACGCAAGCCCACCAACACCGCCTCGGTTCGTGAGCCCACGTCGAGCTTGCCAAAGATGTTGGCCATGTGGGATTCGACGGTGCGCGGGCTGAGGACTAGCCGCTGCGCTATTTCACGGTTGGAGAGGCCCTGTCCAGCCAGTTGCAGAACTTCGAGCTCTCGCGGAGTGAGCCCCTCGCTATCATCCGGTTGCTCGGTTGGCGCCGCCAAGCGGCGGAGGACCTTTTTGGCGATGGAGGGATGCAGCACGGATTCACCCGCCCACACCCGTCGCACCGCATCAATGAGCTCGCTGCTCCGGGCATTCTTGAGGAGATACCCCGCGGCGCCCGCCTCCAAGATCGCGAACACGTACTGGTCGTCATCGTAGGCCGTCAGCACCAAGATCGCCGTACGAGGGCAAACCTCTTTGACCTTGCGGGTCGCGTCGATGCCGTTCATCGCCGGCATGCTGATATCCATGAGGATCACGTCGGGCCTGGTCTGCCGAGCGAGCTCGACGGTCTCCACACCATCGCCAGCCTCTCCCACCACGGTGAGATCCTCTTGGCGTTCGAGGATTCGCCGCGTGCCTTCGCGGACCATCACGTGGTCATCGGCGAGGAGGATGCGAATCGGCTTCATTGCGTCCGCTCCCTAGGCTTGTGCAGGACGGGGCTCGCACCGCGGCGGATCCGCTGGTCAAGCATGGAACGAGCCCTGTCCACCGCCGCCCAACGCGACAGACAGGGCCCGCCCACCAAGGAGGAGAAGAAGCGCTGTTCGCAACCATTGCTGCGACTCAGCCGAGGCCGCCCGAACCGTCTGATGTGTAAGGCCGCCCTCAATCTCAAAGAGACTATAGCACGGTCCAGGCGAGATGCCATCCGCGTTCGCGCCCATCTCACCTCCGTGTTTCCACCCAATCCATGTCCTCGGTTAGCGCGTCAGGCTCGAAGGTCCTTTGTGCAGCGCCGAGGGGAACGATGATGCTCACCGTCGTCCCTTGCCCAGGCTCAGAGGTGATGGTTGCCCTTCCGCCGAACAGCCTGGCCCGCTCATGCATGCCCATCAGCCCCAGCCCGCCGGATTTGACCAAGTCGGCAGGCGTGGCCGGCGCCGCGAACCCCACCCCGTCGTCGGCCACCTGGAGCCGCACCCGATCCACGCCATAGATGAGCTTGATGCTGGCGTGGCTGGCCTGGGCATGACGACGCACATTGCTCAGCGCCTCTTGCGCCAGCCGATAGAGGCCGAGCTCTAGCTCTGGTGAGAGAGGGATCGGCTCGCCGATAATGTCGACAGATACCTCGGTCGACTCTTCTCGACTGACGCGGTCACCCAGGAGATGCAGCGTCCGCGGCAACCCCAGCTCCTCGAGAAGCGGCGGCCGCAGATCGCTGGTGAAGCGGCGCACCCCCTCTAGGGTCAGGTCCACCATATCGCGGATCTCTTCCAACTCTTGCGCCAGGGCTGGTTCGCGGGCCTCCTCTTGAGCCATCTCGATATGCCTGCCCAGAACGATCAGCGCCTGGGCGGTGTCATCATGGAGCTCGCGGGCCACGCGTTTGCGTTCACGCTCTTGGCTGGATAGCACCGACGCGACATAGTTCTCGGTATCGCTCCGATACAAGGCAAGGTGGTCCACCATTTTGTTAAAGGCTTGCACCAGCTCCTGTACCTCGCTGGGCCCACCCTTGATCGAAACGTGGGTGTCAAACTCGCCCGTGGCCACGTCATCGGCCTGTTGCACCAGGCTACGTAATGGTGCCGTGATCTTGCGGCTGGTGATCGCCAGCACGGCCAAGGGGGCCATCACAACCAGCACGAGAATGAGGCCCATGAGAAGCAGGAACGAGCGCGTGGGCCCCATGACGTCCTCCCACGCCTCGTGGGTGACCAGAGCCCAACCGTTCCAGGACGGATCAGCGAACAGCGAGCTACGGAGCTCGCCAAGGGGCACAGGCGCATAGCCCATCACCGTCGTGCCGCTGGCAAGGCGGACCGTCTGGGCGCCCTGCTCTCCTCGCTGAAGCGCCTCGACGGCGGGGTGCGCGCTGAGTTGATAGCCGCCTAGTTCGGCATTGGGGTGATAGAGAATCACGCCGTCGCTATCGGTCAAGAACGCAAAGCCGCTATCGCCCACCCGCACCATGTCGACCGCGTGCCCCAACCGCGAGCCAGAGAGATCCCACACGCCCAGGATGCAGCCCGAAAACTGCCCCAGGGATCCATACACGGGCACCGCAGCCACCACGATGGTCTCACCCTCTCCGCGAAGCAGCGGCGATCGGATGGGACGCCTGAGCCGCCTGGCCTGTGCGTAAAAGTCGAGCCCGCCATAGTCGCGGTCATCGTCCTCGGCCGTCGAAGCGATAACGCGACCATCTGCGTTGGTGACACTGATCCGATCAAAGCGGTCGGTCAGCGTCATGCTAACGCCAAGAATGTCGCGGATGCCTTCGGGGTCGCTATTGCGAACGGGCTCCAGAGAGGCGATCTGGGTAAGGAGGAGCACCGAGTCGGCGATATGGGAGGCAACCTGCCGCGATGCTAGTAGGACGAGTTCAGAGTCGCGATCCTCGACCAGCCGCTGCTG
>CAZUZB010000006.1:24050-26195 GCA_964624695.1 uncultured Anaerolineales bacterium | reverse complement strand
TAGGCGTAGGGGATTCGGTGGCAGCAGGCGATGGCGATGGGGTCCAGGTCGCCGCCTGCGTGGGAGAAGGCGTCTGGGTAGGCGTACGCGTGACGGTAGGTGTCGGCGTCGGCGAGCTCGTCACCGTGCGAGTAGGGCTGGGCGTGGTGGTCGCGCTGGGTGTGGGCGTGGGCGCCAGCGCCCAGCCTACCTGAACCAGGGCCTCGCCCCCCCGCTCATAGTATTCGACCACGACGCTATGCTTGCCCTGCTTCAGGGTCACTTGTTCCTGAATAAGACGCGCGCTCGAATCGCGCCAGTCATTGATGAGCAAGGTACCATCCACATACACGCGAACGCCGTCGTCTGCCTTGGCCCAGAAGACATACTCGCCACCATCAAGGAGGAGGGACCGAGTCCACCGCGCGGAGAAATTGTCGCTGGGAAGGCCATATCCGGGCGAGCCTGTACCCCAGTCAAAGCTGATCGCCACATCATCGCGCACAAAGGCGGGATCGCCACGGAGCTCTGCGTTGTCAAAGTATTCGCCCTTCCACCCGCTAAAGGTGTCGATCCGCTCCCACCACAGACGGATGAAGGCGTTCCCCGTCTGCTCCAGGAACTCGACGCGAATGGTGTGCGAGCCATCGTCCAGGTAGGTGTACCCCACATAGGTCCGCGGGGTATAGCTGTGCCACTCGTCAATGATCAAGCGCCCATCGACCCAGACACGCACGCCATCATCGACGTTGGCCAGGAAGCGATAGCCGCCTTCCTCGAACACGACGTTGCGCGTCCAGCGAGCGCTGAACCAGTCCTCGGGCACAGCGGGATCAGGCGAGCGGGCGCCCCAATCGAAATCGAGAGCCAGGTCGTTACGCACGAGCACGGGATCGCCGACCAGATCTGGGTTGCCGAAATACTCGCCCTTCCAATCAGGGTAGAGCCCACGATAGTCCCACCAGACGCGAATCTGCGCGTTGTGGGCACGATCATAGTAGGCGACCTCGACCAGATGCTCGCCCTCGGTGAGGTAGACGTCGCCTGATGCGACCGTGGCCGATTGATCGCGCCACTGGTCGATCACCAAGACGCCATCAACCCAGAGACGCACGCCGTCATCGCTGTAGGCGTAAAAGCGGTACCCGCCCGCCTGGAAATCCCAGCGCCCGCGCCAACGCACCGAGAACTCGTCCTTGGGCAAGCCCGGAGCGGGAGATCCGAGCTGCCACTGAAAGTCAATATCCTTGTCCGTTCGAACCAGGACAGGGGTACCAGAAAGAGTGGCGTTATCATAGTACTCGGCGTGCCACATCCCCAGGGGCGCGAGATCATCCGAACTGCTGGTGGGCTTGGGGGTTGGCGATGGAGGAAGCGCGGTGGGAGTGTTCGCTTCGATATCGACCAAGGTGATCGTCTGGGCCACGAGCCGCCCGATGGCATCCATCTCGCCCTCGGCATAGATGGTCAGGCCTGGCGCGATGGCCTCGTTGCCCACGCGGGTGCCATCGCCCCGCCAGATCTCGGTGCCCTCGCCGACGATGATCTGCTCGGCAGACCCTTCCAGCGGCGTCACCACAATGATGAGCGCCCCGGGCGAGTACTCTCGCACCAGCCCCAAGACGCTGGCGGCGTTGGGAGATGCCTCGGTGACCTCGGTGACGGGCATGACGGTATTGGTGCCATCGGGGGCAGGCAGCGTCGCTGGCTGGGGCAGGATGCGGTCTCGAGCCACGCTGACCCATATGATGATGCCGGTCCCCACCGTCAGGAGGGCGACCGTTAGCAGAGCTACGAGGGCCTTGCGCCACGTGCTCACGAACTCACCTCCAAAGGTACCGTAGCGTCACGTCTCCCACCGAGCGCCGCGGCCATTGCGGCTATATTAGCACACGGCCCCGCTGCAAGCAACGCGCCGCCTCGGGCCGCGCGGATGGATGCGCCACCTGAGAGAATGCTCTATAATCGCAGCATGATGAACTCGGAGAACACGGCAAAAGCCCATCGCGCACCCTGGCTTCCCTTGCAGCGCGTTCTTTTCCTGATCATGCTGGTGACGCTGCTCTCGGTTGTGGCTGTCGGCGCGGTTGGGCTCACCTACCAGACCGCGCACGCCCAGCGCTACTATCAGGGCGTCAGCGTATACGGCACGCAGATCGGCGGGCT
>CAZUZB010000006.1:0-23950 GCA_964624695.1 uncultured Anaerolineales bacterium | reverse complement strand
ACGCCCAGCGCTACTATCAGGGCGTCAGCGTATACGGCACGCAGATCGGCGGGCTCACCAGGGCCGAGGCCAAGGCTCTTCTCCAGGAACAGATGGCGGCCAGTCAGATGCCCTATATCGCCCTGCAAGGCGTGGGCCAGGCGTGGACCCTCTCGCTAAGCGCCCTCGGGGGCACGTTCGATCTCGACGCCGCCCTGGCCGAGGCCTGGAGCATCGGGCGCTCAGGCACCTGGCAAGAGCGCATCCGAGCCCAAGCTCGCGCAATCTGGTATGGATATGACGCTGCGGCGCCCGTCCAGGTTTCACAAGGTCTGTCGTTGGAGCCGCTGCGGCGCATCGCGCGGCAGTCCGCCTTGCCCGCCACCTCCGCTAGCGTCGACCTGGCAGGCCTCTCAGTCGTCACGCAAGGATCCCAGGCAGGTTATGAGCTGGATATCGCCGCCACCCGCCAGGCCATCGAGCGCGCCGTCTCGGACGCTCTGGGGCACTCGGGCTGGGGAGTGCAGCCGCGCCTGCTCCCCCGCGACGGGTGGTTCTCCAGCACCACCCCCCTGTTGCTCGCCGAGCCGGTGGCCGTGCCCCTGGTCTTTCGAGACGTGGCCGCCTCTCTTTCCGAGCTGGCCGACGCCCAAGCCAGGCTGGACGCGCTGATCGCCTCGCCCGTAATGCTGCAGCTGGAGGTTCAGGAACTGGACGCCGAGGGGCATTTGACGATGACGCGGCGTCACTGGGCCATCGACCAAGCGACGCTGGCCTCTTGGGTCGCCATCCGCACCGGCGATTCAGCCGCGGGGCCTCAGGTCGAGGTGACGTTGGATGCCGCTCGCGTGGAGAGCTTTGTGGGCGAGCTGGCGCAGGCCATCGCTCGACCTCCTCGTGAGGGCAGGTTCCTTTACGATGAGGGGTCGCAGCAGATCGAGGTGCTGGATCCCGGCCAGATGGGGCTGGCACTCGACCTGGCAGCCGCGCGCGAGGCCATTCTGGCAGCCGCCTTTACGGCAGATCACGTCATCACACTGCCCGTTCATCAGGCAGCGCCCCTCGTCACCGCCGAGGATTTGCGCGCCATGCTGCCCCTGGATCTGATCGCCACGGGCGAGAGCCGCTTTGCAGGCTCTACGCCCGAGCGCGCGCAGAACATTCGCGTGGCCTCGGAGCGGTTCCATGGCGTCACGGTTCCGGCGGGAGCCGAGTTCTCCTTTCTTCACTATCTGGGTCCCGTGAACGCGTCCGTGGGCTATGCCGAATCCTGGGTCATCTTTGGCGACCAGACCGTCCTGGGTGCGGGCGGAGGCGTGTGCCAGGTCAGCACGACCGCTTTTCGCGCGGCGTTCTGGGGAGGCTACCCGATCACGGCCCGCTCTGAGCACGCCTACCGGGTCGATTGGTACGAGCCGCCCCTGGGCCTCGACGCCGCTGTCTTTGTGCCCACCACGGACATGCGGTTTCGCAACGACGACGCCTGGCCCATCCTGATCATGACCCGAGTGGACGAGGCGACGGGGACGCTAGCCTTTGCGTTCTATGGGCGTTCAAGCGGGCGCGAGGTCACCATGGTGGGGCCGACCGTCGAGGGCACCCACCAACCCGGCGACCCTGTCGAAGAGATCGATGCAAGCCTGGCCGCGGGAACCCGCATCCTGGCCGAGCGCGCGCGCGAGGGGCTGGACGTGCGCATCGTGCGCATCGTGGAGCAAGACGGCGAGATCATCTCGGAGGACGAGTTCCCCAGCCGTTACCGGGCGTGGCCGGCGCGCTATCGGGTGGGGCCATCGCCCGATACATCCGCGCCGTGAGACGAGGGAGGCAGCCTCCATCATGTCACTTCAGTTAGGGCTGGTCGGTCTGCCCAACGTGGGCAAATCCACGCTGTTCAACGCCCTCACAAACGCTGGCGCCATCGTCGCCAACTATCCCTTTACTACCATCGACCCCAACATCGGCGTCGTGCCCGTTCCCGATAGACGTCTGCATCGCCTACAAGAGATCATCCGGCCGGAGCGGACGGTGGCGACGACGCTGCGCGTCGTCGATATCGCGGGTCTGGTCAAGGGCGCCAGCCATGGTGAGGGCCTCGGCAACCAGTTCCTCTCGCATGTGCGCGCCGTGGACGCCATGGCGATGGTGGTGCGCTGTTTCGAGAACGCCGATGTGGCTCATGTGACCACGGAACTCGACCCAATCGCTGACATCGAGACCGTCGACCTGGAGCTGGCCCTGTCGGACTTGGCGATCCTGGAGCGCCACCAGCAAAAGCTGGCCGGCCTGGCCAAGGCCAACCCCCGTGAATATCGCGCCGAGGTCGAGACCGTCGCTCAGGCCATGGAAGGGTTGGGCGCGGGCATCGCGATCCGCGACCTCGCCCTACCACCGGAGCAACGGGCGTTCTTGGCGTCCGTCCCGCTGCTCACCGCCATGCCCCGCCTGTTTGTGGCCAATGTCGGGGAAAACGATCTTCCAGAAGGTGGCCCGCTGGCGGCGGCAGTGCGGCAGCGGGCCCAGGACGAGGGTTCGCCGGCGATCGTGCTGTGCGCCGACCTGGAGGCCGAGCTGCAAGAGCTGCCCGCTGACGAGGCGCAGCAGTACTTGGCCTCCTACGGCCTCGACAGCTCAGGCCTCGATCGCGTCATCGCCAGCGGATATGAGCTCTTGCAGTTGATCACCTTTTTCACCACCACCGGCGGCAAAGAGGTGCGGGCCTGGACCCTGCGCCAGGGAGAGACGGCTCTCGACGCGGCCGGCACCGTGCATACCGACATGGCGCGAGGGTTCATCCGCGCCGAGGTGGTAGCGTTTGACGACCTGGACCGGGCAGGGAGCATCGCCAGCGCGCGCGAGGCGGGCAGGGTGCGCCTTGAGGGCCGCGAGTACCGCGTGGCCGACGGCGACGTGATCCACATCCGTTTCGCGGTATAGAGGCTACCTGGGCAGTTGTGCCCTTTGCAGCCCAGGTTTATGATGGGCCTGTATGGCTCGTCACCACTCGATGAGGAGGTATTGTGTCCCCAGCCAAGCTCGGTATCGGTATCCTATCGCTCGCTCACGGACACGTGAGTTCGTACGCACACATGATCAGGGATTTCGACGACGCCAAGATGGTCGCCTTCTGGGACCATGACGCCGCCCGTGGCCAAAGCGCCGCAGAGCGCTTTGCTGTCGATTTCGAACCGCACCTCGAGGATATACTGGCGCGGAAAGACATCGACTGCCTGGTCATCGGCAGCGAGACCAATCGCCACGTGGACCTAGCGGTGGCAGCGCTAGAGGCGGGCAAGCCCGTTCTCCTGCAAAAGCCTATGGCCACGACACTGGAGGGTTGCGACCGCATCATCGATGCGGTCAACCGGACCGGCCAGTGGTTCAGCATGGCGTTCCAGATGCGCTGCGACCCGCAAAACATTGCCATGCGCAACCTGCTGCGCGAGGGCGCCCTGGGCAAGGTCGGCTTTGTGCGGCGCCGCCACTGCATCGGCGTGCTCTTCAGCCAGGATTTCGTCGAGGGGCCGACCAAGTGGCACATCTCGGCCGAGGCCAACGTGGGCATGTTCTTTGATGACGCCACCCACGCCCTGGACTGGCTCTACTGGACCATGGGCGCCAAGCCCGTCTCGGTGATGGCCGAGATCGACAATGTCCTCACCGACATCGCCCCTGATGACACGGGAACGGCCATCTTTCGGTTCGCCGATGGAACTTTTGCCACCATCACCAACACCAGTGTCTGCCGCGCTGGCGAGAACACCGTCGAGATCTATGGAGACCAAGGCGTGCTTATCCAGAACCATGGCGATGGGCCATCGGCAGCTATCAAGCCGCCACACCCCATCGGCGTCAAGCTGTATCAGCAGGACAAGGCCGAGCTGGGGTGGCAGGATCTGGGGCTGCCCATGGTGAACGGTCAGGGAGACCGCATCGCGGGCGTGGCGCGCCCGTTCATCGACGCGCTCAAATCCGGCGTGCCCATGTGCACGGCCGAAGAAGGACGGGTGTCGGTCGAGATGGTGCTGGCGTGCTACCGCTCCGCGGCCACGGGCCAGCGAATCACCTTCCCGTTCGAGGGGTAACGCTGACGCGGCCAGCCATCAGCCAGAACGCCCCCGCCTTTCTGGGCGGGGGCGTGGCCATGGGCGCCGCTATCACTGGCCCGATGCCGGCGGAGACTCTGCCTCGCTTCCCCCTGCCTGACCCAAGCGGTCGATGGTGAGGAAAAAGGTGAGCGTGTCGGCCAAAGAGGCCTCGGGCAGACTCGGCCTTTTGGCCGCATAGACACCCACAGCCGATAGAATGGTGATGGCCAGGGCGATCCAGATCGGAGAGAAGCCACCCGTCCGCGCTGGTGCCGCTCTCGGTGGCAAAAGCACCGCCGGGCGATCCCATGGCTGATCCAGCGCCACCGCGGGGCCCAAGGGATAGTGGATCATGGCAAAGGGGAGCGGCCCTTGCGCGCCAGGCCGAGCGGTTCGGCGCTGGACGAGCCGTTGAAAGCGTAAGGGACGGCGGCAGGCCGCATTCGCTACTCTGCGCTTGTTGGCGACGGTGGCGAACCGCTCGTTCCCCAAGAGCACCGTCTCACCAGGGCGCATGCGATGATGGCTCCGGCGCAGCAGGCCTAGCCCATCTGGCTGACCCGTGCCTGCCGGCCAGGAGGGCACCGCCCGCAAGCTACCATCGCCGGCCACCCACAAACCGTACCCCGGGGGAAGCAGCGCAGTCACATCCAGCCCGACGAGCGCAGCTCCACAGCAGGGCCAATTCGTCTCAGGGGAGGCTCCACTGGGCGCAGCCGCCCGTAGCGCTTCGACCAAGAGCGGCTCCACGTCAAAACGGGTCGAACTATAGTAGCGCTCGTAGGCAGCGGCGAGATCGAGTGGGGCATTGGCAGCGCCAGGCACCAGCAGCAGCCATCCCTTGCGCTGGCGCTCGGCGATGGTTCCGCTCTCGAACAGAGACGGAACGCCGTCGAGGGTTACAGCCAGGCCGAGTGAGGTTCTTGCTGATCGCATCTGTCCTCTGTGCCAAGTACCACTGCGCGCACCGCCGCACTCTCCATTATAGGGGGCCATGCCCTGCCTCGCAACTTGGTCCTCGCTCGATCTCCAAGCCGCTGCCGGCAGCACCGTGAGCACGTGCGCGGAAGAATCGTGGACCCCCACAGCCCGACATGCTATAATCGCTCCTATCGTCACTCGTGGGCCTGGTGACGTACGACCCCGTTTGGAGGCCAGAGAAAGGATGAGAACATGAGCAACATCCTCGCGTCCTTTGAGGTCGCCCCCGACCAACTCCGCGCGCAGATTGACCCGTTGCGCTTTGCCTGGCAGAGCAGCGAGGAACTCGAGCCGCTGGACGCCATCATCGGCCAGGACCGCGCCGTCGGCGCCATCGGTTTTGGCGTGGAGATCGGGTCCGAGGGGTACAACATCTTTGCGGTGGGCCCGGCCGGATCAGGCCGGACCACAGCAATTCGCCAATATCTGGCGCGACGTGCCGCCGAGCGGGCTCAGCCAGACGAGTGGTGCTATGTGCACAATTTCGAGGATCCCAGGCGCCCGCGCGCCCTCAGCCTGGCGCCGGGGCGCGCCACAACCTTGCGCGACGGCATGGCCGAGGTGGTGGAGCAACTGGAGCAAGAGATTCCACGCGCCTTTGAGGGCGAGTTCTACGAGCAGCGGCGGCGCGAGATCCTGCTCAACTTTCAGCAGCGGCAGCAAGAGATGCTGCGTCAGTTGGAGCAGTATCTCAACGAGCGCAACTTTGCGCTGATCCGTGGGCAAATGGGGCTGGCCATCGCCCCCATCGTCGATGGCCAGGTGCTCAGCGCCGAAGAGTACGAACAGCTCGACGCCGAGCAAAAGCGCGCGTTCGAATCACACCGACCCCAACTCCAGGAGCAGTACGACAAGACCATGCGCCAGACCCGCGAGCTGGATCGCGATCGGCGGCGCAGCATCGAAAAGCTCAAGACCGAGATGGCGGGCTTTGTGGCCGACCAGGTGATGGAGGACCTGCAGGAGGCGTTCGCCGACAATGCCACTGTCCTAGCCTATCTGCAAGCCGTACGAGATGACATCATCCAACATGCCGACGAGTTCATGCCCAAAGAGGAGCAGGATCCTCAAGCGCTGCTCATGAGCCAGATGGGATCAGGCGCTACGACACGAACGCGCTACACGGTGAATGTGCTCACGGCCGACTGCGCCGACGGCTGCGCCCCCATCGTCATCGAGGACAACCCCACCTACCAGAACCTGGTGGGGCGCATCGAGCATCGCAGCCAGTTCGGCGCCATGTTCACCGACTTTACCCAGATCCGATCGGGCGCCCTGCATCGCGCCAACGGCGGCTATCTGGTGGCAGAGGCCAAGAACATCCTCTCGAACCCGCTCGCCTGGGAGGCGCTCAAACGCGCCTTGCGGAACAAGCACATCAAGATCGAGGAGATGGCCCAGTTCTACGGGATCGTGGCCACCGTGAGCCTGGAACCCGAGCCGATTCCTCTCGATATCAAGGTCGTGCTGATCGGCGACGAGCGCCTCTACCAGCTCCTGTACGCGCTGGACGAGGATTTCCGCGAGCTGTTCAAAGTCAAGGCCGAGTTTGCGACGCGGACCGCTCTCGACGATGACCTCGCCGAATCGTACGCGCGGTTCATCGGGGATCTCTGCCGCCGCGAGAGCCTGCTCCCCTACGGGCCCGATGCTGCGGCCAAGGTGATCGAGGAAGCATCGCGATACGCCGAGGATCAGGAAAGGGCCACGGTCCGCATGGCTCAGGTGGCGGACCTGGTCCGAGAAGGCGCTTACTGGGCGAAACAGGAGGGGGCGCCTCTGGTGACGGCGGATCACGTCCGCAAAGCCATCGCCGAGCGCGCCATCCGCCAGGAAGCCGCGGCCGAGCGCTACCGCGAGTCCATCGCCGAGGGATCCATCTTTATCGACACCCAAGGCAGCGTGGTGGGGCAGATCAATGGTCTCTCGGTGATTCTAGCAGGTAACTTTACCTTTGGTATCCCCTCGCGGGTGACGGCCCGCACCTTTATGGGGCGGTCGGGCATTGCCAGCATCGACCGCGAGGTCAAAATGTCGGGGCCGATCCACGACAAGGGGCAACTCATCCTCTCGTCATACCTGGCCAGCCACTTTGCCCAAGAGCACCCGCTGACGCTCTCGGCCAGCCTCACCTTTGAGCAGCTCTACTCGGGCGTCGAGGGCGACAGCGCCTCCAGCACCGAGCTGTACGCGCTGCTCTCTAGCTTGGCGGACGTGCCCATCAAGCAGAATCTGGCCGTCACGGGGTCGGTGAACCAGTTGGGGCAGATTCAGCCCATCGGCGGGGCCAACGCCAAGATCGAGGGGTTCTTTGACGTCTGCCGCGAGATCGGCTTGACGGGCGACCAAGGGGTGCTGATCCCGCGCGCCAACCTACGCAACCTGATGCTACGAGAGGACGTGGTGGAGGCGGTGCGCGAGGGCAGGTTTCACATCTATGCCGTATCACGCATCGAGGAAGGCATCGAGCTGCTGACGGGCGTCCCCGCGGGGGAGCGTGGCGAGGATGGGGAGTATCCCGAGGGCACCATCTATGCCGCGGTGCGGGCCAAGCTCAAGCAGTATGCCGCCAACATCAAAAAGAGCGGCAACGACAAAGAGAACAAGAACCATCTGGCGGGCGAGGACGCCGACGAAGCGACCGCATTACCCCCAGAGCAAAAGTGACCTGGGGAGCACGGAACAAGAGGGGAGCGCCGTTGCGCCCCCTCTCTCGTTGCCAACAGCTAAGCCTTGACCTCGGAGGCCTCGATGGCTCTCTGCACCTGGTAGGCGATATCGTAATAGTCAGCGCTGCCGATGACCGCCAGTTGCTCGTTCACGAACACGAGTGGGTAGAGGCGTCGCGTCTCGGGCACCTCTGCCAGAAGCCTCGCGTGTGGCTCCAGAGCCGACGGCTCGGCTGCATCCACATAAGTCACGCGAACGGCGTCGCCCATGGTGCGTCGGAAAAGCTGCCGCGTGATCTCGGTGGTCTCCTCCGAAGACCGACGCGGGCCTCAACCACGCCGACAGATCTCTCCTTCGCTGTTCCCAATCACCAAGACGCGGACCGAAACGGTGTCCATGGTGCCTCTCCTTGATCACATATACCCCCGCTGGGTATCAGATATTGTAGCAGCGCGGCCGCCCTGTGTCAAAGCACCAGCGTGACGGGTATGCGCAAACTTGCACCATCCTAGATACCGCGGTAGAATCTCCCTGCCGATGACTGGATCAGCATCGAGCTTTTTCGTCTGTGACAATCCGTCGCTTGGATCGCTAGCCGACCGAGACGACCAGGCCCCGCCGAGGATGGGTGTGCCCTGCGTCGTTGTGGCGACGCAGGGCTTTTTTGTGTGAGGCGTTCGTATGTCCCATCCGCTGATCGAGATCGAGAACCTCTCCTACGTCTACGAGAGCCAAGGCGCCGACCCAGTGCGCGCCCTCGATGACGTCTCTGCCATCATCGACGATGGCTCCTACCTGGCAATTGTGGGCCCCAACGGCTCGGGCAAGTCGACGCTGGCCAAGTGCCTCAACGGGCTGCTGCGCCCCACCAGCGGCCAGGTGCGTGTGATGGGCCTGGATACCCGCGACCCTGCCCAGCAGCTGGCGATTCGCAGCAAGGTCGCTGTGGCCTTTCAGAACCCTGATAACCAGTTCGTCGCCACCACGGTGGAAGAAGAGGTCGCCTTTGGCCCTGAGAACTTGGGCGTGCCCCATCCCGAGCTGGAGCGGAGGGTCCGTTCGGCATTGGTCGACACCGACCTGGCCGATCGGGGCAGCGACAATCCCCGGCTGCTCTCGGCGGGCGAAAAGTCGCGCCTGGCCGTGGCGGGCTTGCTCGCCATGCGGCCCCGCTGCCTGGTGCTGGACGAGTCCACGGCCATGCTGGATCCGGTCAGCCGCGCGCGCATGCGCGAGCTACTTTCACGCCTCCACCACGACGGCCTCACCATCGTGCTGATCACGCACTATATGGACGAGGCTGCCGATGCCGAGCGCATCCTGGTCCTGGATCGGGGGCGCCTCGTGTTGCAGGGCAGGCCTGATGAGGTTTTCAGCCAGGAGGAGCACTTGCGCGCAGTCGGCCTTACCCAGCCCCCCGCCCGCGCCATCAGCCGTGGGTTGATCAGGCGTGGCCTGGTCCTCGAGCCAGCCCTCACCGCCGATGACCTCGTCAAGGCACTCTTGGTGCGCCAGGAGGCTCCCCATGGCTGAGCCCCTGATCGCCATCACCGTGCTGCGCCATTCCTATCTGCCAGGCACGCCTATGCAGACAGACGCGCTGCAGGACGTTGACTTTACGCTGCACGCAGGCGAGGTCGTGGCTCTGGTAGGCCCCAGTGGCGCGGGCAAGTCCACCCTGGCCCATCACATGAATGGGCTGCTGCGCCCTGCTGTCACGGGCCATGTGCGGGTGCTGGGGCAGGACACGGCCTCGCGGAGCTGTGACGTGCGCGCCTTGCGGCGTCAAGTAGGGCTGGTCTTTCAGCATCCCCATCAGCAGATGCTGGAACAGCTAGTGGGGGATGACATCGCCTACGGACCCGCACAACTTGGCCTGGATGGCGCTGCCTTGCGAGAGCGCGTCCACGAGGCCATGGAGGCCGTCGGACTGCCCTTTGAGCGTTACGTCGATCGCCAGACCTTTGCCCTGAGCGGAGGCGAGATGCGCCGCGTGGCCCTGGCGGGCGTGTTGGCGCTGCGGCCCCGCGTCCTGGTCATGGACGAGGCCACCACGGGCCTGGACCCGGCCGGCAAGGAGCAGGTGCTTCAGGTGATCCGTCGACTCCATGCCGAGCGCGGCATCGGCATCGTCATCATCTCCAACGACATGGACGAGGTCGCCGGCATCGCCGACCGGGTCGTGGTGCTGTTCCAGGGGCGCACGGTAGCCGACGGCCCCACGCGCGAGGTACTGGGGCCGGGCCTGGATCTGCCGGCGCATGGGCTGCTGCGGCCCACGGCGGGCCAGCTCGTCGACCGCCTGGCGGGCGGGGGACTGCCCATCGATCGCTCGCCCATCACCCTGCCCGAGGCCGAGGAGGCCGTATGGCAAGCTATCAGGCCCTAAGGCACGTCAGCATCGGGCAATACATCCCCACGGGCTCGGGGATCCATCGGCTGGACCCCCGCATCAAGCTGGTATGCTTTGCGCTGCTGATGGCCTGCACCGTCATCATCAGCTCATACAGCGGCAGCCTGGCCCTGCTGGTCGTGATCACCTCGGCCACTTTGGCCGCCCGGCTGCCCCTGGGTTATCTCCTCAAGAGCTTGCGGCCGGCCTTGCCCTTTATCCTGGTGCTGTCGTTGCTTCAGCTCTTGTTCTATAACAGCGGCAGCGGCGCGGCCGGCGCCAGGGTACTCTTTGAGCGCGGGGTGATCACCATCACCACCGCCAGCGTCCAAGCCGTCGTCGTGGCGCTGATACGCTTTCTGGGGCTGCTGCTGCTCACCAGCCTGTTGACCAACACGACCACCACCGGTGATCTCACCCACGGCATCGAGCATCTGTTGCGGCCCTTGACGCGCCTGGGGCTGCCCGGCCACGAGCTGGCACTGGTGTGCACCATCGCGTTGCGCTTTGTGCCGATCCTGGGCGAGCAAGCCGAGGCGATCCTGCTGGCCCAGGCCTCCCGAACCATCACGCCCGAACCCCATGGGGTGCGGAAACTGGTTGATGGAGCCACACGAGGCGCTCGCCTGGTGGTGCCATTGTTTGTGGACGCCTATCGCCGCTCCGAGGAGCTGGTGCTCGCCATGCAGGCGCGCTGCTACCACGGGGGGCGTGGACGGACGCAATGGCGCGCCCTACGCCTGGCTCCCCGCGATCTCGTCGCCTTGGGGCTGGTCATCCTGATCCTGGTCGGCACCATTCTGTCGCGAACTATAGTGCTTCCGTAGGAGGGACGCATCATGTATGACGAACGAGGAATCCGTCGGGTGGTGAACGCGGGGCTGCTGCTGGCGATCACCCTGCTCCTGGCCCTAACCCGCATCGGCTTTATCCCAGCGCCCACGCCGGCCGGCAACGCTACCATCGCCCACATCCCGGCCATCGTCGGCGGGCTGCTGGAGGGGCCGTTGGTGGGCCTGATCGTGGGGCTGGGGTTCGGGTTCGCCAGCTTTACCCAGGCGACGGTGCCCATGTTCAAAGATCCGCTGGTGGCCATCCTGCCGCGCCTGTTCATCGGCGTGACCGCGGCGTACACTTACCTGGCATTGCGCCAAGCCACCAAGGCACAGCTCAAGGCGCTCCTAGCGGTCTTGCTGGCGCTCTTGCTTTACGCCGCCTGGCGCATCTATGCTACGCCCAACGAGGATGGCTCACGGTCGGTGTTGATCCCGGTTCTCATCGCGGTGCTCGGCACCGCCCTGGTGGCGGGGCTCTACCTCTGGCTGGGCAAGCAGGATCCCCGCATTGTGGTGGTAGCCATGGCCGCCGCCGTGGGCTCGTTGACCAACACCATCCTGGTGCTGGGCATGGCCAGCCTGCGGGGGTACCTGTCGCCGGCCGTCGCACTGACCATCGGCATCACCCATGGGATACCCGAGGTCATCATCGCGGCCATCATTGTCATCGCGGTGGTGGCGGCCTTGCGCGGGCTGGGGCAGCGCAAACGGTCGCGCGTATCACAGGCGCCATCCGAGGGGAGCTGATCCAATGCTGCTTTGCATCGACGCGGGAAACACCAACACCGTCATGGGCGTCTATGATGGCGAGCGGCTGCTGGCCGATTGGCGCATCAGCACCGACCACCAAAAGATGCCGGACGAGTACGGCCTGCTCATCACGGGGTTCATGGCTCACCACGGCATTCAGCGCGATGACATCACCGGCATCGCGCTGGCCAGCGTGGTCCCGCCCCTCACCGACACCCTCCTAACCACCTGCCAACGCTATCTGGGCCAGGCACCGCTGGTCGTCGGCGCGGGCGTGCGCACCGGCGTCGCCATCCGGTACGACAACCCCCGCGAGGTTGGCGCTGACCGCATCGTCAACGTCGCCGCTGCCCTCCGTTTCTATGGCGCACCGGCCTGCGTAGTGGATCTGGGCACGGGAACCACCTTTGACGCGCTATCGGCTCAAGGCGAATACCTCGGGGGTGCCATCGCCCCAGGTATCACCATCGCCGCCGAGGCGTTGTTCCAGCGTACGGCCAAGCTGCCTCGGATCGATCTGCAACGCCCGCCCAAAGCCATCGGCACCAACACGCCCGATGCCATGCGGTCGGGCATCCTGTTCGGCTATGTGGGGCTAGTAGAAGGGCTGGTAGCTCGCTTCCGCGACGAACTGGGTCCCAACATGCGCGTCATCGGCACCGGCGGCCTGGCTCCCGTCCTGGCCCGCGAGACCAAGGTCATCGAGATCGTCGATCAGGAGCTCACCCTAAAGGGACTGCGCCTGATCTATGAGATGAATCGAGGTGAGCCATGATCCTGGAGAACAAACGGATCGTCCTGGGCGTGACCGGCGGGATCGCCGCTTACAAAGCCGTCGATCTGTGCAGCAAGCTGGTGCAAGCCGGGGCCACGGTGGATGTGATCATGACCGAAGGGGCCACCCAGTTCGTCACCCCCCTGCCCTTTCAGACCTTGACCCAGCGCCCCGTCTCCATCGACATGTTCCAGCTATTGCGAGACACCGACATGGCCCACATCTCGCTTTCCGCGCGCGCCGATGCGCTGGTGATCGCCCCCGCCACGGCCAATACCATCGCCAAGCTGGCTCACGGCATAGCGGACAACCTGCTCACCAGCACGGCCTTGGCGTGTCCCGCGCCTTTGGTCCTCGCGCCGGCGATGGACGCCGATATGTGGGCCCACCCCGCCACACAAGCGAACACGGCACTGCTGGCGGAACGTGGCGCTGTGGTGGTGGGCCCAGCCGAGGGACGCCTCGCCTCGGGCCGCATCGGTCGGGGACGCCTCGTGCCGGTGACTGAGCTCATCGGCGCGCTGCGGCAGACGCTGGGCCGCAAGGGACCGCTGCAAGGCGTCCGTGTGACGGTGACCGCCGGCGGAACCCAGGAGCCGCTCGATCCCGTGCGCCATCTCGGGAATCGCAGCTCGGGACGCATGGGCTATGCCCTGGCCGAGGCCGCCCGCGATCTGGGCGCCGAGGTGACGCTGGTTGCCGCCCCCACCGGCCTCGAGCCCCCCTACGGCATCGAAACCATAGCCGTGCGGACGGCGGCGGAGATGCACCAGGCGCTGATTGCGCTGATCCCTGCGATCCAGGTGCTGTTGATGGCGGCCGCGGTGGCGGACTATCGTCCGTCCAGCTATGCCCAGCAAAAGCTCAAGAAACGAGACGGCACCCTGACGTTGGAGCTGGAGCGCACCACCGACATCCTGGCCGATATCGCCGCACGGCCAGTGAAGGAACGCCCTGGCATCGTGGCCGGGTTCGCCGCCGAGACCGAGGATCTGATCGCCAACGCCGAAGCCAAGCTGCGCGCCAAGCGGCTGGACCTGATTGTGGCCAACGACGTGAGCCGCTCCGATAGCGGCTTTCAGGTAGCCACCAACCAGGCTACGCTGCTCTGGGCCGATGGCCGCCGCGAACCGCTGCCCCTCATGACCAAAGAGCGACTGGCCGAAGAGATCGTCACGCGCATCGCGGTCTTGTGGGAGCAGCGCCATGAGTGAGCTCTACCCCGGCGCCATCACCGATATCGAGGGCATCTGCGTGGGCCACGCCAGCGACCAGCGAGCCCTGACCGGATGTAGCGTGGTGCTATGTGAAGATGGCGCCACCGCAGGCGTCAGCGTGCGTGGCTGGGCCCCCGGCACCCGCGAGACGGACCTGCTGCGCCCCGGCATGCTGGTAGAGGAGGTGCAGGCCATCCTCCTCAGCGGAGGCAGCGCCTACGGCCTACGCGCCGCCGACGGCGTCATGCGGTGGCTGGAAGAACAGGGCCATGGGTTCAACACGGGCGTGGCCCGCGTGCCCATCGTCCCTGCCGCGGTGCTCTTTGATCTGGCCGTGGGCGATCCGCGCGTGCGGCCCGATGAGGAGATGGGGTATCAGGCTTGCGCGTCGGCCACGGCCGATGCCCCAGCCCAAGGCAACGTCGGCGCTGGCACGGGCGCCAGCGTGGGCAAGCTCTTTGGCACCAAACGCGCCGTCAAATCCGGGATTGGCACCGCCAGTGTCCGCGCGGGGGGGCTGGTCCTTGGGGCCCTGGTGGCCGTGAACGCCTTTGGTGACGTGCTCCACCCCGAGAGCGGCCAGATCATGGCGGGGTTACGCACGCTTACGGGCAAGGGGTATGCGGACACACGGCTGCAGATGCGCAGCGCCGTGCTACGCAGGGTGCTATTCGGCACCAACACCGTCATCGGCGTGGTGGCCACCAACGCCACCCTCTCCAAAGCCGAGGCGACCTTGGTGGCCGACGCCACCCACGACGGGTTGGCGCGCACCATTCGGCCGGCTCACACGCTCTTTGATGGCGATGCCGTCTTTGCGCTGGCCACGGGCGAACGCGAGGCCCACGTCGCCCTCGTCGCCGACATGGCAGCCGATGCCATGGCCAGAGCCGTGGTGAACGCCGTCCTGGCCGCCGAGGACGCAGGCGGATTGCCGTGCGCCCGCTCCATGGGGATAGCTCTGTAGCCAAAAAGGCAAACAGCGCCGACTCGTATAGTCGGCGCTGTTCTAGCACAGCAACAAAGGCTAAGGGACGAGGTTCACGGTCACCGAGGCCAGGTATTCGATGGCGCCATCACGCGGGCTGATGCTATAGACCTGGATGCGACCGAACTGCTCCTCGGCCGGCGCGTCGAACTCGACCACCCCGCTAAAGGGGCCCATCTGGCCGAACTCGGCGTCGACGATCACATAACCTTGGCCGATCACGGCGCCGTACTCGTCCAGCACATCCACAGCCAGCGTGTTCTCAAAGCCGCTGCCCCATCCCGTCACCGTCACAGGCGACGACACATCCTGGCTAGCCAGCGGAGAGCTGATGATGATCGCCGCTGGGACGACCGGCATCTCGTCGTCGGCTTGCTCGTCCTCGCCATCCTCCACATCATCGCCCTCATCGGGCACCTCAGCCGCGCCCTCGGTAGGAATCACCAGCTTTTGGCCCACAAAGATGAGATTGACGTTGGTGATGCTGTTGCGCTCGGCGATATCCCAGATGCTCACCCCATACTTGGCGGCGATGCTGAGCAGAGACTCGCCTCCCGCCACCAGGTGGATAATGATGCCCTCGCTCTTTTCCGGGATCAGCAGCCGCTGGCCCACATAGATCAGGTTCGGGTTGGCGATGCCGTTGGCGTCCACCAAGGCAGCCACCGTCACCTCGTATTTGCGTGCAATGCTCGAGAGCGATTCGCCAAAGACCACCGTGTGATAGAGGGCCTCGTTATTAGCCGCCACAGGCACAGCCAAAAAGGCTCCCAGAACCAACACAGCCACCGCGATTCTCAGCCCACGTTGACGCGCCATGACCTCCCCCTTTTTGGAGATGCACAGGCCATACTTGACAAGGCGAGTATATCACCGCCCACCTTGCCAAGCAAGGCCAAGCGTCAGCAACCGCCGCTCCCCTAGCGAAGTCGTTTGCCAGACATTGCCCGTTGCAGCGCCAGGATCACGACCACCAGCAAGAGCAGGGTGATCGCCTGCGGGGACGGCTTGGCAAGCCAGAACCAGAGCCCGAGCGCCACCGCCCCAATGACCAAGACGTAAAGGCGGCCTTTGCGGTCCAGCCAGATCGATTGCCAACCAGCATAGACCCGCTCGAGCCAGCGCGGCTTGAGCTGCAAAGCGCGCCGGTAATGAGCGACTGCATCGTCACGACGCCCGATCTTGCTGAGCGCCGAGGCGTACGCCATCACTGTGTGAGCATCGGGATTGGACATGGTTTCGAGGGTGACCTCGAGGGCGTCTGCCGCCTCCTCGGGCCGTCCCGTCACGAGATACACGCGGCCCAGCGCCCCCCTGGCCCGGTAGAACGAGGGGTTCAGCTCCAGAGCTGCGGTGAGATAGGTCACGGCCTCGTCCCACCGCTTGCGCCGCGCCGCCATCAGGCCCAGGTTGGTGTTCGCCAGGCAGACGGCGTGAGGGTTGGCTTTCGCGTACGAGAGCGCCTCCTCGGCCTTGGCGCGCGCATCGTCCTCGCGGCCCGCCGATAGGGCCACATAGGTCTCGGCGTGAAGCAGCGCCGCCCGCTCCCGACGCTGAACGCCCTCGTCGTCCAACGCATCGATAAGCGCGAGGGCACGCTCCAGCGCCTCCTCGGCATCGCTGAAAGCCTTTTTGTCCGCGTAGACCTGCGCCCGCACCACGTACGGCTCGATCGCATCGGGCACCATCTCGGATGCCTGCTCGAGCGAAGCTTGAGCCTCATCCAGGGCATCCACCAAAAAGTAAAACAGCCCTGCCAGCGCGTGGGTCTCATACGCCTCGGGGCCCAACTCCAAACACCGCTCTACCTCTTGCCGCGCATCCTCCTCGCGTCGCATGCGAATCAGCGTGCGGCCGAGCCCCTGATGCCCCGCCAACGACTGGGGATCCTTGGCGACGATCGCCCCGAATAGCTCACGCGCCTCGTCCAGTTCTAGGCGGTGATAGGCATCCCAGGCGCGCTCAAGCTCTCCGACCTGGCCAATGTCAGCTTCTGCCATCTGCTGCTCCTTTGGGTGAACCCGTGTGAGTATAGCCCTCCCATGGGCCCGCCGCAAAGCACGCTGGTGAACCCCAGCACGGCATCTTGGCGGGCGGTCCATAGGTCCGGTATAATCGAAAGGAGGTCATCGCACTCTCGCTACTGACGATGACCCTAGGCAAAGGGGGATGCGTGCTACGCCCACATCACACCTTTACGGTAGTGCCGTCACTTCCTGAGGAATTGAACCCGCTCCGTGAGCTGGCCTTTAACTTGTGGTGGACCTGGAATCCCGACGCGATAGCGCTCTTTAGGCGGCTGGACGACGAGCTGTGGGAGAGCACCCGCCACAATCCCGTTCTCATCCTGGGCACCATTCGCCAATCCAAGATCGAGCAAGCCCTGGACGACGATGCCTTTTTGTCTCACATGCGCCGCGTGCACCAGGCGTTCGAGGCCTATGTGCAAAGCCAGGAGACCTGGTTCGATCATACCTACGCACCCGAGTTCCCCGATATGCGCATCGGCTACTTTTCGATGGAGTTCGGCATCACCGAGGGGCTTCCCATCTACTCGGGCGGGCTGGGTGTTCTCTCCGGCGACCATCTGAAATCCGCCAGTGACCTGGGCTTGCCGCTGGTGGGCGTGGGCCTGGCATACCAGCGCGGGTATTGCCGCCAATACCTGAACGCCGACGGCTGGCAGCAAGAGTCGTACCCCATCAACGATTTCTACAACATGCCCATGCAGATGATGCGAGACGACAAGGACCAACCACTCACCATCGGCGTGGCCTACCCTGGCCGTGAGGTTCGAGCCCGCCTCTGGCGCATCCAGGTCGGCCGCGTGCCGCTGTATCTGCTGGATGCCAACATCCCCGAGAATCGTCCCGAGGATCGGCAGATCACCAGCCAGCTCTATGGCGGCGACAATGACATGCGCATTCGGCAAGAGCTGTTGCTGGGCGTGGGAGGGCTACGCGCTCTGCAAGCCCTGGGCGCCCCACCATCCGTTTGCCACATGAACGAGGGCCACTCGGCGTTCCTGGCCCTGGAGCGCATCCACCTGCTCATGGAGGGTGAGGGCCTCTCGTATGCCGAAGCCGCTGAGGTGGCGCGAGCTGGCAACGTCTTTACCACCCACACCCCAGTCCCTGCGGGTATCGACTTGTTCCCGACGGGGATGATGGATCACTACCTCGGCGAGTATTACCGCCGACTGGGCCTCAGCCGCGACGCGTTCATGCGCTTGGGCCAGTCGCACAACCCCTCGCCTGACGAGAGCTTTGCGATGGCGGTTCTGGCCATTCGGCTGGCCAACGCCACCAACGGCGTGAGCCGACTGCACGGCCAGGTGGCCCGCGAGATGTGGCACGACCTCTGGCCCCAAACGCCCGCCGAAGAGGTGCCGATCACGTCTATCACCAACGGCATCCACCCCCGCTCGTTCATCTCACAGGATATGGCGGCGGTCTACTCGCGCTACCTGGGCCCCCGCTGGGTGGAGCGGCCCGAGGACCGCCGCGTGTGGCAACTGGTGGACCGCATCCCCGACGAGGAGCTATGGCGCACCCACGAGCGTCGGCGCGAGCGGCTGGTGGCCGTGGCGCGCGCGCGCCTGCGAGAGCAGCTTGCCCGCCACGGCGGCACGCCTCAGGAGATCGGCGAGGCCGACGACGTGCTGGACCCCGAGGTGCTGACCATCGGATTCGCGCGGCGATTCGCCACCTACAAACGAGCCCTGTTGCTCTTTACCGATCCCGAACGGCTCTCGCGCATCCTCAACGATCCCGAGCGACCGGTTCAGATCCTGTTCGCGGGCAAGGCGCATCCCAACGACAACCCTGGCAAAGAGTTCATCCGGCAGCTGGTGCACTATACACGGCGCGAGGAGCTGCGGCATCGGATCGTCTTCCTGGAGGACTATGACCTGGAGCTGGCGCGCTATATGGTCCAGGGGGTGGACGTCTGGCTGAACACGCCCCGTAGCCGCATGGAGGCCAGCGGCACCAGCGGCATGAAGGTCGCCGCCAACGGGGGCCTAAATCTGAGCACCTTTGATGGTTGGTGGTGCGAGGGCTATGCCCCGGACCGTGGCTGGTCTATCGGGCATGGCGAGGTGTACGCCGATGAGGCCTACGGCGACCGCATAGAGGCCGAGGCCCTGTACGATCTCCTGGCCAAGGACGTCGCCCCGCTGTTCTATGACCGGGCATCCCGCGGCGCCGTTCCCCGCAATTGGATCGCCCACATGAAGAGCGCCATCCGCGAGATCACGCCACGATTCAGCGCCCATCGCATGGTCCAAGAGTACTGTGAAGAGCTCTATTTGCCGGCCGAGGCACGCTATCGGCACCTAGCCGCCGACGAGTGCGCCCATGGCCGCGCGCTGGCCCAGTGGATGCAGCACCTGCGCTCGCACTGGGGGGGCATCCGCTTCGAGAGCATCGAGAGCGACGCTCACGACGGGCTGACTGTCGAGACCGACATCGGCGTCCGCGCCAACATCCATCTGAGCGAATTGACTCCCGACGACGTGACCGTCGAGATCAGCTTTGGCACCATTCGGCCAGATGGCACGATCAACCGCTCCGAATCAGCCGCCATGGAGGGGAAAGCCACCGAACGTGAGGGCGTCTATGCCTACGAGGGCACCATCCGTTGCGGCCAAAGCGGCTTGCACGGCTATAGCCTGCGGATTCTACCCAGGCATGAAGACCTGAGCCATCCATACATCCCTGGGCTGGTGATCTGGTCGCCCTAGACGGACGAGAGTGAGACAACCGAGACCATCTCCGAGTCAATAGGCCTAACGGGCAACCCAGGGCCGTTGACCGATAGGGTTCGAGGGGAAACGCTCGAGCCTCCCGCGCTTGGAAAGGAGATCACCGCTGGCCCTTTGCGGCCCGGCGTCGCTCCTTTGCGGCGCCGGGCTTTGTTGTAGGAAGGCCTGATGAGCACACAACCAGACCAGAACGCCCCGCAGTACCGCTTCAGCACGCGCGACCTGCTCACCATGGCGGGGTTGGCCGGATTGAGCGGCGTCGCCAGCACGGCCATCAACGCATTGGGGGATGCCGTCCAGGCCGTCCTCGGCTTGGCCGGCACGACCCAATGGGCCGCCGGCCTCCACGTGACACTGCTCCTCCTGGCGCCGGCCCTGATTGGCAAGACGGGCGCCGCCACCATCACGGCCCTGCTCAAGGGCGGCGTGGAGCTCCTCAGCGGCAACACCCACGGCATTCTGGTCGTTCTCGTGGATCTCGCGGCCGGCCTTTTCATCGACCTGGTCCTCCTCGCCTTTCGCCGACGTGACAGCCGCCCAGCTCTCATCGCGGCCGGCGCGGTATCCGCCGCCAGCAACGTGTTCGTCTTCCAGCTCTTTGCCAGCGCCCCCGAGGACGTCGTACGATATGTGTGGGGCATCGCAGGCCTGGCAGCCATCTCGGGAGCCAGCCTGGGGGGATTACTGGCCTATGCGTTGCTACAGGCCCTCGGCCGGGCGGGGCTGGCCATTCCAGGCGCGCAACGCCGCGAGCTGACATGGCCACAGGGGTTGCTGCTGGGCTCTGCAGCGGTTCTCGCGATTGGCGGCGGCGTTACCCTGGCGCGCGCCTATGCGGGCGGCCCCACCGTCCAGGTGACGGGCGCCTGCGCGCAGCCCTATACCTACAGCGCCGAGACCGAGCTGGCCTTGATCAGCCTGCAGGTAGACGCCCAGGGGATGCAACGCAACGTCACCGGAACGCCCTTGCGAGACGTTCTCGCCCTGGCCGAGCCGGACCCCGATGCCAACATCGTCATCGCCACGGCGACGGACGGCTATGCGTTCTTTATCACCATGGACGAGGTCGCCACCAACGACCAGCTCCTGCTGGCCAGCCGTGGCGAGGGGAGACAGATAGCGTACGAGATCGTTGGCGCCATCAGCTCCAAAGCCTGGGTGCGCAACGTCACTGAACTGCGGCTGCAGGCCCAGAGCAAAGTCCCGCTGACCGGCAATCTGCGCCAAGAGGCAATCTTTATCCCTGGAGATTGGCAAGATCAGATGGATAGCGCCTCGCTGGATCTGGGAGAGGGCAGCGCCAAGTACCAGGGCGTGCCGCTACGCAGCGTGGTATCGGCGGCAGAGCCTGCGGAGGGCGCCCACACCATCACCGCCACGAGCCGCGACGGAAGCACGGTCCGTTGGGAGCTGGCAGAGGTGTTGGCCGACGATGCGATCCGCATCTGGGTGATGAACCTGCCCGACGGCACCCGCTACGCGGTGGGGCGAGCCGATCAGGCGGTGGTCGCCCTCGATGTGGTCGAGCTTTCGGTCGAATAGGGAACATGGCAGCGCTGATCGAGATCACTGATCTGCATTACCGCTATCCCGGCGCATCCGACTGGGCGCTACGCGGGGTGAACCTGTGCGTCAGGCGCAGCGAGATGATCGCCCTGGCCGGCCCCAGCGCTTGCGGCAAGTCCACGCTGGCCCTCGCCATCGCCGGCTGTTTGCATGGCCGGCCTGGCGGCCAATGGCGTGGCACCGTTCGGGTCGACGGGGTGGATGTTACCGGCCGCTCCCTCTATGAGAACGCCGAGCTGGTCGGCTTGGTGCAACAGAACCCGGAGGATCAGTTCTGCACGTTGACCGTCGAGGACGAGATCGCCTTTGGGCTGGAGAACCGCTGCTATCCGACGGGGAGGATCGCCGCCCAGATCACCTGGGCGCTGGACGTCGTCGCTGCCAGCCATCTGCGCAACCGCCAGATGGGCACGCTTTCGGGCGGCGAGCAGCAACGCGTCGCCATCGCCTCTATCTTGGCGGCCAGGCCGCGGATACTGATCCTCGACGAGCCCACTTCGAATCTGGATCCCCCGGCGGCTCGATCCGTGCTGCAGGTGTTGGAGCGCCTGCGTCGCCAGGAGGAGTTGACGCTGATCCTCGTCGAGCACAAGCTCGGGGTGTTGGCACCGTTTGCGCCCCGCATCGTGACCATGGAAGATGGGCGCGTAACCCGCCACAGCGCCGCCTTGCCAGCCAGAGAGCCGCTCGCACAGAGGACGCCCGCCGCGCCCGGCGAGATGGTGGCCCGCCTCACAAGCGTCACCCACGACTATGGCACACAGGCAGCTCTGCGCGATGTCAGCCTGGATCTGCATCGCGGGCAGCTCGTTGCCCTGATGGGCGACAATGGCAGCGGCAAGAGCACGCTGCTGCGCTGCCTGATGGGGCTAATCCGCCCCACCACGGGCAACGTCGCCGTGTTAGGGTCCGTGGCGCCGGCCGTATCGGAGCTGGCCCACCGAGCGGGGATTGTGTTCCAGAACCCCGATCACCAGCTCTTGGGCGAGACCGTGTGGAGAGACGCCACCATGCTGGCCCGCAATACTCGGCAAGAGGCAGAGGTCACGCCGCGCGCCGAGGAGCTATTGCGCCAAGGCGGCCTGTGGGAGCGTCGTGACGACTCGCCTTGGAGGCTCAGCTATGGGCAAAAGCGCCGCCTGAACCTGACGGCCGCCACCGCACACGGCCCCGACCTGCTCCTGGCCGACGAGATCCTGATTGGGCAGGACCCGGCCCATGCCCATCGTCTCATGCGCCAGTTGCGCGCAGCGGCCGACGATGGCGCAGCGGTGCTGGTGGCCCTGCACAACACCGACCTGGCCCAGCGCTATGCCGATCGCGCCGTGTTCCTGGAGCGCGGGCAGGTGGCGTTCGACGGCCTCCTGGATGACCTGGTCACGTACCTATCCAGGCGAGGCTACCACGCCTATCTGGAGACAGCGCCATGAGCGGCCGAGCCAAGCTGCAATACCGGCTGGACGAGTCCTGGCTTCATGACCTCCATCCCCTCACCAAACTGGGCTGGTTGCTGGGCATCACCGTGGGGAGCCTGCTGGTGAGCACGCCCTGGTACCCGGCGCTGGTTGTCCTGGGCTTGTGGGGCGCCGCCCGCACGGCCCGGATCAGGCCCGCGCGCGAGATGCGGGGCTGGCGCCTGCTGTTGGTCACATCGGCGGCCTTTTTCGCGCTGCAGGCGCTGTTCACCCGCTCGGGGGCGGTGCTGGTGGACCTCCGACCAATGGTGGGGTTACGCATCACCGACGAGGGGCTGCGCCGAGGCGTTCTGGTGGCCAGCCGCTTTGTGGCGGTGATCATGGCCAGCCAGCTATTCGTGCTGACCACCGACCCTTCGGAGCTGGCCTATGCCCTAATGCGAGCTGGGCTGCCATACCGCTACGGCTTTGCCCTGGTGACGGCCATCCGCCTGGCTCCACTGTTCGAGCTGGAGGCCAATACCATCTACCAGGCGCAGCTCGCTCGCGGAGTCCGTTATGACGGCAGCCTGTTCCGACGGATCATCGAGGTGTTGCGCCAAATGCTGCTGCCCTTGCTGGTCGGCGCGCTGCGCCGCGCAGAGCATCTGGCCATCTCCATGGAGGGGCGGCAGTTTGGCCGTTACCGCCAACGCACTTTTTTGCGAGAGGCGTATATGCGCCGAGCTGACCATGTCGCGTTGGCGGCATTGCTGGCCCTCGTTGCCGTCACGATCACGCTGATGGTGGCCTAGCGCGGGCCAACGCCCAGCTCTACTCGATGACCTCGATCTCGACCAACTGTGACATCCAGTAACTGGCCGACTGACCCGGCACCACCATGCGGATAGGGCCCTCTACAGGATCCTCCGCCAGCCAGACGCCATCGCGACGCAGCGCCACCATGGCCAGGGCCACGTCCCCGATAGGCGCCTTGCGCCAGTAGCCATCGGCACCTCGCAGAATCACCGCGGTCGCCTGCTCCGAGGCGCCGGCCTCGGCCAGCAGATCGCCGAGCGCGATGCCCTCCCAGGTATTCCGAACCTCGCCGCCACAATCGCAGGCCTCGAGGATATCCGCCAGACTGACCAGGTCGCGCGCCGCCAGATCCTGGTATGGGATCACCACAGGCTCCGTGACCGCGCCCGTGACATGTAGATTCCACTCTACCGCTGGCGCTGGAGGCAGGGCCTCCGAGGCGGGCTCAAAGGAGAGATCGGGCGTCGGCGTGCTCCGCTCGGCGCAAGCCACCAGCAAGGCGGCGACGAGCAGCAGCGCGGCCAACAGGGCAAAGTCGCGACATATCCGGCATCGGCACACTTCTAGTATCCCCCTCTCCGGTAAAGGCGCCGGCGTCACCGCCATGGGAGGCGCGATGACGCCGGATCGCCGATGGCTTGTCTCGTGTCCTGGCGCCGAACGCGGCTACTCGAGCACCTCGATCTCGACCAGTTGGCCGACCCAGCGGCTGCCCGGCAGCCCGGGGATC
>CAZUZB010000005.1:39931-57537 GCA_964624695.1 uncultured Anaerolineales bacterium | reverse complement strand
CCGCGAGGGTGGCCGCACGGTGGGCGCCGGCGTCTTGACTGAGATCATCGAATAGCGCAGCGCGGAGGAGGAGGTCGGGCAACGGTGCGCCGATGCGCCACCTGGCCCGTAAGAGTATGGCCAAACAACAGCGGATACGAATTCGGCTCAAGGCGTACGACCATCGCGTGCTGGACCAGTCAGCCAGGCAGATCGTGGATAGCGCCGAGCGCACCGGGGCGGCGGTGGTGGGTCCGGTTCCCCTGCCCACCCGCATTGAAAAGTTCTCGGTGGCCCGTTCGCCCTTTATCGATCGCGACTCGCGCGAGGCTCTGGAGATTCGCACGCACAAGCGCCTGATTGATGTGCTCGATCCGAATCCCAAGACGATCGATGCGCTCACGCGCTTGGATCTGCCGGCGGGCGTTGATATCGAGATCAAGTTGTAGACGGCATTCGACGCGCGACGCGGCGGCTGGAGACAGGGCGCCGCGTGGCGAACGGCAAACGGGGATGGGGTGAACCCCACAGCCCAACGGCAGTTAGCTGAGGCTGAGAGCGACCATTCCCCTGGAGGCAAGTGTGGCGACAAGAGAAGGTATCCTAGGCAGAAAAGTCGGTATGACCCAGATCTTTACCGATTCTGGTGAAGTGGTGGGTGTGACGGTCATCGAGGCGGGTCCCTGCTATGTGGCCCAGATCAAGACCGAGGCGACCGACGGTTACAACGCAGTGCAGATCGGCTATGGGCATGACAAGCGGCTGAACCAGCCCGAGAAGGGGCACCTGAAGGGCTTGCCGCCCCTCCGCCATCTGCGCGAGATCAGGACCGACGACGTGGATCGGTACGAGCGCGGCCAGGTGTTGACGGTGGAGCGGTTCGCCGTGGGCGACGTGGTCGATGTGACGGGCAAATCCAAGGGGCGTGGTTTTGCGGGCGCCGTAAAGCGCCATGGCTTTGCCGGTGGCCCCAAGACGCATGGTCAGTCCGATCGTTGGCGGGCTGTGGGCTCCATTGGAGCCGGTAGCACGCCCGGCCGCGTGTTCAAGGGTATGCGTGGGCCTGGCCACATGGGCAATGAGCGGGTCACCACGCTGAACTTGCGGGTGGTGTTGGTGGATGCCGAGCGGAACTTGATTGCGGTTGCTGGCGCGGTGCCCGGCCCCAGAGGCGGGCTGGTATTCCTACGCAAAGCCGCCAAGACCCGGGCGATCCGGAAAAAGGGCAACAAGGAAGCTTAGCGATTCAGCGTAGGCACACTTGGCTCTGACGGATCACAGTAGGAGAAGCAACCATGGAAGTTACAGTTCATAATACCAAGGGAGAGACGGTCGGCACCGCTGAACTGCGCGACGACGTCTTTGGGATCGAGCCGCACGTCTCGGTGATGCACCAGCATGTGGTGCGCCAGCACGCCAATGCCCGCCTGGGGACCCACAAGGCCAAGGGGCGCTCCGAGGTGAGCGGCGGCGGCCGCAAGCCATGGCGGCAAAAGGGCACCGGGCGTGCTCGGCAGGGGTCTATCCGTGCGCCCCAGTGGAAGGGTGGCGGGGTCGTTCACGGTCCGCAGCCGCACAAGTACACGCAAAAGATGAATCGCAAGATGCGACGCCTGGCTCTGCGCTCTGCGTTGTCGATCAAGGCGGGAGAGCAGCAGTTGGTAGTGCTCGATGCGCTGGCGATGGCGGCGCCCAAGACGACTGCATTCACGGAGCTATTGGATAGGCTGAGCATTGACGGCTCGGTGCTGGTGTTGTTGCCCGAGGCGGACGTGAACGTCGAGCTTTCGGCGCGCAACCTTCCTTTCGTGAAGACGATCAGGGCCACCTGCCTGAGCGTGCGAGATCTGCTGGGCTATGATGTGGTGATGATGCCGCTGGCATCGGTGGATCTGGTGCATAGCATGCTTGGGCCGGCCGAGTAGCGGGCGCAAGAGAACTGGGAGCAGTGCGATGAATCCTTATCAGGTGCTCGTTAGGCCAATTCTCACCGAAAAGTCTGGCTTTCAGGCCGACGCCCTGTCCAAGTACACTTTTGAGGTAGATACGCGCGCCACTCGTATGGATGTCAAGCGCGCCGTCGAGAAGGCGTTTGATGTGTCGGTGACCAAGGTGAATATCATGCTTGTCCCCGGCAAGACGCGGCGATGGGGCCGTCGCTTGGGTACGTCCTCGGGCTGGAAAAAGGCCGTTGTGACGCTAGCCGAGGGAGACAGCATCCAGCTCTTTGAGGGCGTCTAGTTCAAGAGGTAGCAGGGCGCCAGAGTTTCGGCGCTGCAAGGCAAGAGGGGACGCGACATGCCGATCAAGTCATACAAGCCAACAACGCCCTCGCGGCGTGGCATGACGGGCTATACGTTCGAAGAGATCACAGCAAAAAAGCCAGAAAAGTCGTTGCTGCGGCCGCTGAACAAACAAGCGGGGCGCAACCATCGCGGCAAGATCACTGTACGGCATCGAGGTGGCGGCACCAAGCGCCAGTATCGTCTGATCGATTTCCGTCGTGACAAGGTGGGTGTGCCGGGTCGTGTGGCGACCATCGAGTATGACCCAAACCGTTCAGCGCGCATCGCCTTGGTGAACTATCGCGACGGGGAAAAGCGCTATATCTTGGCCCCGGTGGGCATCAAGGTGGGCGATGAGGTGATGGCCGGCCCTGACGCCGAGCTGCATGTGGGCAATGCGTTGCCGCTGAGGAGCATCCCGCTGGGCACGGTGGTTCACAATGTAGAGCTCAAGCCCGGCCAGGGCGGCCAGCTTGTTCGTGCGGCTGGCACGGGTGCGCAGATTCTGGCCAAGGAAGGCCTGTATGTGCAGCTCCGCATGCCCTCGGGCGAAACGCGCATGATTCATCGCGATTGCATGGCTACAGTTGGCCAAGTGGGTAACCCTGAGCATGCGAATATCAAGCTGGGCAAGGCCGGTCGCAAGCGGTGGATGCGGCGCCGCCCGCACACCCGTGGCTCCGCGATGACCCCGCGCGACCATCCGCATGGTGGTGGTGAGGGCAAGGCGCCCATCGGCATGCCTTCTCCCAAAACGCCGTGGGGCAAGCCCACCATGGGTGCCAAGACGCGCCGCTACAAAAAGTCCGATCGGTTCATCGTGCGGCGTCGTGGAAAGCGCCGGTAGCAGAGACGCCGTTACCGTTGGCAGGAGGCTGATGCATGTCGAGGTCGTTGAAAAAGGGGCCGTTCGTTTCGGAAAAGCTCCTGAAAAAGGTCGAGGAGCTCAACCGGCGGGGCGAGAAGCGGGTCATCAAGACGTGGTCGCGCGCCTCGACGGTGTTCCCGCAGATGGTGGGGCACACCATCGCGGTGCACGATGGCCGCAGGCACATTCCCGTGTACGTCACCGAACAGATGGTTGGGCACAAATTGGGCGAGTTTGCGCCGACCCGCTACTATCGCGGACATGGCGGTTCAGAGCGACGGACCCGTATCGGCTAGTGCCGGGTCGCCTTCAGAGCTGGGGGTGCTTTTGCGCCCGGAGGCAGGCTGCAGGCGCGGCGACCGAGGAGATAGACGATGAACGTAGAAGTTAGGGCCGTATCGAAATACGTCCGGATGTCGCCGCAGAAGGTTCGCCTGGTGGTGGATCTGGTACGCGGGCGCGCCGTGAACGAGGCGCTGACTGTGCTCCGTTTCACGCCCAAGGCGGCGGCGGATCCAGTGGCGCGCGTGATCGCGAGCGCAGCCGCCAACGCGGAAGAGAACTATGGCTTGGCGGCCGACGAGCTGTATGTGGCACGTATCTGGGCGGATGAGGGGCCGACCTTGCGTCGTGGGCGTGCTGGAGCGCGAGGGCGCTACAAGCCGCTTCTGAAGCGCGGCTCGCATATCACTGTTGTCTTGGCTGAGCGGACTGAGGCCTAGGCCGGTCTGCGGGGTCTGCCGTAAGGAGGCAATCTTGGGCCGTAAGGTGAATCCCATTGGGTTTCGGCTTGGGTATATCAAGGACTGGGAGTCCAAGTGGTATGCCGAGGGCGCAGAGTACGTTGCTCGCTTGGCCAACGACAGGGCGGTTCGCGAGCTGATTCAGAGCGAGCTGCAGAGCGCGGGGATCTCGCGCATCGAGATTCAGCGGTTCCCCAAGCAGATGGCGATTGCTATCGTGACCGCTAGGCCCGGCGTGGTCATTGGCCGACGTGGCGCAACGGTGAACGCGCTCAAGGCCAAGCTGGTGGAGCTGACGGGCGTCGAGGAAAAGAACCTCCGCCTGGATGTGGTCGAGGTGGAGCAGCCAGATCTGGATGCTCGGCTGGTGGCAGAGGGGATCGCGGAGCAACTGAGCCGTCGTGTCTCGCAGAAGCGGGCGATGCGGCAGGCGATCCAGCGAGCCATGCGCGGTGGGGCCGAGGGGATCAAGATCACGTGCAGCGGGCGTCTCTCGGGGGCTGAGATGGCGCGGCGCGAATGGTCGCGCGAGGGCCGAGTGCCGCTTCACACGCTGCGGGCTGATATTGACTATGCTGTGGCAGAGGCGCTAACGACGTTCGGGCGCATCGGCGTCAAAGTTTGGATCTACCGTGGCGAGGTGCTGCCGCAACTGGCAGGCACGGCCGCCGCCGAGGCTTAGGAGCTGCGTGACATGTTGATGCCAAAGAGGCAAAAGTACCGCCGCGTGCACCGCGGGCGTATGCGGGGCAAGGCGCAGCGTGGGTCGCAGATTCAGTTTGGCGACTATGGGCTGCAGTCGCTGGAGCCCTGCTGGGTAACCAGCCGACAGATTGAGGCCGCACGACGGGTCAGCACTCGTCATATGAAGCGCAGCGGCCAGCTCTGGATTCGCATCTTTCCGCACAAGCCGGTGACACAGCGGGCTGCGGAGACACGTATGGGGAGTGGCAAGGGCGACGTGGACCACTATGTGGCCGTGGTCAAGCCAGGGCGCATTCTGCTAGAGATCGGTGGCGTGGACGAGGCCACCGCGCGACAGGCCCTGGAGCTGGCGGCGCAGAAGCTTCCCATGAAGACGCGCTTTGTGGCGCGTGAAGTCTAGGGGAGGGTGGTAGCGTGAAGGCTGCGCAGTTTCGCAATATGACGCGCGGAGAGCTGGAGCACAGGCTGGAGGAGCTCTATCAGGAGCAGTTCAACTTGCGCTTCCAGATGGCGAGCCGGCAGCTTGCCGATACGAGTCGCATCCGCGAGGTGCGCCGGGAGATCGCCCGCGTCAAGACAGTATTATCAGAACTTGAACAGGACGCGGAGGTATAGGGCGCATGCCGGGAACCCGCAAGGTCATGGAAGGTACGGTCGTCAGCACCAAGATGCAAAAGACGGTGGTGGTCGAAGTGCAGCGCACAGCGCGCCACCCACTCTATAACAAGGTGCTCCGCCGCAGGAAAAAGTATCTGGCTCACGACGAGGCGGAAGAGTGCCAGGAGGGCAACGTCGTCCGGATCGAGGAGACGCGTCCCCTGAGCCATCGGAAGCGTTGGCGCGTGACCGAGATCGTGCGCTAGGCCGATGCCGCGGACGTAGAGTGCTCTCTCGTGGGATGACACGCTGATGCGCCCGGCTGGCCTGGGGCGTCAAGATAACGGATGGGTGGGTTCAGATGATTCAGGCAAACACGAGGTTGCGGGTAGCGGATAACACTGGCGCTCGCGAGATCATGTGCATCAAGGTGTTAGGCGGCAGCAGGCGCCGCTACGCGCGAGTCGGTGACATCATCATCGCCTCGGTCAAGGTCGCCAACCCTGGCGGCGTCGTCAAGGCCAAGGAGGTGGTCCGCGCTGTGGTGGTGCGCACCAGCAAGGGCTATGGTCGGTCAGACGGATCCTTTATCCGATTTGACGACAACGCTGCGGTGATTCTGGATCAGGAGCAGAATCCGCGGGGGACGCGCATTTTCGGCCCTGTGGCTCGCGAGCTCCGCGAGGCAGGATTCATGAAGATCGTTTCGCTCTCGCCCGAGGTAGTCTAGGCTGGCAGCGTGCTGCGGACGGGCGGACGGAGGAGTTGGGGATGAAGATAATCAAGGGCGACACCGTTGAGGTGATTAGCGGCAACGATCGCGGTGCGCGTGGGACGGTGAACCGGGCGATGCCTCGCGAGGGGCGGATCGTGGTGGCCGGGGTGAATGTACGCAAAAAGCACCAGCGGGCGACCGGCGATGTGCGCACGCAGGCCGGGATCATCGAGATCGAGGCGCCGGTGCGGGTGGAGAACGTGGCGCTCGTGTGCCCTCACTGCGATGCAAAGACGCGGGTCGGCTACCGTGTGCTGGAAGATGGCACCAAGGTGCGGATCTGCCGCAAGTGCGACGAGGCTTTGGATTAGCGCTGTTTTGGATTCGCTGAGAGGGACCTGGGGAGCCCAGACGTATGCAGAGAATAGAGCAACAGTATAAAGAGCAAGTCGTTCCCGCAATGATGGAGCGGTTTGGCTACAAGAGCGTCATGCAGGTGCCACGCATTGAAAAGATCGTGGCGAACGTGGGCGTCGGCGAGGCCCTTCAAAGCGCCAGCACGCTTGAGCATGCGGTGCAGGATCTGACGTCCATCACCGGCCAAAAGCCAATTGTGACGCGGGCTCGCAAGTCGATCGCGGCCTTTCGTTTGCGCGAGGGCAGCCCGATCGGCACCAAAGTGACCCTGCGGGGGAGCCGGATGTGGTCGTTCTACGACCGCCTGGTGAACATCGCATTGCCTCGGCAGCGTGACTTTCAGGGAGTGTCGCCGTCTTCGTTCGACGGACGCGGCAACTTTACCCTGGGGCTGCGGGAGCAGTTGGTGTTCGTCGAGGTCGACTATGACAGCATCGACAAGGTGCGTGGGCTCGAGATAACCATCGTGACAACGGCAGAGACGGACGAGGAGGCACGGTTCCTGCTTCAGGAGCTGGGGATGCCCTTTGCCCGGAGCCAAACGCGTCAACAGGCAGTCTAGCGAAACGGCCGGGTGGCCCAGGCAGTTCGGAGGAGAGACGAGTGGCAAAAAAGAGCATGATCGTGCGCGAGTCTCGTCGCAAGTACCGCGTGCGGGTGCGCAATCGGTGTTCGCGTTGTGGTCGGCCACGAGGGTACATGCGACGGTTTGGGCTGTGCCGCATCTGCTTCCGTGAGATGGCCATGTCCGGCAAGATTCCGGGTGTGACCAAGTCGAGTTGGTAGGCGAGGCTTTCCACGGAAAGGCTCGGCTCCTAGAGATGCAGAGGGCGGCAGGGCACCCAGGGTGCTCGCCACGGTGTAATAGGAGATCGTGAGATGATGATGACGACGGATCCCATCGCGGACATGCTGACGCGAATTCGGAACGCACAGATGGTGCGCCGAAGCGCTGTGACGATGCCCTCGACCAAGCTGCGCGAGGCGGTTGCCCGCGTGCTGGCCGATGAGGGCTATGTGGCGCGGTATGAAGTGCTGCGCGACCAAAAGTTCCCGACCCTGGTGATCCAGCTCAAGTACACGGAAGATCGCGAGCCGGTCATCCGCGGGCTGCAGCGCGTGAGCAAGCCTGGTTGCCGGATCTATACCCAGCGCGAGAACATCCCGTGGGTCAAGGCTGGCATGGGCACCGTCATCCTGTCTACTCCGCGAGGTGTGCTCTCGGGCCGGCAGGCACGGAGACAGGGCGTTGGCGGCGAGGTCCTCTGCAAGGTTTGGTAAGCGCAGTCCTTGCGAGCGGGAGGTGATGACGGTGTCTAGAATCGGGCGTATGCCGGTTCCTGTGTCGGACTCGGTACTGGTGTCCATCGATGGGAGCCGTGTCAAGGTAAAGGGACCCAAGGGGGAGCTGGAGCGCGAGTTCCATCCGACCATGCGGATCAAGCAGGCTGACGGAGAGCTAGTGGTGGAGCGGCCGGACGATTCGCGCCAGAGCCGTGCGCTGCATGGACTGACGCGCGCTCTGCTGGCCAACATGGTGACGGGTGTGACCGAGGGCTTTCAGAAGCAACTGCAGATCAACGGCGTGGGCTTTCGCGCCGAGGACAGAGGTCAGGGCGTGGTGCTACAGATCGGCTTTAGCCATCCCGTAGAAGTCAACCCACCGGAGGGGATCCGCGTTCGGTCGGAATCGGGCGGTCGGATCATTGTGGTGGAAGGTATCGACAAGGAACTGGTGGGCGAGGTCGCCGCCAGGATCCGTGCGGTACGCAAGCCGGAGCCCTATCAGGGCAAGGGAATTGCCTACGTGGGTGAGGTCATTCGGCGCAAGGCTGGCAAGGCCGGCCGGGCTGGAGGCGCATAATGGACAAGTCAGCAGCGCGACGCGAATCACGGCTGCGTCGGCATCAGCGCGTGCGTCAGCACGTAGTTGGGATCACCGAGCGACCCAGGCTGAACGTGTTTCGGAGTCTCAAGCATATTTATGGCCAGGTGATCGATGACACGGTCGGCCACACGCTGGTTTCGGCGTCGACCTTGGATCAAGAAGTCCGCGAGCAGTTGGACGGGCTTTCCAAGTCGGACGCGGCCAAGTTGGTGGGTAAGGTGCTGGCCGAGCGCGCCCTGGCGCAGGGCGTCACGCAGGTGGTATTCGATCGCGGGGGCTATCAGTACCAGGGCCGTGTAAAGGCTCTGGCCGAGGCTGCGCGTGAGGCGGGGCTCGAGTTCTAGTGGCGTGTGGGGCGGGTTCCGCGCCAAGCGAGGAGTGTGTTCATGTCAAGCAGGAGCGATCGCGACCGACGGGACGAGGGCGATGAGCTCTTTGAGCGCGTCGTGCACATCACGCGCGTGGCCAAGGTTGTGCAGGGCGGCCGTCGCTTTGGGTTCCGCGTAGTCGTCGTGGTGGGAGATCAGAACGGCAAGGTAGGCGTGGGGATCGGCAAGGCGCGAGACGTGCCTCAGGCGATCCGCAAGGGCGCCGAGCGGGCGCGCGCCTCGATGGTGTCCGTCAACCTGATGGGAACGACGGTGCCGCACGATCTATTGGCTGAGCATGGCGCCGCCAAGGTGCTGATCAAGCCGGCGGCCATTGGAACGGGCGTTATTGCCGGTGGTGGTGCGCGCGCGGTGCTCGAGGCCGCGGGCGTCAAGGATGTGCTCTCCAAATCGTTGGGCAGCGCCAACATCCTGAACGTGGTGATGGCTACCTGGAAGGGCCTTCAGCAGATGCGCGATCGCGAGTCGGCCGCTGCGGCTCGCGGGAAGACTGTGGCCGAGCTGGCGCCGCCCTGGAGGACTGCAGCAAATGACAACTAGACTGCGAATCAAGTATGTGCGCAGTGCGATTGGCCGCACCAAGCGCCAGAAGGATACCATCGCCGCGTTGGGCCTGCGCCGTATCGGCGATGAGGCGGAACATGAGGACAATCCTGCCGTGCGTGGTATGGTCCGCGCGGTGGAGCACCTGCTAGAGGTCCAAGAGGTGAACGAATGAAGCTGCATGAACTAGGCCCCGACGCCGGGGCCAAACGCCCGCGCAAGCGCAAGGGCCGTGGCATCGCCGCTGGGCAGGGCAAGACGGCCGGTTACGGCACCAAGGGGCAGAACGCCCGCGCGGGTCGGGGCGGCAAGCTCTATTTCGAGGGTGGACAGCTCCCGTTGGTGCGGCGGTTGGCCTATAAGCGAGGGTTCCGCAATCCGCGCCGCGTCGAGTACGCTGTGGTGAACGTGGGCGATCTACCGGCCAAGTTCGAGGCGGGTAGTGTGGTGGATCGCACTGCTTTGGAGCAGGCTGGTTTGATCCGCGCCAACGATCTTCCGGTCAAGGTGCTGGGAGATGGCAAGCTAGATCGTGCGCTGACGTTGCGCGTCGACGCGGCGTCCGAATCCGCGCTTGCCAAGATCGAGGCCGCTGGTGGGGCCGTGGAGTTGTTGAAGGTCGAGACCGCATAGGCTTCTGAAGGGAGCCGGAGGAACCGATGCTGCAAGCGGTGCGCAACGCATTCAAGCTGCCGGATCTACGCAAAAAGATCCTGTTCACGCTGGGCATTTTGGTGCTGTACCGGCTGGTCGCGCACGTGCCCGTACCCGGGGTGGATGCGGCTGCGTTGCGACAGGTGTTCGAGCAGAACCAGTTGCTGGGCCTGCTGGACATGTTCTCCGGCGGCGCCCTGGCCAACCTGTCGGTGATGGCGCTGGGTGTCTATCCGTATATCACAGCGCAGATCGTGTTCCAGCTCTTGCAGCCGATCATTCCTGCGCTGGAGCGGCTCTCGCGAGAGGGCTCGGCTGGCCGCGAGAAGCTGACCATCTACACGCATCTGCTCACGGTGCCCCTGGCGTTCCTGCAGGGGTTGGGACAGATGTCCCTGATGGCTAGCTCCGCTGGCGGTGGCACGGCCGTGATCCAGAACTGGGGCTTTACAGGCGGGAACTGGCTGCCGACGCTGAGCACGCTGGTGACATTGACCGCCGGCACCATGTTCGCGATCTGGCTGGGGCAGTTGATCGATGAGGACGGTATCGGGAACGGATTGTCGATCATCATCTTTGGCGGCATTGTCACCGGTATTCCGCAGAGCTTGGCGCAGTTGTGGATCACAAACCCCTGGGCCATCGTGGTCTTTTTGATCGTCACGGTGATCACCATGGTGGGCATCGTGATCGTCCAGGAGGGGCAGCGCCGCGTGCCGGTGAACTATGCCAAGCGGGTGCGGGGCACGCGCATCTATGGCGGGCAGAGCACGCACATTCCTTTGCAGGTAAACTCGGCCGGCATGATTCCGATCATTTTTGCCGTATCGATCCTGATGCTGCCAGGCGTGGTTGCCAGCTATCTGGTGGGCGTCCAGACGGATTGGATTCGCAACACGGCCGTGTGGGTCAGCGGCGTGTTTGACTCGAACGGCTGGTTCTACTGGGTAGCCTACTTTGTGTTGGTGGTGGCGTTCACCTACTTTTACACGGACGTCATCTTTGAGCAGCAGGATCTGGCCGAGACGCTGCGACGGCAGGGCGGTTTCATACCCGGCATTCGGCCGGGGGCGCGGACGCGCGAGTTCCTGAGCGGTGTCGTGCGGCGCATCACGTTGGTCGGCGCACTGTTCTTGGGCGTGGTGGCCGTCCTTCCGTTCCTGGTGCGACCGCTGGCGGGCACCAGCCAGATGCTGGTGACGAGCACCGGTCTGCTGATCGTAGTCGGGGTGGTGCTGGATACCATGAAGCAGCTCGAAGCGCAGCTCATGATGCGGCACTATGAAGGCTTTTTGAAAAAGGCGAGATAGCAACGTATGGATCTGGTGTTGCTGGGGGCGCCCGGAGCGGGCAAGGGCACGCAGGCGGAGCGCTTGGGGCGATGGCTGGGGATCCCGCAGGTTTCGAGCGGCGATCTGTTCCGCTCCAACATCGCGCGGGCAACGGCCCTCGGCCAAGAGGCGCAGACCTATATGGACCGCGGCGAGCTGGTGCCGGACGAGATTACTATCGGCATGGTGGCTGATCGTTTGGCTGAACCCGATTGTGCCGATGGCGTGATCTTGGACGGCTTTCCGCGGACCGTGGCTCAGGCCAGGGCGCTGAATGACCTCCTGGCCAAGCTGGGCCGTCAGGTGGACCTGGTCCCGTATGTAGCGGTGTCGCGCGAGACCCTGCTCGAGAGATTGGCGGGTCGCTGGACCTGTCGCTCATGCGGCGCTGTGTATCACCAGATATTTCGCCCGTCGCGGGTTGACGGCGTGTGCGACGTATGCGGGGGCGATCTGTATCAGCGCCCCGACGACACGGCCGAAACCCAGGCGCGACGCATTGACGTGTATATGAAGGAAACCAGTCCGCTGATCGCTTTCTATCGCGACCGAGGGGCGCTGGTGGAGATCGATGGTGAGCGAGCCATCGACGAGGTAGAGGCGGCCCTACGGGCGGCTGTGATGGATGCGAGAGGCAAGGACTGACCAGTGCCAATGGTGACGATCAAGAGTGAAGCGGAACTGGCCCGCATGCGACGGGCGGGCGAGATCGTGGCCATGGCGTTGGCAGCCATGAAGGCTATGGTGCGCCCTGGTGTAACCACGGCGGAGCTTGACTCTGCGGCCGAGGAGCTGATCCGTGATCACGATGGCATCCCCTCCTTCAAGGGATACCACGGGTTTCCCGGGGCGATCTGCGCGTCGGTGGATGACGAGATTGTGCACGGGATTCCTGGGCCGCGCGAGCTCAAAGAGGGCGAGATCATCAGCGTGGACGTTGGCGTGATCTGGGAAGGCTATCAGGGCGATGCGGCGATCACCGTCGCTGTCGGCGAGGTGAGCCCTGAGGCCAAGCGTTTGATGGAGGCGACCGAGGCGGCTTTGGCGGCGACCATCGCTGCTGCGCGGGATGGCGCCCGGCTGGGCGATGTGTCCCACGCTGTGGAGGCCACGGCTGCGCAATGGGGTTATGATGTGGTCCGCCAGTATGGGGGCCACGGCATCGGCAAGGCCATGCACGAGGCCCCTCACGTGCCAAACTGGGGGCCGGCGGGCCGAGGGTTGCGGCTTCGCGCCGGTATGACCATGGCGCTCGAGCCGATGCTCACCACGGATGGCAGCCGTACACGGACGCTGGACGATGGTTGGACGGTGGTGACCGCCAACGGCGATCTTTCGGCTCACTTTGAACACACAGTCGTTGTCACCAAAGACGGAGGCCAGGTGCTCACCCGCATCGCGGATGGCGCTGGGCCTGATAGGGAGTAGGAACATGAAGGTCAAACCGTCAGTCAAAAAGCGTTGCGCCAAGTGCAAGATCATCAAGCGTCGTGGCGTGGTGCGGGTCATCTGTGAGAACCCGCGACACAAGCAGCGGCAGGGCTAGTCGGGCTCGGTAAGGTTTCTCGAGGAGGGATGGGATGGCTCGTATTGCAGGTATCGACCTGCCCAACGACAAGCGGGTAGAGATAGGGCTAACCTACATCTACGGCATCGGCCTCTCGCGCTCTCGCGAGCTGTTGAACCGTACGGGTGTGGATGCTGACACGCGCTGCCGCGACCTGACCGAGGCCGAGGTCGCCCGTCTGCGTGAGGTTATCGATCGCGACTTTGTGGTGGAGGGCGATCTCCGGCGTGAGGTGGCCATGAACATCAAGCGCCTCCAGGAGATCGGCAGCTACCGTGGCCTGCGCCATCGGCGTGGATTGCCCGTGCGCGGCCAGCGGACTCGGACGAATGCCCGTACCCGTCGCGGCACGCGGCGGACGGTGGCTGGCAAGCGGCGCGCTCGCGACAAAAAGTAGCACGGAGGCTAGAGCATGGGTCGAAGGAGAGCTGGCAGGCGCACCCCGCGCCGCGAGCGGCGGAATGTGCCCGAGGGGCGTGTCTATATTCACGCCACATTCAACAATACGATCATCACGTTTACGGACGCCTCGGGCGACGTGGTTTGCTGGCGTAGCGCTGGACAAAGCTACAGAGGGTCGCGCAAGAGCACGCCATACGCTGCCCAGGTGGCAGCCCAAGCGGCTGCGCGTGCTGCCCTGGACGCCGGCATGCGTGAGGCGGATGTCTTTGTCAAGGGCCCCGGGCCCGGCCGCGAGGCCGCCATCCGCACCATCCAGGCTACGGGCGTGCGGGTCAAGTCGATCACCGACCTGACCCCTGTGCCGCACAATGGATGCCGGCCGCCCAAAAAGCGGCGCATCTAGCACGGTTGTTAGGCTATTCGGTCATTGGAGCGATGAGCGGGCAACGCAACGTTTGAGGTCGCGGGGATGAAGGTGGACGCCCGCTGGAGGATTCCCACGTAAACCCGCTACCGAGGGCCGGCGCTGGCAAGTATAGTGCGCGCGGCCCTTGGCAATGAGGAGGATGAATGGCTAGGTATACCGGTCCGTCCTGCAAGCTGTGCCGGCGCGAGGGCATGAAGCTCTTTCTCAAGGGAGAGCGCTGCATGGGCCCCAAGTGCGCCATGGAGCGCCGCGCTTATCCGCCAGGAGAGCACGGCCGCATGAACCAGTTTCGCCGGCGAGAATCAGACTATGGGCGGCAGCTCCGTGAAAAGCAGCGGCTACGTCGCATCTATGGTGTGCTGGAGCGTCAGTTCCGCCGCTACTATGATATTGCGGTCGCGGGCCGCGGCCAGACGGGCGCCAACCTGCTATCGCTGCTCGAGCGCCGCTTTGACAACGTGGTCTATCGCCTTGGTTTCGCCGACTCGCGTGCCCAGGCGCGGCAGTTGGTGACGCACGGCCACTTTTCGCTGAATGGCCGCAAGCACAACGTGCCCTCGGCGTTGGTCAGCGCGGGTGATGTGATCGCCGTGCGTGAGAACAAGCGCGGCAATGGCCAGTTCCAGGGCCTGCAAGAGGTTCTGGAGCGGCAGGATGTGGTGCCATGGCTCAGGCTGGACGCCGCCGCCATGCAGGGCACCGTCCTTGCCGAGCCTACGCGCGACATGATCGACACGCCGGTGCAAGAGCAACTGATCGTAGAGTACTATTCGCGCTAGGCCCGAGAGGGCGCTGCTGGGCCAGGTTAGCGGATTCTGGCAAAAGCGAGCGCGCGATGTGAAGGAGGGACGCTTTGCTAGAGCAGGTGTTTCCTAGAATCGAGCGTGAGACGAGCACGCGGGGCTATGGGCGATATCGGATCGGACCGATGGAGCGTGGCTATGGCGACACCATCGGCATAGCGTTGCGTAGGGTGCTCTTGTCCTCCATCTCGGGCGCGGCCATCACCACGGTACGGGTGTCAGGCGTCGCGCACGAGTACTCGAGCATCCCCGGAGCGCAGGAAGACATGCTGATGCTCTTGCTGAACCTCAAGCAGGTGCGGCTAGCTTCGCACGTCGATAGCCCAGTGCGGTTGCGGGTTTCGGCCAAGGGCAAAACCCTTTTGACCGCAGGCGACATCGAGGGCCCATCGGAAGTCGAGATCGTGAACCCAGAGTTGCAGCTGCTGACCCTGGACACGGTGGACTCTGACATCGAGATCGAGATGACTGTTGAGCGCGGCAAAGGCTACTCGCCCAGCGAAGAGCGCAAAGGTATGGCCATCGGCGAGATCCCCGTCGACGCCATCTTTTCGCCGGTGCTCAAGGTCAACACGGATGTGGAGGCCGCTCGCGTCGAGCAGCGGACGGACTATGATCTGCTCAAGCTCGAGATCTGGACGGATGGGACCATCACGCCCGAGGACGCGCTCAAGCAGGCCTCGCGACTCTTGATGGAGCATTTCTCGCTGCTGGGCGACATCAAGGAGGCCCCCGTTGAGGTGGAGCCTTCCCAGGAGGAAGAGGAAGAGGAGGCCGTCCCCTTTGCCGAGGTGCCCATCGAGGAGCTCGAGCTTAGCCAGAGGGCATTCAACTGCCTCAAGCGGCAGGGCATCGTTCATGTGGGTGAGATCATCGAGCGCCTGCAGCGGGGCACCGCCGAGCTGCTGGCCATCCGCAACTTTGGGCAAAAGTCGCTGGAGGAGTTGCTCGACCGCATGCGTGAAAAGGGCTTTGTTGGCGAGAACGAAGAGTTCGACTAGGCAGCTCTGCGAGCATGCGGGGCGTCTTCGGTCGATAGAGACGTGATAGAGGTACAACTGCGATGAGACATCGTGTTGCGGGTAAGAAACTGGGTAGGAACACCAGTCAGCGCAAGGCTCTCTACCGGAGCCTGATGACCGAGCTGTTCCGCCATGGACGCATCCAAACCACGCTTGCCAAGGCGCAAGCTGTGCAGGGCGAGGCAGAGAAACTGGTGACCAAGGCCAAGGATGGCATGGCCCGAAAGCAGGATGGCGGGCAAGACGTAGCCGCGCGGCGCCACGTGGCCGCCATCCTCTATGACAAGGCCGTGGTCAAGAAGCTGTTTGATGAGATCGCTCCCGGCTATGCTGAGAGATCGGGCGGCTATACGCGGATCGTCAAGCTTGGCCCCCGCAAGGGCGACGCCGCCGAGATGGCGGTCCTGGAGCTGGTGGATGGGGCCAAATAGTCCCAGATAGGCATGGCGGTGAGCAGGGTCGGGGGGCGGAACTATTGTGGGGTCGTCGCCTACGACGGCACCGACTACCACGGGTTTCAATCGCAACTTGGCCGCTCAACGGTTCAGGGGCAGCTTACCAAGGCGCTAGGGAGCCTTACACAGGAACGGGTGCTGGTGATTGGCGCGGGTCGCACCGATGCCGGCGTCCATGCGGTGGGCCAGGCAATCAGCTTTCGTTGCGGCTGGCGCCACCCCGTGGCGGATCTGGAGCGGGGGCTGAATGCCCTATTGCCCCGGGATATCTCTGTGTGGGCATTGAGCGAGATCGACGATGGCTTTCATGCCCGCTATAGCGCGCGGCAGCGCACGTACTTGTACAGCATCTATACGGGAGCGAGGCGTCAGCCTCTGCTAGGTCGGTTCGCCGCCCACATCGCTGAGCCGCTGGATGTGCCAGCGATGCAGGCCGCAGCGGACCAGCTCATCGGCCGAAGCGACCTGGCTGCGTTGGGGCAGTCTCCGTCGGGGCGTAGCACGGTACGCGAGGTGACAGAGGCGCGCTGGATGAGCTTGCCGCTGGGCATTGGCGGAGATCATCTCGGCCTGGGGTTTCGTGTGAGCGCTAACGGATTCCTGCGCGGCATGGTGCGGCGGCTGGTTGGCAGCTTGCTAGAGGTCGGGCGAGAGCGGTGGTCTGTGGACCAGTTCATCGATCTGCTGGCCTCGCGGGATATCGGGCGAGCGGCCGTGCCGGCCCCGGCCTGTGGGCTCTGCCTTTACCGGGTTGACTATGAGGACGACATTCCGCGAGGGCGGATGCCAGAAGGCTGAAGAGGGGAACCCTGCGCCAGCCGGTGTGTAAAGGAGTGGGAAAATGAAGACATATGCCGTCAAGGCGGCCGAGATCGAACGGGAGTGGTGGGTTGTGGACGCCGAGGGAGCCAACCTCGGCCGCCTGGCGAGCGAGATCGCCAAGGTGTTGCGCGGCAAGCACAAGCCGACCTTTACCCCCGGGTTGGACGTAGGTGACTTTGTGATCGTGGTCAATGCCGACAAGGTGGCGGTCACCGGCAACAAGCTACAGGACAAGAGGTACTATCGCTATTCTCAGTACCCCGGCGGCCTGCGTTCGCGGACGTTGGAAGAGATGCTGGAGCGGTTCCCGGAGCGGGTGATTCAGCATGCCGTGCGCGGCATGCTGCCCAAGAACCGTCTCGGCCGGCAGCTCCTCAAAAAGCTCAAGGTCTATGCGGGTGGCGAGCATCCGCATGCAGCGCAAAAGCCCAAACAGCTCGCATTCGATTCGGTGCAGCAGCCCGCAAACGCGGTCTGACGGACAAGGTAGGAGGACAGTAGGTGGCATCTCAATACTATTACGGCACGGGCAGGCGCAAGACCTCGACGGCTCGCGTTCGGCTGTATCCGGGAAAGGGCGCGTGCGTGGTCAATGGCAAGCCCGCCGAAGAGTTCTTTTCGCGGGAAGGCGACCAAGCGATCGCGCTGGAGCCTCTGCGCCTGACGGACACACACGAGAGCTTTACCGTCTCCGTGGTGGTGGCTGGCGGCGGTGTGACGGGCCAGACCGAGGCGATCCGTCATGGCATCGCACGGGCGCTGCTAGAGGCGAATCCAGAGCTGCGTCCGCAGCTCAAGCGGGCCGGCTTTTTGACGCGGGATCCGCGGGTCAAGGAGCGAAAAAAGCCGGGCCTCAAGCGAGCTCGCAAGGCTCCGCAGTACACCAAGCGCTAGAGGCGCGGTCGCATCTGCGATGCTAGGGTGGGGGTGGGCCGACGCTCCCGCCCTTTCTGGTTGGCAGCGTCAGCCGAGGTAGATGACCGCACCGGCGGTG
>CAZUZB010000005.1:34351-39831 GCA_964624695.1 uncultured Anaerolineales bacterium | reverse complement strand
GCAGGGCGTAAAAGACGAACGGGATGGTGAGCATCATCCGGTGTGTGCCGGCGGCAACGGGCGTGGAAAAGGTGTAGAACGAGTAGGACACCAGGGCCGCGGCCGTCACCAGCGACGTGACGTCGTCCAAGAACTCGACGCTGTACTGGTCGAGGATGGCACGGTGGTTGTTGGCGTTCTCGGCCAGGAGGATCAGCTCGTGGCGGCGCTTGTTCACCGCGATGAACAGCGCCAGCAGAGTGGCGCAGACATACAGCCATGGGCTGAACCGTGAGACGTGCGCCACGACGGCGCCGGCATGGACCCGCAGTACAAAGCCGGCCGAGATGGTCATCATGTCGATGATGACGATATGCTTCAGCCAATAGTCATAGGCGATCATCATGGCCACATAGAGCGCTGCCGTCAGCCCCAGGCTGGTCTCCAGCATAAAGGTGGCGGGCAAGCAGAGGCCGAGCAGCAGCAGCGCAGCGATGGTCGCCGCCGTGGGGGATAACGCGCCTGACGCCAAGGGGCGATGGCGCTTGTCCGGGTGTTGGCGGTCCCTTTCCATATCGACCAGATCGTTGATCAGGTAGATGGCGCTGGAGATGCCGCAGAACAGCGCCAGCGCCGCTAGAACCCGCAAGAGGCTGGGGGGATCGAAAAAGCGGCCGTCAAAGAACAGGGCCGGTAACAGAAAGGCGTTCTTGGCCCACTGTTTGGGGCGCATGGCTCGAAGTAACGGCAGGACCAACGATCACCTCCCAGAGCAGCATGCGTCGATGATAGGAAAGAACCACGTCGGCGTCAAAGCGGCGGGTGGCACGCCTCTTGACACACCCCGTTGGCGTCACTATCCTCTTGCTTATGACCAAGGTACGCATCGACTTGCTGGTGCAGCAGCGCGGGCTGGCTCCTACGCGGACCAAGGCGCAACGCCTGGTGCAGGCTGGCCAGGTGCGCGTCGATGGCCAGGTGGTGGACAAGGTCGGCACCCGCGTCGACGCCGAGGCCGAGGTCACGGTCGTCTCGCTGCCCCGCTATGTGGGGCGGGGGGCCTACAAGCTGATCCGGGCGCTGGATCTTTTCGGACTGGATCCCAAGGGCCTCGTGGCAGCCGATGTGGGCGCCTCCACGGGCGGCTTTACCGAGGTGCTCTTGGAGCGCGGGGCGGCGCGCGTCTATGCCATCGATGTGGGCTATGGGCAGCTCCACTGGCGCCTGCGCCAGGATGACCGCGTGGTGGTGATGGAGCGCACCAACGCCCGCCATCTGGAGGAACTGCCGGAGCCCGTAGCCCTGGTTAGCATCGATGTGTCGTTCATCTCACTGCGGCTGATCCTGCCGCGGGTGGCGGACTGGCTGGCCCCTGGCGGCCAGGTGGTGGCGTTGATCAAGCCCCAGTTCGAGGCCGGGCGTGAGCAGGTGGGCAAGGGCGGCATCGTCCGCGATAACGCGGTGCACCGTGAGGTGTTAGTAGAGTTGCTATCGTGGGCGGCGCAAGAAGGATGGCGAGTGCGTGGGTGTACGAACTCGCCCATCGAGGGCGCTGATGGCAATATCGAATTCCTGGGCTGGCTGGATCGCTCAGGCGGCGAGCAGGGGCTGGATCCGTCAACGGCGGCTGAACGAGCGTTGGCCGACGTTTGCTCTGACGAGGTGATGGGATGATGCCTGCGTGGTGGCAGGACAGCAACACACGCACAAGAACGCTGGTCACCCTGGCGATCCTGGCCATGCTGGCGTGGATCGTCTTTTCGGCAGGCGCCGCTCTCGTGCCGTTCATCCTGGGAGCGCTGGCCGCCTATATCATGCTGCCCATGGTCGATTTCGTCGACGCGCACATGCCAAAGTTCATCCGCGGGCGGCGGGCCTCGCGGCCATTGAGCATCCTGATCGTGTACATCCTCGTCCTCGGGCTGGTCGCTGGCATGATGTCCTACTTTGTGCCACTGGTCACGGAACAAGCTGCGACGCTATCGCGACGTCTGCCTGCCTTGTGGCGCCAGATCGAGTCGTTGCTCGAGTACGACCTGGACGAGCTCTTGGCAGGGATCTCTCCCCAGATTCAAGAGACGATCCGTACCAATGTGACCCAGGCACTGAACTCGTTGGTGGATGCTGCCCAAAAGGGCGTCGTGCGCACGGTGACGCAGCTCACGGCCACCATCAGCTTTGTCATCGGCATGGTCATGGTGCCCATCTGGATGTTCTATGTCTTGCATGACAATCGCCAGATGTCGCGTTCCTTTTACGAGATGGTCCCAGCCTCTGTCCGAGCCGATGTACGGGCCATCATCACCATCGTGGACGAGCTTCTGAGCGCCTATCTGCGCGGACGCCTGCTGGTGTGCCTGATCGTCGGCGTGGCCGCCATCATCGTGTTGCTGATCTTTGGGGTCGAGATGGCGGTTCTCCTGGGGACGGTGGCAGGGGTTACCGAGATCATCCCCATCTTTGGGCCATACATCGGGGCCTTGGCGCCAGTGCTGATGGCGCTCCTCGATCGCCCCATCAAGGCGCTGTGGATCGCCCTGGCCTTTTTCGCCATCCAGCAGCTTGAGAACATGTTCCTGACGCCTCGCATCAGTGGGCAGGCCGTGCGGTTCCATCCCGCCATGGTCATGGTGATCGTGGTGGTGGGGGCCGAGCTGGCGGGCATCTGGGGGCTGATCCTCGGCGTGCCGGTGGCGGCGATCATTCGCGACGTGGCCCGCTACCTGTACCTTCGCACCTCGGAACAGGGCGCTACCCCCGAGATGGCACTGGAAACCCTGCGTGCCAGCCGCCACTAGACGGTTCGTCGATTGGTTTTCGCACTCACTCCTAGCGTTTTTGGTAAGGATTACCTGTGAGTTCAGATCGTCCAGCTTATAGCCGAGATCGGATCCGTAACTTTTGCATCATCGCGCACATCGACCACGGCAAGTCTACCTTGTCGGATCGGTTGCTCGAGTACACGGGCACTATTCAGCAGCGGGATATGGCCGAGCAGGTGCTGGATAGCATGGATCTGGAACGCGAAAAGGGCATCACCATCAAGGCCAAGGCCGTGCGCATGGCCTACGAGCCCGCGCCGGGGATCCGGTACGAACTGAACCTGATCGATACGCCCGGCCACGTGGATTTCTCTTACGAGGTGTCTCACGCGCTTTCGGCGTGCGAGGGGGCTTTGCTGGTGGTGGATGCGTCCCAGGGCGTCGAGGCGCAGACCTTGGCCAACCTGTATCTGGCGTTGGACAAGGAGCTCGACCTGGTGCCGGTGGTGAACAAGATCGATCTGCCCGCCGCCATGGCGGATGACGTGGCCCAGGAGATCGAGGATCTTTTGGGCATTCCGTCCGAGCAGGTGTTGCGTGTCTCGGCCAAGACGGGCCAGGGCGCCGCGCAGGTGCTCGATGCCATCGTGAACCGGGTGCGCCCGCCGGGCGGCGACGCTGAGGCCTCCTTGCGTGCCCTGATCTTTGACTCGCACTATGATCCTTACCGCGGCGTGATCGCCTATGTCCGCGTCGTCGACGGCACCATCGAGGCGGACCAGGAGCTGGTGCTCATGTCCAGCCGCACGCGCTTGGAGCCGCTGGAGGTGGGGGTGTTCCGCCCCACCATGCAGCAGGTGGACACGCTGCGGGCGGGCAACGTGGGCTATGTGGCGACGGGGCTCAAATCGGTGCGCGAGTGTCGCGTGGGCGATACGCTCACCTCGGTGCAGCGTCCCGCACAGGAGGCTCTGGAGGGCTTTCGCGCGCCCAAGCCGATGGTCTTTGCGGGGCTCTATCCCATCGACAACGAGGACTATGAGGAGCTGCGCGACGCCCTGGAAAAGCTCCAGCTCAATGACGCCTCGTTGGTCTACCAACCCGAGTCGTCAGTGGCGCTGAACATGGGCTTTCGTTGCGGTTTCTTGGGGCTGTTGCACATGGAGATCGTGCAAGAGCGGCTAGAGCGCGAGTATGACCTGGACCTGCTGGCTACGGCGCCCAGCGTCGAGTACCAGGTGCTGACCCAGGATGGCGAGGTATTGGAGATCGACAACCCCGCCGAGCTGCCGGACCCGAGCACTATCGAAGAGGTGCTCGAGCCGTGGATGCGCATCAGCCTGTTCACACCCAGCGACTATATCGGGCCGCTGATGGAGCTGGCCACCAGCCGTCGCGGCGAGTATATCAAGCTCGAATATCTCGATCAGCGTAGGGTCGTGATCGAGTTCTACATCCCGCTGGCCGAGATCTTGGTGGACTTTCACGACCAGCTCAAGTCGCGATCGCGTGGCTATGCCTCCATGGATTACGAGTTCTCCGAGTACCGCCCCGGGAATCTGGTCAAGATGGAGGTTCACGTGAATCAGGAGCCGGTGGATGCCCTCTCACTGATCGTGCATCAAGACCGGGCCTATGCTAAGGGCAGCTCCTTGGTGCGCAAGCTCAAAGAGGTCATCCCCTCGCAGCTATTCACCGTTCCCATCCAGGCGGTGGTGGGCAGCCGGGTCATTGCGCGGGCCAACGTCAAGGCGGCGCGCAAGGACGTGCTGGCCAAATGCTATGGCGGCGACATCACCCGCAAGCGCAAACTGCTCGAGCGCCAGAAAGAGGGGAAACGCCGGCTGAAGCGGGTGGGCAGCGTGGATATCCCCCAAGAGGCCTTTATGGCCGTGCTCAAGCTGGACTAGCTGGCCCATGCCGGCCCGAGAGTCCCCCACGATATCTCAGCCTCGGCGCGGCGTTCGCGTGGACTGGGCCTTGGTCGGCATCCTGCTGGTGGCGTTGGCGCTGCGCCTGTACGGACTGGCCTGGGACGAGGGGCTGCTCTTTCACCCCGACGAGCGCCAGATCTATATGCAGGTGGATCAGCTCGCGTTCCCCTGGCCTCCCAGCGCGGCCGAGCTACTCTCCCCCGATAGCCCCTGGAATCCGCGTTTCTTTGCGTATGGCTCGCTGCCGCTCTATACGCTACGCATCGTCACCTGGCTCCTGGGCCTGATCGATCCCGCCCTGGCCGGGATCAACGGCTTTTTCTGGAGCGGTCGGGCGCTCTCAGCCCTGCTGGACGTGGGCTCTGTGGCGCTGGTCTATGCCATGGGCAAGCGCCTATTGGGGCGGGCAGCCGGGCTGCTGGGAGCGGCGCTGCTCGCCCTGGTGGTGCTGCATATCCAGCTATCCCACTTTTATGCCGTGGATACCATGCTGGCCTGCTTGGTGATGCTGACGCTCTTTTTGGCGTTGCGGGCCGCGCAACGGCTCAGCATCGGCAGCGGCGCCGTGGCCGGGCTGGCTTTTGGCCTGGCTGTCGCCACCAAGGCCAGCGCTGCGCCGGTGGCTCTGCCGTTGGCGCTGGCCTGGTTCCTGGGCGATGGCGGCCAGAGCTCCGATCACGGCGCGGGGGCGTACCGCTTCTGGTGGCGGGCGGGCGGGTTGGCCGTGACCTTGGCCTGTGCTGCGGTCGTCATGGCGGCGGCCCAGCCCTATGCCGTCATCGATCCGTTTCGCTTTCTGACGGAC
>CAZUZB010000005.1:0-34251 GCA_964624695.1 uncultured Anaerolineales bacterium | reverse complement strand
CATGGCGGCGGCCCAGCCCTATGCCGTCATCGATCCGTTTCGCTTTCTGACGGACGTGATCCACGAGGGCCGCATGGCCAGCGGTGCCATTGATGTACCCTACACCCGCCAGTATGCTGGAACGATCCCCTATCTGTACCATCTGCGGCAACTGCTGATTTGGTCGCTGGGGGTGCCGCTGGGCGTGGCCGGGCTGACGGGGATGGCGCTCCAGGTGGGGCTCGTGATCCGTGGATTCGTGGCAAAGGAGCGAGATCGGGCGGTGGCACTACTGGTGCCGCTATCCTGGTGCCTGGTGTATGTGGCGGCCGTGGGCGGCCTCCATGCCAAGTTTGCCCGGTACATGCTGCCGATCACGCCGCTGCTATGCCTGTGGGCGGGGCACCTCTTGTGGCGGGCGTGGGGTCTGCGCGCGCGATGGGCGCGGGTGCTAGGACGCGTGGCGGCGGGCGCGGTGATGGTGGCCACGGCGCTGTATGCCCTGGCCTACCTGCGCGTCTATGCGCAGACGCACCCGTGGATCCAGACGACCCGCTACATCTGCGAGACGGTGCCCAGCGGATCGATCGTCGTGGTCGAGCATTGGGACGATCCGCTCCCGCTGACGCAACGTCGTACCGGGCCCGACGCCTGCTACACGGACCTGAACGTGTTTCGGTTCCCTGCCTACGATGCCGATACCCGCGACAAGGCGTACCAGTTGCTGGGCTACCTGCAGAGCGCCGACTATATCGTGCTCTCTACCCATCGGCTGTATAACACCATCCCTCGGCTGCCCGAGCGCTATCCACTGACCTCGCGCTACTATCAGGCCCTGATGGCGGAAGAGCTGGGTTTCGAGCTGGTGCACTTGAGCACGGCCTATCCTGGCTTGGCGGGGGTGGAGCTGGTCGACGACACGTTCGATCACGTGGGGCTGCCCATGCCCGCGCTGGTGGCGGAAGCGGAGGCGAGCCGCCGTGCCCTGAACCTGGGTATGGCGGACGAGAGTTTTACCGTGTACGACCATCCCAAGCCGCTGGTGTTCCGCCGCACCGTCGCGCTGAGCTCTGCCGAGCTGGAGCAAGCCCTGGGCTTGGCAGAGATCACCTGGCCCTAGGCGGGCAGGGCGCGCGCTTGGCGCGGGCCTGTGGGCGATGCTATAATCGGCGATCGGATGGCCCCAGATGAGGGGCCGTCTCTATACTGCACGGAGCTCACATGCGCAAGCGTCGGGTGCAAGTCGCCATCGGGGTGGCCATCAGCCTGCTGTTCCTCTACCTGGTCCTCCGCGACCTGGACTGGGACGAGCTCTTGCGGCTGTTCGCCAGCGCGCGGTACATCTACCTGGTACCTGCCACGCTGGTGGTGGTTGTTATCAACCTGGTGAGAGCTTACCGTTGGGGCCTGCTCCTCGATGGCGACGCCCCGCTCTCGCTGATGTGGCTGTTCCGCCTGGTGAACATCGGCTACTTGATGAACAATATCTTTCCCGCCAAGGCTGGGGAGATCGTTCGGGGCGTCTTGGTGGGCCGCCGCGCGGCTGGCGGGGTCGGCCGTGGGCTATCTACTGTGCTGATGGAGCGCATCGTGGATATGCTCACCGTGGTGATCATGCTGGTGCTGCTGCTGCCGTTTGTCGAGTTCCCAAGCTGGGCCACGAAAGCTGCGGTGACGTTGGGAACGATCGCCGCGGTGGGGGTGGTGGGCATGCTGGTGTTGGCTCGCCATGGAGAGCGAGGCATGGAGCTGCTGTGGCGCATCGTAGGGCGGGTTCCTCTGGTTGGCAGCCCCAAGGTGCGGGCGGGGGTGGCCAACCTGGTTGGTGGCTTTGAGGTATTGCTCAACTGGCGCCTGGTGCCCGGCCTGCTGGTCTCATCGGCGCTGATTTGGGCGGGCTATGCGCTGTTCAACTATATCATGATGGCGGTGTTTGGGCTGGCGCATCTGCCCTTTAGCGCAGCGGCCATGGTGCTGGTCGCGACGGGTTTTGGCATGGCCATCCCCGCCTCGCCCGGCGGCCTGGGGGTGTTCGAATGGGCCGCCGTCCAGGCGCTGCTGGTGTTTGGCGTGGGCCAGAGCGAAGGGGCTGGATACGCCTTGGGACTGCATATCTATACCATGTTGGCGATGATCGTGCTGGGACTGGTGGGCCTGACGCAGGAGGGCCTGAGCCTGGGCGCAGCGCGCGAGCTGGCCGGGGCGCAGGTGAACGCTTCCCCGGCTGATGAGGCAGAGGAGCCGGGCGAACGTTGAGGATTCTGACGGCGCTAACCTACTATTATCCACACTGGACCGGACTCACCGCCTTTGCGCAGCGCATCGCCGAAGGGCTGGCGGCGCGCGGGCATCAGGTCACGGTGATCACCTCGCGCTACAGCAGCGAGCTGCCGTCCGTGGAGACGTACCGAGGGGTGCGCATCGTGCGTGTGCCGGCCTGGTTCCGTCTGAGCCGTGGCCAGGTGATGCCTGCGTACCCGTCACAGGTGAGGCGATTGGTCCGGGAGCATGACGTGCTCCAGGTGCACACGCCCATGCTGGAGGCCGGGTTGGTCGCCTGGCTGGCGCACCGAGCGGGGCGCAAGGTGCTGATGACGCACCACGGCGACCTGGTGATGCCCCGGTCGCCATGGGATCAGGTGGTGCAGCGGGTTGTGGGCGCGCTGCTCGACTGGGGCGCTGCCGAGGCCGATCGGATCAGCACCTATACCGATGACTATGTGCAGCACTCGGCCTTTTTGCGGCCGCACGCGGCCAAGACGGCGTCGATTCTGCCGCCGGTGGTCTTTCCGCCGCCCGACGGCGACCCGGCCGCCTGGCGGCACGAGCTGGGTTTGGAGGGCTGCCCACTGATCGGTTTTGCGGGGCGGTTCGTCCACGAAAAGGGCTTTGACTATTTGCTGCAGGCGATCCCATTGGTGCTCGAGCAGCTTCCTCAGGCCAAGTTTGCCTTTGCGGGCGAGCACCGAGTGGCCTATGAGCGCTTCTACGAGTGCTGTCGCCCGCTGCTGGAGCAGCATCGCGAGCATCTGGTGATGCTGGGGCTGATCCGCGAGCCGGCGGCGCTGGCGCGGTTCTATGCCATGTGCGATGTCTTTTGCCTGCCCAGCCGCACCGACTGCTTTGCTAGCGTGCAGGTGGAGGCCATGCTCAGCGGCACGCCGGTGGTGGCGACGGATATCCCCGGAGCGCGCCAGGTGGTCCAGCTCTCGGGCATGGGGACGCTGGTGGCGCCGCAAGACCCGGCCGCGCTGGCCGAGGGGATCGTGCGCGTCATCGAACATCGCGAGGCTTTTGTGCGCCCACGGGAAGAGATCGAGGCGGTGTTCAGCGTAGAGCGCGCGATCACGGACTATGAGGAGCTGTTGCAGAGCCTGATCTAGAGGCGGTGAAGGCCGATATGTCGCTAGCACAAGGGCTATCCACCGAGCAGGAGCGCCGGCTGGATGCGCTGCTCCGCAACGAGAGCGACACTGCCTACAAGCGGCGGGTGCGCTGGGTGCTGCGTCGCCTCTCGCCCCAGCCAGGGCAGGCCATCCTCGATGGTGGCACCGGCATGGGGTTCTACCTCAAAGCGCTAGAGACGGTGACGCCGGGCCTGCGCTTGGCCGGAGTGGATCTGGATCCACAGCCCCTGGGCTATGCCTATGGTCATCTGGGCGGGCGGGCGACGCTGGCACGGGCACGGCTGGAGCATCTCCCCTTTGCCGATTCGACCTTTGATCGGGTGATCCTCTCCGAGGTGTTGGAGCATCTCGACGACGATGCCGCCGGGTTGGCCGAGGTGCGACGGGTGCTCCGCCCCGGCGGGTTGCTGGCCATCACGGTGCCGCCGGCGGCGTTCTCGGGATGGTTCGATCCGCTCAATCGCGCGTTGACCAGCCTGCGCCTCCCGCCGGTGCGGCGCGGCCCCTTGGCGGGCATCTGGGCCAACCATGTGCGGCTGTACGACGAACAGGAGTTGGCTGGGATCGTCCAGGGGCACGGCTTTCGCATCCTGGAGCAGGCTCAGCTTACCCACTATTGCTTCCCCGGCACCCAGTTCATCGTCTATACGTTGGGCAAGACCCTGCTGCAGCGAGGTCTGCTCCCCGATGGGTTGGCGCGGTCGACCGACCGCTTTCGCGGAGACGAGAACCCACGCAGCCCCTGGAACCCGATGACCTGGGCGCTGGGTCTGATGGAGTGGGTGGATGGCTGGAACGAGAACCCGCGCCTGATGCGCCGGCCGCGCACCTTTGTGAACCTGGCTCTGCTGGCGATCAAGGACTAGACAACCATGGCCCCGAGACGGTCACGAGGGACTTTATGGCTGGTGGCGGCGGCGCTCCTCTTGGGGGTGGCGGCGCAGCTCGCCTGGAGCCGTGGCGAGCAGAATCTGGCGCGAGGGGCGATCCTGTGGGGTGCGGCTTTGGTTCTCTATCTGGTAGCGCTGCGACGAGGGGGAGAAGGAGCTGGCTGGCTGAAGCAGCTTCTGGCGCGATGGTGGGAGCTGCTGGGCCGCTCATGGTTGCGAACCGTATGCCTTGCGGGGGCCCTGGTCGGCAGCATGCTGGTGGGCGGCGCGGCGCTGCGCCGAGCACCTGGAGAGGCGCAGTGGGATCTGCTGGCCGGCTGGGCAGCGGCCGTGCTCCTGGCGCTGGCCGCGGTCGTCCGCTGGCGTGCTTTGCCTAGCCGTGTGTCGGTACTCTGGCGCAGGCTCCGCCGGCCGACGCCAGAGCTGCTCGCGGTGTTCAGCCTGACTGTTATCGCTGGGCTGCTCCGTTTCTGGTCGCTCGAGACTATTCCCCACGTTCTCTCTGGTGATGAAGCGTCTATGGGGCTGGAGGCCGCCGGCGTTCTAGCTGGCACGCTGACCAACCCCTTTGCGACCGGATGGCTCTCACACCCAACCCTCTACTTTTTCCTGCAAGCGCCCTTGGTGCACTGGTTCGGCCGCACGGTGACGGCTCTGAGGATCAGCTCGGCCCTCGTGTCCACCATCACAGTGCCTCTGCTCTATCTGATGGCGCGGCGCTGGTTCGGGCGGCGGGTGGCCCTGCTGGCAACCGTGTTCCTGGCGGGCTACCACTTTGCCATCCACTTTGGGCGGCTGGGCATGAACAACACCTGGGATCCGGCGCTGGCCCTGGGGGCGCTCTATGCCACCGACCGCGGGCTCGAACGCCAGAGCGCGGCATGGTCGCTACTGGGTGGGGTCTGCCTCGGCCTGGGTGCCTATTTCTACATGGGCGCTCGCATGGTGCCGATCCTATTGGCCGCGTATGTCCTGCTGTCTTCGAGGGGACGGGCGGGCTACTGGGAGAGGGCGGTTCCCGTGCTGGCGCTTGTCGGCGTGGGCGCGGCGGTGGCGGCGATGCCTCTGCTCATGTTCTGGCGCGCCCACCCAGCGGACATGGTAGCGCGCTGGAACATGCTGGCCATCGGCCCGTCGGGTTGGCTGGCTGAGGAGGCGGTCCGTCGCGGGGTTGGCGAGGCGGTGGTGTTCCTGGGACAGTTACGCCAGGCGGCATTGGGCTGGGTGCTATACACGGATCCCACCTTTCACTATGGCGCGACGATCCCGCTGCTGGGGGTGGGGAGCGCCGTTTGCTTTGTGCTGGGGTTGGTGGTGGCTGCATGGCGATGGCGCGAGAGCGGCGCGGCCTTGCTATTGGTGTGGATCGGCGCGGTGGTGCTGCTGGGCGGCGCCCTCTTGGAGAACCCGCCCTCCAGCCCGCGCTATGTGATCGCCATTCCGGCGGCGGCGATGCTGGTGGCGCTGGGGCTGGACGACCTGACGCAGCGTATGGGCGCCCTGGTGGATCTGCCTGCGGCCGCTTCCGCCGCTGTCGCGCTCCTGGTCTCGGCAGGCTTGGCGACTGCCAGCGCACGCTACTATTTCCGGACCTATACCCCGCTGGAGATCTATGGCGGCCCCAACACCCAGGTGGCGCACGGCATCGCGCGGCACCTGCAGACGCTGCCGGCACCCCTGACCTGCTATATGGTGGGCGCTCCCAGGATCTATTACGGGTTCGCCACCATCCCCTATCTGAACCCAGACGTCCAGGGGGCAGACCTGCTAGAGCCTCTTGAGAACGCCGATGGGGTGCCGGATATCGAGGGACGCGCACTGTTTGTGTTGCTGCCGGAGCGGCAATGGGAACTGGATGCCATCCAGGTGCGTTACCCTGATGGGGCCTTGACACGGCATTACGATGGATCCGGGGAACTGCTGTTTGTCAGTTACCTGCTGGAGGGCTAGGCCGTGATGGGCGCCGAGCGCACAAGCCGATCATGGGCGCCGCTGGTGCTGCCTCTGGCGGCGGCCTCTGTCGGCGCTCTGGGCCAACGGTTGCTGGATTCGGGGCGCGGCACAGGGCTGGGCGTGGCGCTCTTGGTGGCTGGTGCGGTCGCTTACGGGTGGAGCTCGCCCCCCTCACCAGAGCGCTCGATTCCCGGAGCTTGGCCGCGGCCAGCGGGAGGGGCGAGATCGTGGTGGTTGGTGCTGGCTGCCTGGGGGGCGGGCTTGATCGGCATGCCGGCCTTTGCGGCCAACCGGGTCACGCCGCTGGCAGGAATCATGTGGCTAGGGGGCTTGGCGTTGCTGTCTTGGGCGGCCTGGCCCGATGGGGTGCAGATCCCTCGGCGGTGGCGCGTCGATGCTGATGGCCTGCGGCTATCATGGGCCGGCGTGGGCCTGTTGGCGATCATGGCGGTGGGGGCGGCCTTTCGCTTGTACGAGCTGGCGGACCTGCCGGCCGAGATGGGCTGCGATCTGCCCCATATCCACGGGAATATCCAGCAGATTCTATCCGGCCAGTACCCGGTGTTCTTTGCATCGTGGCCGGGGCGCGAGGGGCTCTTTTTCTACCTGGCAGCGCTGCCAGCCCGTCTCTTGGGGCTGAGCCATACCAGCATCAAGGTCGCCAGCGCCCTCTTGGGGTTGGCGACGCTGCCGGCGGTCTACTTGCTAGGGCGCGAGGTGCACAGCCGTGAGGTCGGCCTGTACGCGGCGGCGTTCACGGCTGTGGCGCACTGGCACGTGATCCTGACCCGCATCGGCTACCGCCTGAGCGTGATGCCCCTTCTGGTGGCGGTGGCGCTGTGGGCCTGGCTGCGGGCGGTGCGCACGGGCAACCGCGCCTACTATGGGCTGTGCGGGCTGGCGCTGGGGCTGGGGCTGCACAGCTACAATGCCTTTATGGTGGCTCCTTTCTGGATTCTGCTGCTGGTGGCGGGCGAGTGGGTTGCTGGGCGGGGCGCGCGTTTGCGTGGCCGTCTGCCTGGCCTGGCGCTCCTCGTGGTGGTGATGGCCTATGTGGCGTTGCCGCTGGCCGTCTATGCGGTCGCGCAGCCGGCGAGCTATCTGTTCCGGGTAGCTACCCGCATGACCGCCGAGGAGGTGCCGCTGCCGGGGCGACCGGCCTGGATTCTGCTGCAGAATGCCTGGCGCACGGTGGGCATGTTCAACGTTCGGGGCGATCTCATCGCCACCAGCAACGTGCCCGAGCTGCGGCAGTTGGGCTACCTGCCAGCGGCGCTCTTTCCATTGGGAATGGCCTGGGCGCTGCGGCGTTGGCGACGGGCGGAAGGGCTTGCTCTGCTGGTCACACTGCCGGTAATGCTGGCGCCAACGGCGTTGTCGTTGGCCTTTCCGCAAGAGGTGCCCAACGCGGGCCGGGCGGTGGGAGCCCTGGTGCCGGCCCTGCTCCTGGCCGCGGTGGTCTTGGCAGAGCTGCGAGGGAGTCTGCGGAGGTTGCGGGAGCGGCTGGGCGACGGGCGATGGCTGACGGCGCTGGCTCCTGTGGCGCTGGTGATGGCCATGCTGGGAGGCGAGGTGGTCGCCTCATGGCGCGTGTATTTCCGCGACTATCGGGCCAACCTGCCGGCCGGCAACCATTCCATCTCGCGGCAGATGGCGGCCGCCATCGATGCCTTTGCCCACCAGGGAAACGTGTATACTGTGGTCTGGCCGCATCACTATGATGGCAATGCGGTGCGGGCTCAGCTAGCGCAGGGGTCGTTGCCAACGGCGCACGAGCTGGCCGAGCTGGTCGGCGGGCAGCCGCCGCTGGATGACCAACCGGGCATGCGCATGATCATCCTGGCGCCCGAGGACGTAGCGTCGCTGACGCGGCTGCAACAGGCGTTCCATCGAGGTATTGCGTTGACCTATGTGGATGGGTACGGCCGAGCAACCTTTGTCGCTTTCTATGGAGAACAGTAGCTTGGATAGCATAGGCGATCCGGTCGACGGCGCGACGCCGACCCCTGATGTGGCCACGGATTGGGGCTCCCTCTGGCAGGCTGCACGCACAACCTGGCAAGCGCTGATGCGACCCGACCGTCGGGTGCTGCTGACCTGGCTGGCGCTGCTGTTGGTGCTGGCTTTGGGAGCCAGCCTGCGCTTTGTGGGGCTGGACTGGGACGACGGCCAGCATCTCCATCCTGACGAGCGTTTCCTCACCATGGTGGAGAACAGCCTCTGGTGGCCGTCCAGCCTGGCCGAGTACCTAGAGTCCAGCATCAACCCGCTCAACCCCTACAACACTCCCCACGGGACGTATGTCTATGGGCTGTTCCCGTTGGTGCTGGCCAAGTTCTTGGGCGGGCTGACCGGGCTCACGGGGTATCACGGCATCTATTTGGTGGGCCGCGCCATGGCCGGCGGGATGGACCTGATCAGCGTGCTGATCGTCTTTCTGATTGGTCGCCGGCTGTACGATGAGCGGGTTGGCCTGGCTGGCGCCTTTTTGCTGGCGGTCACGGCGCTGAATATCCAGCAGTCGCACTTTTTCACCGTCGATACCACCACCACCTTGTTCGTGACACTGGCCCTGTACTTTGCGGTGCGGGTGGCTCAAGGCGAGGGCTGGGGGAGCGTCGTCGGGCTGGGGGTAGCGTTCGGCCTGGCCGTGTCGGCCAAGATCAGCGCGTTGACCTTTGGCCTGGTGATCGCGGCGGCCTTTCTCGTGCGGATGAGCGGCATCGCCCACCGTGGCGCGCCGGCCGGCGTGGTATCGCAGGGCCGCGTTGCGGGGCTGCGGGTCTCGTTGCGGCTGGACGCCGACGACGACCAAGGGCAACGACTACTGCCGTGGGTGTCGCAGATCGGCTGGGCTTTGGCTGCCGGGGCGACGCTCCTGCTGGTGGCGTTCGCCGTGTTCCGCTTTGTGCAACCGCAGGCCTTTATGGGGCCGGGTGTTTTCGGCTTGCGGCTCAACCCCCGCTGGTTGGATGACATGAAGTACATCCAGAAGCTGGTCTCGGGAGAGATCGACTATCCCCCCAGCCATCAGTGGGCCGCGCGCGCGCCGGTCTGGTACATGCTCAAGAACATGCTGCTTTGGGGTCAGGGCTTGCCCTTGGGGCTGGCTGCGTGGGCCGGCTGGGGGCTGATGGGCTGGGAGGTCTGGAAGCACCGCCGGTGGACGTACCTGCTGCCCTGGATCTGGGTGACGTTTACCTTTGGCTACCAGAGCATCCAGTTCGTCAAGACCATCCGGTACCTGCTGCCCATCTACCCGACCATGGCGCTGATGGCGGGCTATCTGGTGGTGCGGCTGTGCGATGCGTTCCGGCGGCGGCGCCGAGCCGGCGAGCTAGGGTGGCGCGGTTGGGCGGCGCTGGGTGGCGCCGTCGTGCCCCTGGTGGGGGCTTTGCTCTGGGGGACGGCGGTGGCCGGCATCTATACGCGGCCGGTCACCCGTGTGGAGGCATCGCGCTGGATCTATGCGTACATCCCGCCCGGCTCGGCTATCTCGAACGAGCTGTGGGACGACGCGCTGCCTCTGAGCATCGACGGCCATGCGGCGGGACTGGAATACCGCATGATCCAGATGGACCTCTACTGGGAGGACGTGCCCGAGAAACGCGAGCAACTCTACCGTTGGTTGACCGAGGTCGAGTATATCGCCCTGTCGAGCAATCGGCTCTATGGCTCGATCCCGCGCTTGCCCGACCGGTATCCCATGACCACCCGCTTCTACGAGGCGCTGTTCGCGGGGGAGCTGGGCTTTGAGCAGGTGGCCGAGTTTACCTCGCACCCGCGGGTGCTGGGCATCCCCATCAACGACGACAACGCCGACGAGTCGTGGACTGTCTATGACCACCCCAAGGTGACCATCTTTCGCAAGCGCGCTGACTTTGACCTGGATCGAGTCCGGGCGCTGTTTGACGACATCGAGCTCGATCGGGTGGTGCGCGCCAAACCCAAGGATGCCGCCAGCGCGCCCAACCAGCTCGTGCTGGATCAAGAGACCTGGTCCGAGCAGCAGGCATCCGGCACCTGGCGCGCGATGTTTGCGCCGGGGAGCTGGTCCAACCGCTGGCCGGTGCTAGCCTGGCTGCTGGCGCTGTATGCTCTCGGTTTCGGCGCCTTTCCGTTGGCGTTCGGGCTGCTGCGCGGCCTGCCCGACCGGGGGTATCTGCTGAGCAAAGCGTTGGGGCTGCTCCTGTTCGGCTATCTGGCTTGGATTCTGCCCAGCCTGCGGATTGCGCCCAACACCACGGGGCTGATGTGGGCCTGTGCCGGCTTGGTGGTGGGCGCGGGCGCGGTGGCCGCCTACCTCCAGCGCCATGCCTTGCGGTCCTTTTCACGGCTGCGTTGGCGTTGGCTGCTGCGCAGCGAGATCTTGTTCCTGGCGCTCTTTTGCTTGTTCGTGGCGATTCGCTACGCCAATCCGGATCTGTGGCACCCGGTGATGGGTGGCGAAAAGCCCATGGACTTGGCCTACCTGAACGCCATCCTGCGCAGCCGCTGGTTCCCGCCGTATGATCCGTGGTTCGCCGGCGGCTATATCAACTATTACTATCTGGGGCTGGCGCAGGTGGCGTCGCTGATCAAACTCACGGGCATCGTGCCGACCACTGCCTACAACCTGGCCGTGCCGACCCTGTTTGCGCTGACGGGAACGGGAGCCTGCTCGGTGGTGTATGGCCTGCTGGCCAGCGATGAGGAGGGCGGGTGGTGGTCTCGGGCGTGGGGATACGGGCTCGCGGGGACCGTCGCCATCGTCCTGCTGGGCAACCTGGGCCAGGTCAAGCTGTTGTGGGAGGGCTGGAAGGCGCTGGGGGCTGGTGCCATGGCCAGCGCCGGCTCGGCCACGCTGCGCAGCCTGACGAGTGGGGTCACGGGGCTGTGGCGCTGGCTGTTCGAGGGGCAGGCGCTGGCCTTTCGTCCCGAGTGGTGGTACTGGAACGCCTCCCGCGTCATGGGGCACGGCGAGATCAACGAATTTCCCTTCTTTACCTTCCTATACGCTGACCTGCACGCCCATATGACGGCGTTGCCCTATGCGCTTTTGGCGTTGGGCCTGATGGTGAGTGTGGTATGGCGGCGTCGCTCGGCACCAACGCAGGTTGCATCTGCGGCGCCGCGCTGGCGACGCATCTTGGGTGGGCTGCCCTGGGCGCGCATCGGCGAGGGGCTGGCGTTGGGGCTGGTGCTGGGCTACCTGTGGGGCAGCAATACCTGGGATCTGCCCACCTATGCCGGGCTGGCGGGACTGGCCTTTCTGGCGGCCGAGTGGACTCGGCAGAGATCTCTGGGCTTGGGCGGCCTGGCCCGGGCTCTCGGATGGCTGCTGTTCACACTGGCGGCGGGCTATCTGCTGACGTGGCCCTATCACGCCAACTATGGCGCTGGATATACCAGCGTGCGGCTATGGGACGGTGCGCAGACCAGTGTGAGCGAGTACCTGTGGATTCACGGCCTGTTCCTGTACGTCCTGTATGCCTATCTGGTCACGTTGGCGCGGGAGCGACGCACGCGACTGCCGACCGTACGCGCCATGCGCGCCTTCCTGCGACGGCCTGTGCGGTTCAGGCGGCTCTATCGCGCGCTGGTTTTCGGCCAGACGGTGGGATACCAGGTAGGTTGGGCGCTGTTGGTGGCCTTGGGGGTCATCTGGCTGGCGGGGATCATCGCGGGGCTGGGGGCGTTGGTGTTCGGGCTGCCGTTGCTGGTGTTGGCGCTGCTGCTGCTGGTCGATCCCGCCTTGCGAGAGCGCGACCGGGTGGCCGTGGCGCTGGTGGCGGTGGGCGCGGCGTTGACCGTGGGCATCGAGTATGTGGTGCTCCAAGGCGACATCGGGCGCATGAACACCGTGTTCAAGTTCTCCCTGCAAGCTTGGGTGCTGTGGGGGGTGGCCTCGGCTGTGGGACTGGCGGCCATCGCACAGCGCCGGAGCTTGTGGTCCAGCCGAGCGCGCGGCTGGTGGACCGCCGGGCTGGTGCTACTGGTAGCGGGCGCGGCCCTGTATGCGCCCACGGCGACTGTGGCCAAGATCCGTGATCGGTGGAACGTCCCTGACCAGCCCCCTGGCCTGGACGGCAGCGCCTATATGGCGACGGCCGTGTACGGCGACCGCGATACCCAGTTCACGCTGGCATACGACCAGCGCGCCATTGCCTGGCTGCAGGAGAATGTGAGCGGGACGCCGGTCATTGCCGAGGGCAATACGCCCCTCTATCGCTGGGGTGGGCGCATTTCGGTGTATACGGGCCTGCCCAGCATTGTGGGCTGGGATTGGCACCAGAAGCAGCAGCGCGCCGCGGTGGGCGGCATCGTGGTGGATTGGCGCCTGCAGGACGTGCAGACGCTCTACGCAAGTCAAGATCCAGCCGAAAAGCGCGCGGTCATCGATCGGCACAACGTGGCCTATATTTATGTGGGCGAGCTGGAGCGTGCCTATTACGATGCTGTGGGGCTGGCGACGTTGGACGCCATGGTTGGCAGCCAACTAGACGTGGCCTATCAGGATGGTCCGGTGACCATCTATGCCGTGCGGGGCATCGCTCGCGCGCCATCGGTGGCTGGCGTTTGGGACACCGTGCGGGACGCGTGGGAGCGGTGGAGACCGCGATGGGTGCCCGCGCGGGTTGCCGCGCAGGGACCGGCCACCGTGCCCGAATCCAGCTCGCTGATGCTCGAACAGCCGGTCGACGAGCTACCGGTGATTCGAGACCAGAGGTGGAACGGGATCGCCAACGACAGCGCGCCGTTGGCGATCCTTGTTTGGTGGCTCGTCATGGCGGGGCTGGGCCTGGCGGCGTGGCCGCTGGCGGCGATCCTGTTTCGCCGCTGGGGAGACGCGGGCTATGCCTGGGCGCGGCTCTTGGGTTGGCTGGTGGCGGGCTACCTGGTCTGGATCGGCGCCAGCCTGCGCCTATGGGCGAACCTGGCCTGGGTCGCCTGGCTGGCTGTGGCGGCGCTGGCGCTGGCCTGCTGGCTGGGGCTCAAACGGGGGCGCGAGGCCATCGCCGTCGCTTGGGCCGAGCAGCGCCGGCTCATCGTTGCGGAGGAGCTGCTATTCACCGTGGCCTTTTGCGGCCTGGTGGTGATTCGCCTGCTCAACCCGGACCTGTGGCACCCCTACTTTGGCGGCGAAAAGCTGATGGAGCTGGCCTACCTGAACGCCATCGGCCGATCGGCCCACATGCCACCCTATGACCCCTACTATGCTGGGGGGTACCTGAACTATTACTACTATGGACACTATTTGGTGAGCTATCTGCTCAAACTGACCGGACTCGCGCCCGAGGTCGGGTTCAATCTGGCTCTCCCTACGCTGTTCGGGCTTGTCAGCCTGGGGGCCTGGTCCATCGGGCGGCGGCTGGGGCGCTCGGCTTGGTCGGGCTTGGTGGCCATGGGGCTGGTGGTTTGCCTCGGCAACCTGACGGCCCCCATGCAGTGGCTGGAGTCGCTGGGCTGGGCGGGCGGCGCGAGCTTTTACGGGGCCGAGATCAGCCTGCGGGATCTGCCGGCGGTCTGGCGTGGGCTGGGACAACTCGTGCGCGGCGATGCGGCCCTGATGCCCTTTGACTACTGGACGCGAGCCACGCGGGTGATCCCCTATGCCATCAACGAATTCCCCTTCTTTTCCTTTTTGTTTGCCGACCTGCACGCGCACGTGATCGCACTGCCGATGACGCTGCTGGTTCTGGCGCTGCTGCTGGTTCTGGTCACCAGAGAAGGCGGCGGGGTCAAGGGACTGCTGCCGGCTGCGGCCACGCTGGCTTTGGTGATGGGGGGTCTCTATGCCACCAATGTGTGGGATCTCATCCCGTACGGCTTGCTGATTCTGGCAGCGCTGGCGATTCAGGGATGGCATGAGGCTGGGGCCCGTGGCGTGGCGCGTAACCTGCTACTGGGATGTGCCATCGCCGCGGCCGGGTATGCCCTGTTTCTCCCTTTTGCGCGGGCGTACGTGCCGATCGAGGCGGGGTTGCGCCTGCTGCCCGCCAACGCGCGCACCGGGCAACTCCCCGCCCTGGTGGTGTGGGGGACGCACCTGCTCCTCGCGGTATCGATGCTGGCCTGGTGGGGGCGGGCCTGGGTGCGGCGGCTGCCGGGGGGGTGGTGGCTCGTCGGCGCCGTCTGCGCCTTGGTGGTAGTCGGCAGCGCGCTGCTGGGGCTGGGCGCTGTGGGGCTCTACCTGCCGTTGCTGGCTGGGGCCATCTGGTTGGCGTGCCAGCCGGGGCTGTCGGGGCCGTCGCGACTGCAACGTGCCATGCTGGTGCTGGCCCTGGGAATGATGGCCGGGGTCGAGCTGGTGTACGTAGCCGACTTTCTCGACGGCACCGAGTGGCGGCGGATGAACACGGTGTTCAAGTTCTCGTTCCAGGCCTGGGTGTTGTTGGGCCTGGCCCTGGGCGCTGGCCTGCCCGAACTCTGGCGGCGAGCGTGGGTGCGTGGCGGATGGGGCGCGGCTTGGTGCATGGTGGTGGCGCTCGTGGTGGGCGCGGCCGCTGCGTACGTGCCGTTGGGCACGCAAGCGCGGGTGAGCGAGCGGTTTGTGGATGGTGGCCCGCGCTGGACCCTGGACGGCGCGGCCTTTATGGAGACGGCGGTCTATTACTGGCCCGACGCGCAGCATCCCATCGCTCTCGCGCATGACCTGGACGTGATCCGTTGGCTGTGGAACAATGTTGAGGGTACCCCTGTGGTGGCGGAGGCGCCCTTGGGCTACTATCGCGAGGGGGGCGGCCGCATCGCGTCGTTCACGGGGCTGCCGAACCTGCTGGGGATGCACCAGTACGAGCAACGGCCGTGGGGCGCAGTTCTGGAGCGAGAGCGCGACGCCGAGAGGCTCTATACGGCGCAGGATCCGGCAGTCGCGGCGGACATCCTGGCGCGGTATGGGGTTGGCTATGTGTACGTGGGCCAGCTCGAGAGGGCGGTGTACGCTGAGAACGGGCTGGCGGCGATAGGGGGGCTCATCGAGGACGGCGTCTTGGAGACCGCGTACCAGAACCAAGGCGGCGTCTTGTATCGCGTGGATCGCCCGGCGCTGGAGACGACGCTGGGTGAGCAGGAGGGAGCGAGCGGCTGATGGTGGCTGTGCTGCGCTGGTGGTTGGCGCTGACATCGTTGGGCCTGGTGGCGTACCCGCTGGTATGGCGGCTGTGCCGACCCTTGCCCGACCGGGGGCTGACGCTGGCGCGTCCCTTGGGGTTGCTGGCGGTCTCGTACGGCACCTGGCTATTGGTGACGCTGGGCCTGCTGGAGAACCGGCTCTCCAGCATCCTATTGGTGACCCTGCTGGTGGCCGTGGGATCGGCTCTGGTTTGGCGGCGGGACGGGCACGAGATCATCGCCTGGCTGCGCGAGCGCTGGCGGCTGGCACTAGGGCTGGAGCTTTTATTCCTTGTCGCCCTGGCGCTGTTCGCCTGGTTTCGCGCCTATAACCCAGAGATCGCCGCCACCGAAAAGCCGATGGAGTTCGCCTTTCTGAACGGCATTCTGCGCAGCCGGAGCTTTCCGCCGGCCGATCCCTGGCTGGCCGGGTATGGCATCAGCTACTATTACTTGGGCTATGTGATGATGGCCGTGTTGACGCGGCTGTCGGGCGTGGCGCCGGGGGTGGGGTTCAACCTGACGGGGGCGACGCTGTTTGCGCTGACGGTCAGCGGGGCCATGGGCCTGGGGTACAACCTGATGGCGGCGCGACCCGGTCGGGATGCCCCGTCCAGCGGCAAGGGAAACGCGGCCGTCGCAGCCGGCGGTCTCACCGCGATCATGGTGGCGGTGATGGGCAACCTGGAGGGTGTGTTCGAGCTGATTCGGGCGCGCGGCTGGGGCTCTGAGGCCCTTTGGCGCTGGCTGGACGTCAAGAACCTGGGCGCCACAGCCGTGTCGCGCTTCTGGTACCCCGACGACATGTGGTGGTGGTGGCGCGCCTCGCGCATCATCCACGACCGCGACGCCTTGGGAAACAGCCTGGAGGTGATCTCTGAGTTCCCGGCGTTCAGTTTCCTGCTGGGCGATAATCATCCCCATGTGCTGGCGCTGCCCTTTGTGTTGGTGGCTTTGGCGCTAGCGCTGAACCTGCTGCTGGACGAGCGGCCGGGGCGCGCCTTGGGGCTGCCTTGGCCAGGCGGGCTTTCCCATCTGGTCGCCTATGGGCTGGCCGTGGGAGCGCTGGGGTTCCTGAACACCTGGGACTATCCCCTCTACCTGGGGATGGTCGTGGCGGCGTATCTGCTGCGGCGGCCGAGCGACGACGCGCCATTGGGATGGGCACGCGTTGGCGATGCAGTGCGGGCGGGGGGCAGCCTGGCCGTGCTGGGGGTGGCGCTATACTTGCCGTTCTACCTGGGGCTGCGCTCGCAAGCGGGCGGGATTGGACGGGTGGTGGGCATCAAGACGCGGCTGCATCAGCACCTGCTCATGTTCGGCACGCAAGTGGTGTGGCTGGCGCCGGCTCTGGGCGCCTTGGTGTGGCGAACGTGGCGAGGCAGGTCGGCGCGCGGCATGGGCGCGCTGGAATGGCTGGGGATACTGGGCCTGGTGGCCGGGACGGGGGCCTGCGCGTTCCTGGGTTGGTGGACGGCCTGGCTAGGCGCGTTGCTCGTGGGAGCGGCGATCTGGTGCCTGGCTATCTGGTGGCGCGATGGCTCTGCCGAGGACCGGGTGGACGCGTCCTCTCGTCTGAGCCTGGCCATGGTGGCGCTGGCGGGGGCGCTGGTGGTGTTCTGTGAGTTTCTCTTTTTGCGGGACGTGTTTGGCACGCGCATGAACACCGTGTTCAAGTTCTACTACCAAGTCTGGGTGCTCCTGAGCGTGGCTGGGGTGCATCTAGCGGTGCGGGCTATGCGGGCGGGACGGGCCGAGGGGGGCGTGGCGCGCGGAGCCACCAGGGCCTGGGCCGGATTGGCGGTGGTTGCCATGGTGGCAGGGCTGAGTTATACCTTGGCAGCCGTGCCCGCCAAGGCCGGCGGGTTCGCATCGCCGCCGACGCTGGATGGCACCGCCTATCTGCGGCAGACATCGCCGGACGAATATGACGCCATCGCCTGGCTGCGTGAGAATGCGCGCGAGGATGACGTGATGGTGGAGGCCCCCGGCGGCTCGTATTCCGAGTTCAACCGCCTCTCGGCGTGGACGGGGATCCCGACCCTCTTGGGGTGGACGGGGCACGAGCTGCAATGGCGCGGCAGCTATGAGATCCCCGGCCAGCGCGAGCCGGACATTGCCACCATCTACCAGGGGACCAGCATCAGCGAGACGCAGGCTCTACTGGCCGCCTATGGGGTGGACCTGGTGGTGGTGGGGCCGCGCGAAAGAGCCAGGTACGGGGTCGGAGGCGCCACTGTGCAAAAGCTGGACGCCTTGTTCGACCGGGTGTACGAGAATCCGAGCTATATCATCTTCGGGCGCCCGCGGTAGCGCGGCCGCGGTAGCGCGGGCGCGTCATCGCGGCCTGGGTAGGGCGGCCGGGTGGCCTTGTGGTATAATCGCGCAGGTGTGACCATGATTGCTCGATTGGGGTAGGATGAATGCTGTGACCGATTCCAGCCTCGCTGCCTCGCGGGAACCTACGCGGACGATAGCGTGGGACTGGTTGACCGTGGAGGTCGGCGCCTATGCTGCGCTGGTGGCGGTGGGGCTGGTGTTCCGCCTGCTGTGGCTGGGCGCGTGGCCGTTGGCCGCCGATGAGCTGGCCCCGGCCCTGTCGGCGTTGCGGGCCATTCGGGGCGAGAGCTGGCGCGCTGTTTACTACAGCCCCCTGGTCTTTGATCTGAACCTGGCCCTATTTGCGTTGACGCGCGCCACCGATGCCACGGTGCGGCTGTTCCCGTCGCTGGTGGGAGCGGCTTTGGTGGCGATGCCTTACCTGTTCCGTCGGCGGCTGGGGCGGGTGGGCGCGTTGGCCGTGGCGGCTTTGGCGGCTATCTCGCCCATCGGCATCTATCTGTCGCGGTCCGGGGATGGGGCCGTCTTGGCGCTGGGTTGCTCCGTGCTGGCGCTGGCAGCGCTAGAGCACGGCCGGCCACGGTGGCTGGTGGTGGCCATTGCGTTGGGCGTGCTGACGGCACCGCTGTTCTATACGCTACCGATGGGCATGGCGGTAGCGGTTCTTGTCAGCTTGGGGACGCGCCGTCCCCTGCCCGGACTGGGGCGCATCAAGGAAGCGCTGGGGGGCGTCTCGCGGCGAGACCTGGCCCTGGGGGGCGCGCTCTTGGTACTGGGCGCCACGGCGGCCACGGCCAACCTCGCTGGGATCGGTGCGACCGCTGAGGTGGCCTGGCGCTGGTTCGCGGATCTGGCGCCACGTTCTGCCGAGGGCGCCTGGTGGTGGCTGATCACCAACCTCGCCTTTTACGAGCCGGTCACGCTGGCGTTGGCCTTGGTGGCTTGCGGGTATGCCATCCGAGCCAGGGACTCTGCCCTTTGGGAGCGGGCTGTGGCTTTGTGGCTGGCTTGGGCGCTGCTCTTGGGCACCCTTGGCGGCCACCGCGGGACGCTCTGGATCGGCCAGGCTTGGCTGCCGGCGATAATTCTGGCGGGGCGTGGCGTGGAGCGGCTGATCGGTGCTTTCCGCCAGGGTGAGCGAGACGCGCGCGATACCGTGGGCGTGGCGGTGACGTTGGTGGCGCTCTGTTTTGCCTGGCTGGAGCTGGTGGCGTACCAGCAGACGGGCCAACGGATTCGTCTGAGCCTGATGGTCTGGGGGGTGGGCGCCGGCATCGTGCTCTTGTGGGGCTTGGGCCTCTGGTGTGGTGCGCGTAGGGCTCTATGCGCTGCCGCCTGCGCTTTGGCTCTTTGGGGGGGCGCCGTTCACCTGTCCAGCGCGTCGGCGCTGGCCTACCGGACGGCGCGCGATCCACGGGAGCCGCTACACACCAGGATCGCATCGGCTGACGTCCGCGAGCTGGAGGCGCTGGTGGATCGCGCGGCCACCAAGGGCGGGAAGGATCGCACCACCCTACGGGTGGTGTACGATCGTGAGCTCGACGAGGTTCTGGGCTGGGCGCTGCGCGACTACCCTCGGGCTCGGGCGGCATCCGACCCGCTACGCGAGGAGGCTGACGTCTGGATCACCCGCGAGCTGCCGGAGGAGGCTTGGCCGGCGCGCTTGGCCGGGCAGCCGGTGGCGCTTTGGGAGAGCTTGGCGCTGCACGAGCTCGCCAGCCTGGAACGGCTACGCTGGGTGGTGACGCGCCTGCCGGTGGGCGCCCCCGCGCGCGAACGGGCGCACGTGTGGCTGCCCCTCGATCTTGTCGGTAGCTCGCCATGACAGAGGATGGGAGTGCCTCGATGACAGAGACACGCGACGCTCGGTCGCTGCTGGACCGCCCGCTGTTTGGGAGCAAGCGGGTCACTTGGTGGACTGTGGCTTGTGTGGTGGTGATGCTCTTTGTGGTTTTGACGCGCCTATGGGATCTATCATCGCGCGGCTATAGCCACGATGAGAGCATCCATGCCTGGGAGGCCTGGAAGCTGGTGACGGGGCAGGGCTATCAGCACAACCCCGTCTACCATGGGCCGTTCCTGTACCACTGGACCGCGCTGATCTATGCATTGTTTGGCCACAGCGACTATACCGCGCGTTTGAGCACCTCCTTACTCGGTATCGCTATCGTGGCGATGGCTATTCCGTTCCGTCGCTGGCTGGGCAAACGGGGGGCGTTGCTCGCCATGCTGCTGATGGCCATCTCGCCCGTGGTGATGGCGCGGTCGCGCTTTATCCGGCATGACCAGGGGGCAATACTATTCAACCTGGTGCTGGCGTGGGCCATGCTGCGCTACCTGGAGAGTCGTCGTCCCCGCGATCTGGTGATCCTGGCCGCCAGCTATGCCCTGGGCTTTGCCGGCAAAGAGACCACCTTTATCACTTATGCCATCTTTGGCATCTTTATGGCTGGCTACTATGTCCTGGAGGTGTTGCGCGACCGCGAGCCCGATGCTGGGTCGCTGTGGGCGTATCTGCGGCACGCCAACCTGACCGACCGCCCCGCCTACGATGTGCTGATGGTGATGGGCACGCTGCTGCTGCCCTGGGCCTCCCCCTTTGCCATCCAGGCGTTGGGGTTCGATCCGGTGGATTATTCGGCCAGCGGCATCGTCTCGTCGGGCATCATCTTTGGGGTGGTGCTGGCCGCCAGTGTGGGTATCGGGCTCCTCTGGAATCGCAAGCTCTGGTTGCCATGCGCGGGCGTGTTCTGGGGCATCACGGTGCCGCTCTTTACCACCATGTTCACCAACGGCCAGGGGCTGGCCACCGGCGTGGTGGGCTCGCTGGGCTACTGGCTTTCACAGCACGGGGAGGCGCGCGGGAGCCAGCCCTGGTTCTACTATATCGTGCAGATGGGGCTGTACGAGTTCTTACCGGTGGCGCTGGGGATCGCTGGCACGGCGGTGTATGCCCTGCGGGGTGAGGCGACGCCGGCGGCGCTGGATGGTGAGCCGCCAGCCCTGGACGACGCCGAGGGTGTGGCGCGCCCGTTGCCCGTGGCGGCCTTGCTGATATTGTGGGCCTGGGCGGCGTTCGTGATCTACTCCTGGGCCGGCGAAAAGATGCCCTGGCTGACCTTGCATATCGCGGTGCCCATGCAGCTTTTGGGCGGCTGGGCCCTGGCGCGCTTGGTCAATCTTGACTGGCGTTCGGTGCGCCAACGGGGCGGCCTCTGGCTGTTCTTGCTGGTGCCGCTGCTGATACTTTCCCTGGCGATGCTGCTCCAGCGGCAGTTCTCTCTGGGCACCACGCTTGAGGCGTTGCGCGAGACCATGGGATGGCTGGCGGCGTTGGTGATGGTGGGCATTGTGGCGGCGTTCGTGGTGCAGATCGTCAAGCGGCTGCGCCGGAGCGAGGCGTGGCGCCTGACGGCGCTGGCGCTGGTGCTGGTGCTCATGGCCGCCACCGTGCGCTTTGCGTGGATGGTCACGTTCATCAACCAGGATCTGGTCACCGAGTTCCTGTTCTATGCGCAGGGAGCGCCGGATGTGGCGGTGGTGGCCAACGAACTGGAGGAGATGTCGCACCGTCTGACGGGTGGGCTCCATCTGCGCGTCGCCTATGACAACGATAGTAGCTGGCCGTTCGTCTGGTATCTGCGCGACTTTACCAATGCCACCTACTTTGTGGGGGCGACAGAGGGCGCGGCGGATGCGGATGTGATCCTGGTGGGGCCATCCAACGAGTCGGCCATCAAGCCGTTCTTGGGGGATCGCTATTTCAGGCGGCAGTATCGACTGATCTGGTGGCCCGACCAGGACTGGTACATACGGATGCCCGAGACGCTGTGGAGCGACCTCCGCAGCGCCGAGGGGCGGCGTCAGTTGTGGAATGTGATCTGGTATCGCAAGTCACAGCATAGCCTGGACGCGTGGCCGTTGGTGAACAAGTTCGCCATGTATGTGCGGCGTGACGTTGCCATGCAGCTATGGGACTATGGCCCCGAGGTGAGCGCGGCGGCCGAGCCGCTGCCCGGGGACGAGTATCTGGCGCTGTGGCGCCCGCACGAGGCCACCGTGGCCTGGGGTGGACCCGGCAGCGAGGCGGGCTTGTTCCGCGCGCCCAAGGGCCTGGCCACGGACGCCCAGGGCAACCTCTATGTGGCCGATAGCCAGAACAACCGCATCCAGGTTCTGAGCTCATCGGGCGTATTGTTGCGGCAGTGGGGCAGCGAGGGCTCCGCTCCGGGCCAGTTCCTGGAGCCGTGGGGCCTGGCCGTGGACGCCGAGGGTTATGTGTACGTCGCTGATACCTGGAACCACCGGATCCAGGTCTTTGATCCCGATGGCCGCTATGTGCGCGAGTGGGGCACCTTTGGCCAGACCGGCGCCACCGGTGACGGCGACCTGCTGTATGGGCCGCGTGACGTGGCCATCGATGGCGACGGCAATGTGTATGTGAGCGACACCGGGAACAAGCGCATCGTCAAGTATACGCCCCAAGGGGAGATGATCCTGGGCATCGGCGGCGCCGGCTCTGACGCGGGCCGGTTCCAGGAGCCGGTGGGCATCGCCGTGGGGCCCGATGGGACGCTGTACGTGGCCGATACCTGGAACCATCGCATCCAGGCCTTTGCGCCGGATGGGCAGTTCTCCCATGCGTGGGATCTGTACGCCTGGGAGAGCGTGTCGGTGGTCAACAAGCCCTACCTCGCGGTGGATGCGTCGGGCAATGTGTACGCCACCGATCCTGAGGGCTACCGGGTGCTCGTCTACGATGGGCAGGGGCGGCTCCTGGATGTGTGGGGGCAGTTCGGCACCGATCTGGGCTCGATGCAACTGCCGACGGGCATCGTTGTGGATGGTGCCGACCGCGTGCTGGTGGCCGATAGCGAGAATCATCGCATCCTGGTGTTCGAGGGCAGCGCCTATGGCGCCGGCTGATAGGGTGGCCGCAGATTCCGCCGCGAGATCGGCGCCTGACGGCCCTTGCGCTGTGCTGTTTGATTTCGATGGTACGCTAGTCCACCAGACCATCGACTTTGCCGCTATGCGGTCTGCCGTGTTGGCATTGGCGAGGCGATACGGGATCGATGCCGAGGGTTGGGACCGTCGGCCATCTCTCGAGATGGTCGCCACTGTGGCCGGCTGCCTGGAGGCTGACCGTGCGGCAGCGTTCCGTCGTGAGGCGGCCGAGGCCATCGAGGCGATCGAGATGGCGGCGGCGCGGTTCGCTCAGCCGTACAATGGGGTAACGGAGGCGCTGGCGGAGCTGGCGGAACGGGGGTATGGCATCGGCATCGTCACGCGCAACTGCCGCCGGGCGGTAGCCGACGTGCTCGCCCGTCATCCGCTGGTGCACCACGTGCTGGTCACCCGCGATGACACCGAGCACGTCAAGCCCGATCCACGGCATCTCTATGATGCGGCGGCGCGTCTGGGCATTCCCGCAGAGTGCTGCTTGATGTGCGGCGATCACCCGATGGATGTGGCTGCGGGCAAGGCGGCGGGGGCTCGGACGGTGGCGGTGGTGTATGCCGGCGCAGCTATCGGCCGCGAGGCCTTTGTGGGCCAGCATGCGCCGGACCTCTTGTTGGCGAGCGTGACCGAGCTGCTGCATCGGTTGCCAGCGAGGCCGTGTTCGAGCCCCTGCGCGGCGAGACAGATGGCGAGGCGCCATGGCTGAGCAGCACACACCCACCCAAGAGCCACGGCCACGTCGCGTGCAGGTGCTCTCGCGGGAACGCTTGGTGGACGAGTTCTTTCAGTTGGATCGTCTCCTCTTGCGCTATGAGCGTTTCGATGGCACCCTCAGTCCTCCGCTCTCCCGCTTGCTCTTTGAGCGCGGCGATGCCGCCGGCGTGCTTCTCTATGACCCGAAAAACTGGGCCGTGCTGCTGACCCGGCAGTTCCGCCATGTGGCCTACGACCGTGGCGACGACCCGTGGCTCTGGGAGGTCGTGGCGGGGACGCAGGACCCCGCCGATGAGGGCGCGAGCACAGCCCAGCGAGAGGCGGTGGAGGAGGCCGGCTATCGCCCACAAGCGCTCACGCACGTGGCCAGCGTCTACCTGAGCCCGGGCGCCACGACCGAACGTATCCATCTGTTTGTGGCGCCTGTCTCGCCATCCGAACGCGTCGCTCCGGGCGGGGGGCTGACGCTGGAGCACGAGGATATCCAGGTTGCTTGGTTCCCGCTGGATGAGGCGCTGGCCATGGTCAAGCGCGGCGAGATCATCGATGCCAAGACGGTCATCTGCTTACAGCATCTAGAGCTGATGCGACATGGGCGTGGGTGACGCGCGTCCGGCGTCCCGTCTGACCCGCCGCCCCCAGGATCTCCCTGGCTGGTTGACGGGCGAGCCGGCACGCGCATGGCTGGCGGCGTTCATGGCCGCGTGGCCCCAGCCGGTCTATCTGGTGGGCGGGTCTGTGCGCGATGCCCTGCTGGGGCGCGACACCATGGATCTGGATTTCGCTGTGGATGGCTCGGCCTTGGGCCTGGCCCGCGCGTTGGCCGATCGCGCGGGAGGCGCCTTGGTCGTGATGGACAGCGAGCGTGACGTGGCCCGCGTGGTGATGGGACGGGGCGACCAGGCCCAGCACTGGGATCTGGCCGGCCTGCGCGCGCCTACCATCGAGGAGGATCTGCGCGCCCGCGACCTCACCGTCAACGCCATGGCGCTGGCTATGCGCCCGCCGCATGCGCTGCTCGATCCCACGGGCGGGTATGATGACCTGACCCGTGGACTGCTGCGATGCGCCGGCGAGAGCGCTTTTTCGGACGACCCGGTGCGCGTGTTGCGGCTGGCCCGTTTTCGCGGCGAGCTCGGTCTGCCGGTGCAGCCGGCCACGCGCCGGCTGGCGGCGCAGGCCGCGTCGTTGCTGGCCGAGTCTTCGCCTGAGCGGCTGCGCGACGAGCTGTTCGCCATTCTGCGGCTGGATCGGGCGGCCATGGCGTTGGGGTACTTGGCGCGGCTGGGCGCGCTGGCGCCGGCGCTGGGCCTCGCGCAGGAGCAGGCCAGAGACGCGCTAGGCGGGGGGCTCGGTCGGTTGCGGGCGCTGGAGGACTGGGCGCGCGGTCCCATAGGCGATGGCGCGGTAGAGGGCGCCATGTATGGCGCACGGTATGCCGTGTGCGGTACAGGGTGCCTTTTACTGCAAGACTGGGAACGGGTGTTGGCGGGCGGGCGCACGCGCTGCCAGGCTGCCAAGCTGGCGGCCCTGATGGCGGCTCTGGGTTCGCAGGTGGCCGAGGCCGTGTGCCTGGCCCTGCGCTTGGGCAGCGCGGAGGTGCGCTGGGTGCGTGGTGCGGTGGCGGGGTCGGAGGCGCTGGCCACAGGTCTGGATGGCGACGGCGACGTGGCGCTCTACCGGTACTATCGCCGTTACGGCGAGGCCGGCGTGGACGGCGCCGTGCTGTCTTTGGTGGGAGGGGAGCAGAGCCGGGCGGCTGAGGCGCTGATGGCCTGGTTCCAGCGGCGCGCTCAGGTGGTTGAGCCGCCACGGCTGGTGGATGGACGCGACGTGATGCGGGTTTGGGGCGCTGGCTCGGGCCCGTCCGTTGGGCGGGCTCTAGAAGCGATTCGCGAGGCCCAGGTAGCCGGCAAGATGGCGTCTCGTGAGGAGGCGCTGAGATGGCTCGATCGGCGCGCATTGGGCGACAATCCGGCGAGGTAGGAGGTTGACGATGCTGAGGGTGGGAATCATCGGCTACGGTGGACGCGTGTCGTCCATGGCCAAAGGGCTCGGGCAGTTTGGCGTACCGTACGGCGTGGTGGCCGTGTGCGATCCCCGCGCGAAAGAGATCCGGGCCAAGGATGATGGCTTTCTGGCTGACGCGCGCTTTTTCGGCGATGCTGAGACCATGCTGGCCGAGGCGGAACTGGACGGCGTAATGATCGGCACCCGCTGCTACCTGCACACGCCCATGGCGTTGCTGGTGGCGCAGCACCCGATGCCGCTGTTCCTGGAAAAGCCGGTGGCCATCAGCTTTGAGCAGGTAGCAGCGCTCCACCAGGCCTATGCCCAGTATCCGGCGCCGGTGGTGGTGTCTTTTCCCTTGCGGCTGACCCGTCATGTGCAGACCGTCAAAGAGATGATCGACGCCGATGTCATCGGCTCGGTGGAGCATGTGGTCGCCACCAACGATGTGCCCTATGGCGACGTCTACTTTTACGATTGGTACCGCAACTGGGACGAGGTCGGCGGGCTGTTTCTGCAAAAGGCCACCCACGATCTGGACTATGTGGGATATCTACTAGGCGAGACTCCCAAGCAGCTCTGCGCCATGAACGCCCGTGGCGTATATGGTGGCGACAAGCCGCACGATCTGCACTGCGTCGATTGCGACGAGTGGGAGACCTGCCCCGAGAGCCCGTTCAACCTGTTCTATCAGCGCTTCCGCGGCGAAAAGGTCGATACAGCGTCGGAGCGGATGTGCCTGTTCTCTCGCGAGATCCGCAACGAGGATCTCTCCAACCTGATCGTCGAGTACGAGGGTGGAGCGCAGCTTTCCTACACGCAGAACGTGTTTGCCCGGTTCAGCGCCGGCCGGCGCGGGGCGCGGCTGTATGGCTACAAGGGCACCATCGACTTTGACTGGTATGAGAACGTGATTCGCCTGTATCGGCACCAGTCGCCCGAGGTGGAGACGATCACCTACACGGGCGAGATGCCGCACTTTGGCGGCGATCGCGAGCTGCTGTGGGATTTCATCCGGGCGATGCGCGATGGCATGCCGTCACGCAGCCCCATCGAGGCGGGGATCACCTCGGCGCTGACGTGCCTGTGGGCGCGCGAATCGGCCGAGCAGCGGCGCTATTGCGACGTGGTGATGCCCTCGGTGTGAGGACATCGTCATAGGAAGCATCAAGGGCGGGGATCCGATCCCCGCCCTTGCGCGTTTGTGGCCTGCTCTAGTAAAGGTCTTTCGACTCGGCCTCGTCGGCCAGGTTCAGCGAGCTGAGCGCGGCCTGGGCAGCGGCCTGCATAAAGCGGACATCGCTGGCCAGGGCCAGGAACTGCCAGCCCTGTTCGATGCGCAGGCGGACTTCGGCGGCGTCAAAGCAGTGCTTGCCCACGGGCACGCCCAAGCGGCGCCCCGCCTCCAGCACGCGCATGATGGCGGCCTCGTGCTCGGTGCCGGGGCCGGTGTCGCTGTCATCGATGCCCATGGAAAGGGCCAGATCGCGCGGCCCCACAAAGCAGGCTGCCACGCCCTCCACCGAGAGGATCTCTTCCACGTTCTCGACGGCCTCGATGGTCTCGATCATGGGGATGCAGAGGATGTTGCGGCCCGACCAGTCCTCCCACCGCTCCCGCACATAGGGGCGCAGACGGCTGCCGCCACAGCTACGCCGGCCGCGGGTGGCGTATTGGGTGTCAGAGACGGCATGGGCGGCATCCTCGGCTGTGTTCACCATGGGGATGATCAGGCCCATGGCGCCGGCATCCAGGGTTCGCTGGATCCAGACGGTGTCGTTCCACGGCACCCGGGCCATGGGGACGCTGCCGGCCAACTGGATGGCGCGGAAGCAGTTGGTCAGGGTCTCAAAGCCGACGGGGCTGTGTTCCACGTCGACGGAGACCCAGTCAAAGCCGATGGTGGCCAGGGCCTCGGCCGCCTCGGCCGAGCAAAAGGTGACCCAACCGCCGACGGCAGGCTTGCCGCGGGCGAGCTTGACCCTAACGGGGTTCTCTTGCAGGAACTGTCGCATGAGGTCTCCTCTTGTCTACCAACGTTCGTGGTGCACGCGGGCCGCGTCGTACTGGGTGCGAGGCTCCTTGTGCTCGGCGGGATGGCCAATGGCGATGTACGCAAAGGGGATCACTTGCTCTGGAATGCCAAGCAACCTGCGGGCGGAGGCCTCTCGCTCTGGGATGGGGTGCACGCCGCACCAAACAGCTCCCAGGCCGAGGGCTGTGGCGGCCAGCAGGATATTCTCGGTGGCGGCGGCGCAATCCTGGATCCAGTAGGCCTCGCGCCCAGGGTAGCTGGAGGCGGGCTCGCCACAGGGCACGATGCACACCGGCGCCTGAGCGACCATCTTGGCATAGGGATGATCCGCCGCCAGCTTGGCGCGGGCCTCGGCATCGGTCACCACCACGAAATGCCACGGCTTGCGGTTGCCGGCCGATGGCGCGGCCATGGCAGCCTCTAGCAGAGTTCGAATCTGGTCCTCGGTGACGGGCTCGGCGGTGAACTGGCGGATGCTGCGGCGGGCAAACAGGTTCGGGATGGTCAGTTGGGGCATGGTTCAGCTCCTACCATCGTCGCGGGGAGGCGGGCAACCACCTCCCCGCAGCAAGCGTTGCGTTCAGATCTGGGCAACCAGACTGGTCAGGTCGAAGACGCTGACCTCGCCCGGGTCGCCGTCGCACGTTAGGGTGACCGGCACGCCGGGTTGGAGCGTCAGGCCGTTATCCGAGAGGTCCACATCCTGCTCTGTCTCGACGAACACGCCAAAGGCGGGCACGTCGCTGGTCAGGGTGATGGTCTCGCCGTCGCGCTCCACCGTGATGGTGGGAGGTTGCAGCTCCAGCCAACGGAAGCGGTCAAAGACCAGATGGTTGGTATAGGTGCGGTCGCCGATCTTGAGGTGAACGTAGACGACGGTGTCCAGCAGGTCGCCATTGCGCTCTACGGGAACGGTGGTCGAGCCGCGATCCTCTGGCAGGACGCGCGGTTGGTAGCCGATGCCCAGCTCGCTGAGCGAGAAGGTTCTGAGTGGGGTGACGGCGTTGGCCAACAGGCTCACCTCTACGGTGTGCTGCGCTCGCACAGATCCCTTGAGGTCGTAGGCGATCACCGTGGCCTGGCCGGTCGCTTCCTCCAGCCGATCACTGTCGGCCGATAGCGTCACGGTGTCGTTCTCGAAGCGCAGGATCGGGAGCACGTCGGCATAGAAGCGGCGGCTGGCGTACCAGAGCGCCTTTTTGCGGCGGTAATAGTCCAGGCAGGCCCAGCTCGCCACCGGCCAGCAGTCGTTGAACTGCCAGTAGAGGGCGCCGCTGGTCCTGAACTTGCGCTCGCGCCAGTGCTCCACGCCCGTGCGGATGGCCTCGGCCTGGTTGAACTGGGTCAGGTACACAAAGCTCTGCAGGTCCTTGGGCAGGCCGATGCGCCCTGCGAGGAAGCGGAGCAGCCGCTCGTTGCCATCGACCATCTTTTGATGGCTCATCATCACCGGAGAAAAGAGCCGGCGATCCTCGGGCTCGGTGTAGGAGAGGACGGTCTTCCAGCAGGGCATGGCCTGGAAGCCAAACTCGCTGATGAACCGGCCGGTATCCTGGAGATAGCCGGCATAGTCGCGCCAGCCGCTCCAGACGTCCCACGAGTGGCGGTCGCCCTCTTCCATGCCGTTGGGCGAATCGCCGCCATAGGGGCTGGAGACCCAGTAGGGGCGTGAGGGGTCGAGCTCGGCGCACACCTGGGGCAGGATCTCGCGGTAGATATAGTTCCCCTCGAACTTGGGTACGCCGGTGTGCCACCAATCGGCAAAGCCCCAGTTGTTCTCGTTGTTGCCGCACCAGAGCACGATGCTGGGGTGATTGCGCAGCGACGCGACCACAGCCCGCGCCTCGTCCTCGGCCAGGTCGGCGAACCAATCCAGCTCGTCGGGGTACTGGGCGCAGGCGTACATGAAGTCCTGCCAGACCATGATGCCCAGCTTGTCACAAACTTGGTAAAAGGCAGGATCCTCATAGATGCCGCCACCCCAGATGCGCAGCATGTTCATGTTGGCATCGGCCGCCAGTTGGATCAGCTCCTCATAGTCTTGGGCGGTGACGCGCGGGAGCAGGCTGTCGGCCGGGATCCAGTTGGCGCCCTTGCAGAACACGCGCACGCCGTTGATGGCCAGGACAAAGCTCCGCCCTTCAGCGTCGGCCTCTTGGAGCAGGCTTACAGTGCGGACGCCAAAACGCGCGGTCACCTCATCGACGACGTCGCCATCGACCAGCGCCCGAACCGTGAGATCGTAGAGCGGTTGCGTGCCCATGCCGCTGGGCCACCACAGCTCGGGCTGGGGGATGCTCAGCAGCAGCTCGCCGCCGGCGCCCTCGGGTGTGGGGGCGCTCACCACGCTCCCCTGTGACACAAGCTGTCCGTCCCGGCTGATGGCGAATTCCAAGTCGGCCTCGGTGCAAGCGCAGAGATCCACGCTTACGGAAGCGCGCACGAGGGCTGCATCCTTGGAGATGGCCTCGGTGCGCACATAAGGGTCGTATAGCCGCGCTCGGTCGGAGACGTCCAGGTACACAGAGCGCCAGATGCCCACCTGGGCGATGCGTGGTCCCCAGTCCCAGCCGTAGCTGTATTGCGCCTTGCGGATATAGTTGCGGGCCTGATCGCTGGTGGCGGTGAGCTTGAGGCCGCTGTTGCGCTGCAGGGCCAGGGGGAGGTCGACGGGAGAGAGCAGCCGCACCGTCAGCTCGTTCTCGCCTATCCGGAGCAGATCCGTCACGTCAAAGCGGAACGGCATGAACATGTTCTCGATCTGGGCCAGGTAGGTGTCGTTCAGGTAGATCTCGGCGATGGTATCGACACCCTCGAACACCAGCTCCACCATATCAGCTTCCACTGTCTCGTGGTCCAGATCAAAGGCGCGTCGGTAGACCCAGTTCTTGTGTTCGAGCTTGATCGTTTCAACCTCGTTGGTGCGGTAGAACGGGTCGGGCAGTTGGTCCAGGGCCATCAGGTCCATCTGCACGCAGCCGGGCACCTGCCCGGGCTGCCACGCATCGCTGTCGGCCTCCCGAAACTGCCAGGTGCCGTCGAGGGATATCTTGTTGACCATCGTGTCTACGCTCCTTGCATGAGGGCTGCTCATCGCCCCAAATCGTCTAGCGTGATCATACTGGCCGCCGGGGGGTGGGTCAAGGTGAGTGACGGACTGGCGGGAGCGTGCCTTGCTATGGATCGGGATCGGCCTGGGTAGGGCGCCTTTGGCCGCTCCCCGACGTGTGCTTTACGCTAGTTTGACGAGATATTGACGGAACTTTCACCCAAGGCGTGCGGCGGCTTTGGTATACTTGGTCACAGAGGTTGCCGTCTGATGGGTCGGTAACAGAAACGACAGGACGGGGGAATAGCTGGGAGCATGGTCCGGGTGGAGATATACCTTCTACCTAGCACCTAGACACAGGAGGATCGATGACGGACAGGGAAGAGACTGGCAAAAAGGCAGAGGCAACGGCGGGTCAGGACGTGGCCGTGACCAAGCCGTCAGCTCCGCCATCGCACGAGACGGGGCCAGCCGAGGAGCATGATGACCTCGAGCGGGTGCGGCAGCTCATCATGGGTGGAGGGGATCAACCTCGCCAGCCCATTCGCGATGCCGAGGTAAAGCGGCTCCGCGACGCGCTCTTTGGCACCAAGATGGAAGAGTACGAGCGGCGGTTCTCGGATCTGCGCCGCGATAACGACCGGATTGCCAATGACATGCGTCAAGCATTGGACGGCCTCGATGAGTTGCAAGAGGCTCAGAGGGAGCGCGTCGCAGGCGTAGAGCGCGGGATCAAGCAATCCTACGAAGAGCTCTCCCGTAGCTTGGAGCAGGTTCGTTCGCAAGCGCCCCTGATTCAGCAGGTAGTGGCACAGTCACGTCAGCTACAGATCGTGGTGCAGAGCTTGGCGGAGCAGGTGAGTGAGCTTCAGGCTGCTCAAACTCGCCAGAGCCATGACTTGCACTCGCTGCGGTCGCTTATCGACCAGTACCGGGATCAGTACGAGCGTGGCATCGAGACGGTCAAGCGTGAAAAGCGCCAAGCCGAGGACGAGATCAAGGCCGAGCTGCGCCAGGTGACCGACAAGCTGAATGGCCAAAAGCTCGACCGTCGCTCTCTGGCGGCCGTGTTCCTAGAGATCGCAACACGCATGGAGACCGGAGACGCCACAACGGACATTCTCGCCAGTTTGGTGGAGCCAACCAAGGAATAGGCCATGGCGGCTGATAGCTACTCCAGGGAAGCGCTCAACGAGCTTCGGCGCATCCTGCTCGCGCCCGAGTACCTGAAAGAGGCCCTGCTCCCGTTAATCGATGAGGTGCTGCGCGAACGAATCGCGCAAGAGCCCGAGCTGATGGCCGAGTTGCTGGCCCCAGCGGTGCGCCTCATCGTGAAGCCCACCTTGGTGGAGGCGCTAGGCGCTGGCGGGACCACCGACGACTTGCCGGAGGCCATGGACGCGCTGGTCGCCCAAGCACTGCGGCGGTGGGTCGCAGAGCATCCCGAGGAAGGGATCGAGATCACGCGTAACCCCGGGCGCGCGCGCCGCGCTGAGCGGGCCGCCTCCACGGTTCCTGAGGCGGCGGATGATGAGGCTGCAGACGAGGCCGAAGCGCCCAAGGCGGACCAGGAGGAGCGTTCTGGCAAGGGCAGGGGTCTGTTCGGGCGGACACGGTTGCTTCTGGCCGGGCTGGCGCTGGTCTCGACGCTGAACACTGGGCTGATCGGTCTGCAGGGATGGGGCGCCAGCGACACAGCCGCCGCCATGGCGCCTGACCCCGAACCGACGCCCACGCCCAATGTGTCGACGCTGATGCAGGCAGTGGAAAGTGGGCCGCGATCCACTGGCGCGGTGGCTTCCCGATCATGGTCAGCTGTTTCCACCGAATCCTTGGCCAACGAGGCTACCTGGGTGATCGACGCCGCGCTGGACAGCCAGGCGCCCATGGCCGAGTCGGCACCGTCTCCAGGCGGCGAGCGCCAAATCCCCGATAGGAACGAGGCGCCATCGGTAGCTTTGGATGAGCAGCCCCAGGACGGTGCGTTAGCGGTGGCGCCCATGCCCGAGGACGCGACGGCCGACAAGGTGCTCTATCTCACCTTTGACGATGGCCCCAATCGTATATGGACGCCTCGGATCCTCGCTGTCCTCGATCGTTACGATGCCAAAGCCACCTTTTTTGCGCTCGGCCAAGAGGCAGCCAAGAACCCGGATCTCGTACAGACGATCGTGGCCGCCGGCCACGTCATCGGCCATCATAGCTGGGACCACCCGCTGCTCGTGGGGGTGGAGCGCGACGAGCTGATGGAGCAGATCTGGCGCACGGACGAAGCCCTTGGGGGAGTCGCCAGCCCGTGCTTGCGCCCGCCCTATGGTGTCATCGATGATGCTTCCCGTGCTGTTGTGGAAGAGCTCGGCCTGCGTGTGATCTTGTGGGACATTGACCCACGTGACTGGATGGCTGACGGGGCCGAGGCCATCGCCGCAGCCGTGATCCACCAGGCCGCCCCGGGACGGATCGTCGTGCTGCACGATGGGGGTGGGAACCGGGGCGAGACCGTGGGAGCGCTCGAGATCATGCTGGAGAATCTCTCGGCGCGGGGATACCGGTTCGAGGCGATCCCTCTAGACTAGCGAAACGTTGGGCGGGCGTCGGAAACTGCCCGCACCAGCGCCGATGGCAGCGCGCAGAGGCTCACGGGCCTCTGTGCGTTTTTGCGTGTTGCGTTGGTTGCCAGAGGACTGGATTCGCTCTACTCTACGGGTGCTATCTCGCAGAAAGGAGCGCGATGCCACGCATCAAGCTGGCGACATTGGCCGTCCATGCGGGGATCCGGGCGGATGGCGCTGGAGAGGGGTGGCGTGCGACCGCGCCGCCGGTGCATCACAGCGTGAGCTACTCGTATCCGCGTATGGCCGATCTCGACGCCGTTTTTGATGGGCGGGAGCAGGGCTATACCTACGGCCGCTATGCCAACCCGACGGTGGTGGCTCTGGAGAAGGCAGTGGCGGCTCTCGAGGGGGCCGAGGCAGCGGTAGCCTATGCCAGCGGCATGGCGGCGGTGCATGGCGCGCTGTTGGGCGCGGGCGTTGGGGCCGCGCGGGGGCTGGTATGCGCGGCCGACGTATACGGAGCCACCCGAGGCCTCATCGATGGCGTCATGGCGCCTCAGGGGGTTGGCGTCGCATACGTGGACGTCAACGACCTGAAGACTGTAGCCGATGCGCTACGGCAGGTCCGCCCGGCGGCGTTGTTCTGCGAGGCCATCTCCAATCCGTTGTTGCGGGTGGCTGATGTGGGCGCTCTGGCCGATCTGGCGCACCAGGCGGATGCCACGTTGATCGTGGATAGCACCTTTGCCAGCCCCTGGCTGACCCGCCCGCTGGAGCTGGGCGCCGACTATGCGATGGCCTCGGCGACCAAGTACCTGGCGGGGCATGGCGATGCCCTGGCGGGAGTGGTGGCGTGTTCGGCGGAGCGGGCTGCGGCCCTCGACGCCACCCGCCGGTTGATGGGTCCGAGCCTGGCCCCGCAGGAGGCGTGGAAGGTGCGGCGGGGGCTGATGACCTTGGCGTTGCGCATGCGCGAGCAGTGCGCCAACGCACAGCGGGTGGCCTCCTGGCTGGAGACCCAACCCGGCGTGGCACGGGTGCACTATCCGGGGTTGAGCAGTCATCCGCAACACGCTCTCGCTAGCCGCCAGTTCGAGGGGCGCGGTTACGGCGGCGTGGTGGCCTTTGAGCTGCGGGACGCGGGGCGGGTGGAGGCGTTCGCTTTTCTGGATGCGCTACGCCTGGTGCAGCCGGCGCCCACCCTGGGCGATGTGATGAGCCTGGCGCTGCATCCGGCCAGCTCGTCACACCGCACCCTCGCGCC